>NZ_CP039852.1:1033125-1377500 GCF_006228385.1 Salinimonas iocasae
TCAGGGAACCCCCCGGTGTAATGACTTTGCGATCGGCATTGAAATTGAGGGGACCGACTACCAGCCCTATACCGATGCACAATACATATCACTTACGGGGTTAACCGAATCAATTATCACTGCCTTTCCGGCGATTACCATCGGGCGGATAGTTGGACACAACGACATTGCCTTTGGCCGAAAGACCGACCCCGGCGCATTTTTTGACTGGACACGTTACCGCAGCGCACTTTTTCTACGCTGATTAAACGCTGTTTTAACAAGCGTTAACGATGCATCGATTGCGGTGGTCAACTCTGGGCTGATGATAAATTCAGCGTATTTAACGACGAACCGAGCAAGTCAGACCAGTCGTGATAATGTGAAAAATCAAGGTTATTCATGATGTTAATTCGATTTTAAATAAATTTCACTTTAACGGCATTTGCATTAATTACGCGCTTGGATTTACACTGCGAAACAGTTTATAGGTAAATTGGTATGACCAATTGGCCCGTGTTGCGCAAATTATTTACAACAGACACGGAGCGAGCGAGAAAGGATATTCATGCAAACGGGGCGAAAAAAGCTGTCCGATGTCATCACTGAGCAACTAGAATCCATGATTCTTGATGGCTCTTTGCTGGCCGGTGAAAAGCTACCGCCTGAACGTGAGCTGGCAATTAAGTTTGATGTTTCTCGCCCGTCGCTACGTGAAGCAATCGGTAATTTACAGGCCAGAGGGCTGGTAGAGCGCAAACAGGGTGGCGGGACGTTTGTCAGCAAAAGTCTTAATGCGGTGATGCGCGACCCTCTGATGGCACTAATTAGCCGGCGACCCGAAACGCAGTTTGATTTACTTGAATTTCGTCACGCTCTTGAAGGCATGGCGGCTTACTATGCTGCGCTTCGTGGTCAGCCAGAAGATTATCAGGCATTGCGAGAGGCGCTTGAGGCATTACCAAAGCCTGGCAGAGAAGACAATCAACGTGCTCTGGCAGAATCGCTGGGGCAGTTCTACATCATTATGGCAAGGGCTTCGCACAATATGGTCCTGCTGCATGTGATGAGTACCATGCAAACCATGTTAACCGAGAATATCGAACGTAACCTGGAAATGCTGGCGCAACATGTGGATGTAAGTAAAGAGTTATCCCGGCAACGGGCGGATATCGTTGATGCAATTGCCAAGCGGGATCCGGAAACAGCCAGGCAGGCATGCAATGCACACCTGGCATTTATTGAAAAAACCCTACTGACGATCAATCAGCGCGACAGCCGTGTGCAGCGCGCATTAAGACGTCTGGAAATTTAGAGGCGTAAAGCCCGTAAGAATTGTGCAGGCCTGTATGTCAGGCTGGCAAATATAGGTGAGCCGTTGGGGCTTGCCGCAAGTACAACGTAATCTAGGTATACCATCCTTGCCATCGAGGTAATGGATGGTTTTCTATATCAGCAAAAATAGGATGGCACCATGACTGAAATGATGCACCAAGATGTGGATCCCCAAGAAACACAAGAATGGCTGGAGTCGTTAGAGTCAGTTTTAGAAGAAGAAGGTAACGAAAGGGCTCACTTCTTATTAGAATCATTGATTGAGAAAGCACGCAGAAATGGTGCCCACTTACCCTATGATGCGACCACCGCATACATTAATACCATACCACCAGGTCAGGAACCGACCATGCCTGGTGACCAGACCATCGAAGGTAAAATTCGTAACGCACTGCGTTGGAATGCCCTGATGATGGTATTGCGCGCCTCTAAGAAAAATCTTGAGCTGGGCGGGCATATTTCAAGCTTTGCATCTTCAGCGATGCTTTACGATGTGGGCTTTAACCACTTTTATCGCGCACCAAACGAAAAAGATGGCGGCGATTATGTTTTCTATCAGGGCCACGTTTCTCCGGGAATTTATTCTCGTGCCTATATTGAAGGTCGTTTGACCGAAGAACAGCTTGACGGTTTCCGTCAGGAAGTTGATGGCAAAGGGTTGTCGTCATATCCTCACCCTAAACTAATGCCTGACTTCTGGCAGTTCCCCACCGTATCCATGGGCCTTGGCCCGATGCAGGCAATTTACCTTGCCCGTTTCCTGAAATATCTGACTGATCGTGGCATTAAAGATTGCTCCGAACAGCGCGTATGGTGCTACCTGGGTGACGGTGAGTGTGATGAGCCAGAATCCCTGGGTGCGATTGGCCTGGCCTCACGTGAAGGTCTGGACAATCTGACATTCGTTATCAACTGTAACCTGCAGCGTCTTGACGGACCGGTACGTGGTAACGGCAAAATCATCCAGGAGCTGGAAGGTAACTTCCGCGGTGCTGGCTGGGAAGTTATCAAAGTTATCTGGGGACGTTACTGGGATCCTCTGCTTGCCCGCGATACGTCTGGCAAGCTGTTAGATCTGATGAACGAAACCATCGATGGTGAATACCAGAACTGTAAAGCAAAAGGCGGCGCTTACACACGAGAGAAATTCTTTGGTAAGTATCCAGAGCTTAAAGAAATGGTTTCCAATATGTCAGATGAAGACATCTGGCGTCTGAATCGTGGCGGTCACGATCCGGTTAAAGTCTATGCTGCTTATGATCGTGCTGTAAAAACGAAAGGTCGTCCGCAGGTTATCTTGGCCAAAACCGTTAAAGGATATGGCATGGGCGCTGCTGGTGAAGGTAAAAATATTGCCCACCAGGTGAAGAAGATGGATATGGAAGCGGTTAAAGGCTATCGCGACCGTTTCAATATTCCTGTTTCTGACGAGAACCTGTCTGATCTGCCGTACTACAAGTTCGACGAAGACAGTGAAGAGATGAAGTATTTGCGGGAGCGTCGTGAAGCACTGCATGGTTATATGCCGGTGCGTCGCGAGAAGTCCTCTGAAGATTTACCAGCACCACAAATGAAAGCTTTTGAGTCAGTGACTAAAGGTTCCGGTGACCGTGAGATTTCAACAACGATGGCGTTTGTTCGTGTATTAACAGCGCTGCTTAAAGACAAGCAAATCGGTAAGCGTATTGTACCTATCATCCCGGATGAGGCGCGTACGTTCGGTATGGAAGGCTTGTTCCGCCAGGTTGGTATTTATTCCTCGCAAGGTCAGAAGTACGAGCCGCAGGATTCGGATCAGGTTGCGTATTACCGTGAAGATAAGAAAGGTCAGGTACTACAGGAAGGTATCAACGAGCTGGGTGCAATGGCGTCATGGTTGGCAGCCGGTACGCAGTACAGCCTGAACGATCTGCAGATGGTTCCGTTCTATATCTACTACTCAATGTTTGGCTTCCAGCGTGTAGGCGATTTGGCCTGGGCGGCAGGTGACTCGCGCACTCGCGGGTTCCTGATTGGTGGTACTGCTGGCAGAACGACACTGAACGGTGAAGGTTTACAGCACCAGGACGGTCACTCTCTCACCCAGGCTGCGCTGATTCCAAACTGTGTCAGTTATGACCCGACTTACGGCTATGAAATTGCTGTAATTGTCCAGGATGGTATGCGCAGAATGCTAGAGGACCAGGAAGATGTTTTCTACTACCTGACGGTAATGAATGAAAACTACAAGCAGCCTGAAATGCCCAAAGATGTGGAAGAAGGCATTGTTAAAGGTATCTACAAGCTGGATACCCAGGGCGAGAGTAAGAAGAAAGTTAAACTGCTTGGCTCAGGAACTATCTTAGAGCAGGTTCGTGAAGCAGCGGTAAAGCTGGCTGAAGATTATGACGTCGAGGCTGAAGTTTACAGCGTTACTTCATTTAATGAGCTGACCCGCGATGGTATCGAGTGTGACCGTCAGAATATGCTGAACCCTGAAGAAGACACGAAGGTTCCGTTTATTACTGAGGTCTTAAAAGCAGGTAACGATGGTCCGACTATCGCTGCGACAGATTACATTAAAAACTACGCAGACCAGGTACGTAACTTTGTACCGGGTAGCTATCGCGTGTTGGGCACCGATGGATTTGGCCGTTCAGACAGCCGCGCTAATCTGCGTCGTCACTTTGAAGTGGATACTGCTTATATCACTTACGCTGCGCTGTATGAGTTATATAAAGCGGGTGACCTTGATGCCAAAGTGCTTTCAAAAGCAATGAAAGACCTGGCTATCGACCAGAAGAAAATCAACCCACTGCACGCGTAAGCACAGGAGAGATATCGACATGGCAGATATTAAAGACGTACTCGTACCGGATTTAGGTGAAGACGACGTTGAGGTCATTGAACTGTGTGTAGCAGAAGGTGATGACGTTGAAGCTGAAGGCGCTTTGGTCACTGTAGAAAGTGACAAGGCCAGTATGGATGTCCCTGCGCCTTTCGCAGGGAAAGTCAAAGAGCTGTGTGTCAGCGTGGGTGACAAAATCTCTCAGGGAGATTTGTTAGCGAAGGTTGAAGAAGCCGGTGGCGCTGATAGCAGTGACGACGATTCAGAAGACACAGAAAACTCAGACGACGCTGGTGAAAAGCAGGAAGAAAAAGCAGAATCCGCTGACACTTCCTCTGATAACGGCGCTGAAGAAAAAACCGATGAATCAAAGCCAGCTTCAGGTGGCGGAACTTCCACCATCGAGGTAACTGTACCGGACATCGGTGATGCAGAGGAAGTTGACATCATTGAGGTGTTGGTCGGCGAAGGTGATAAGGTCGAAGCTGAAGACGGACTGATTACCCTTGAAACTGACAAAGCGACCATGGATGTGCCGTGCCCACAGGCCGGTACAGTTAAATCGCTTAAGGTGAAAGAGGGTGACAAGGTGTCTGAGGGGTCTCTTGTGCTTATTCTTGAGGTGGCTGATAGCGGTGACGCAGGTGCTGCTGACGATAGCGCCAGTGATACCGAAAGTAAAAGCACCGATGAGACGCAGGCATCAGGCAGTGAGTCTGATTCAGATAGCAGCGACACCCAGGCATCTGGCGGGGAGGAAGAGATCGAAGTCACTGTTCCGGACATTGGCGACGCAGAAGACGTTGAAATTATCGACGTACTGGTGTCTGAAGGCGATACAATTGAGCCGGAAGATGGTCTGATTACTCTTGAAACTGACAAAGCGACAATGGATGTTCCGGCACCTAAAGCGGGCACCATAACCAAAATGCTGGTTAAGCAAGGTGATAAGGTTTCGCAGGGCTCTGCAGTATTAATGCTCAAGGTTGCTGGTTCAGCAAAACCCGCTGAGAAAGAACAAAAGTCTGAAAAACCTCAGAAAGAAGCGCCGAAAAAGCAAGCGTCTTCTGATAATGGCGACAGCAGTCAGCCTAAACGACCTCCGGTCCCTCACCATCCGTCTGCTGGTGAGAAGCAGAAGAGTGGTAAGGTACACGCTTCGCCTTCAGTGCGCAGACTGGCCCGCGAGTTCGGTGTCGATCTTACTCAGGTATCAGGCTCTGGCAGAAAGAACCGAATCTTGAAAGAAGACGTGCAATCGTACGTTAAATACGAGTTGTCACGTCCTAAGGCAAGTGCCGGTTCCGTAGGGCAGGGTGAAGGTGGTCTTCAGGTTATTGCACCGCCAAAAGTCGACTTTTCGAAGTTTGGTGAAGTGGAAGAGAAGCCGCTTACTCGTATCCAGAAACTGTCTGGCCCGAATCTGCATCGTAACTGGGTAACCATTCCGCATGTGACACAGTTTGAAGAAGCTGATATTACTGAGATGGAAGCGTTCCGGAAGCAGCAAAACAAGATTGCTGAAAAGCGTAAGTACGACTTCAAAGTCACGCCGCTGGTCTTCATGATGAAAGCTGTGGCTGATGCGCTAAGAGCCTATCCGGTATTTAATACTTCACTTTCTGCAGACGGTGAGTCTTTAATTCAGAAAAAGTATTACCATATAGGTATTGCAGTAGACACGCCGAATGGTCTGGTTGTTCCGGTTGTGCGTGATGTTGACCAAAAAGGTATCCACGAGCTTTCTAAAGAGCTTCTGGAAATTAGTGCTAAGGCTCGCGATGGTAAGCTTAAATCTGCAGATATGCAGGGTAGCTGCTTTACCATCTCAAGTTTAGGCGGTATCGGTGGTACAGCATTTACACCAATTGTTAACGCACCGGATGTTGCCATTCTTGGCGTTTCCAAGAGCGAGATGAAGCCGAAGTGGAATGGCAGTGAATTTGAACCGCGGCTAATGCTGCCGTTATCACTGTCTTACGATCACCGGGTTATTGACGGTGCGGTAGCGGCCCGCTTCGCCGTGCACCTTAAAACCGTGCTCGAAGATTTACGGGAAATGTTACTTTAAGTTTGAACAGGGGAGGGTAATACCTCCCCTTTACGCTTTTTTTGCCGGCATTTAGCAATGTTGGCTTTACAGGGCAGATAAGCCCTAGTTAAAATTCTTAACGCATATTTTTCAGATATTTGACAAATTGAGGTCACGATGAGCGATATAAAAACTCAGTTAGTTGTATTGGGTGCAGGACCCGGCGGATACTCTGCCGCATTCCGCGCTGCCGATATGGGCGTAGAAACCGTTATTGTTGATGCCAGGGAAACACTGGGTGGTGTGTGCCTGAATGTAGGATGTATTCCTTCAAAAGCACTATTGCACGTGGCCAAGGTCATTAAAGAAGCCAAGGAAATGGCAAGTCACGGTGTATCTTTCGGCGAGCCGGAAATTGACCTGGATAAACTGCGCGATTATAAAGACTCAGTTGTTGGTCAGCTGACTAAAGGCCTTTCAGGCATGTCAAAAATGCGTAAGGTGAAGCACGTCCGTGGTACGGGTACCTTCACAGGTGCAAATACTCTGGAAGTGGAAGGCGAAGACGGCAAAACAACTATCGAGTTTGAAAATGCTATCATTGCAGCAGGTTCTGAGCCGGTATCACTGCCGTTTATCCCTGAAGATGATCGTGTTATTGATTCTACCGGCGCACTGGAAATGAAAGATATTCCAGAAAAAATGCTGGTACTGGGTGGCGGTATCATTGGTCTGGAAATGGGCACGGTATATCATGCTCTGGGCTCTAACATCGATGTGGTTGAATTCCTTGACCAACTGATCCCGGCGGCAGATAAAGACATCATGAAAGTATTCATGAAGTCATACAAAGATAAGTTCAACGTCATGCTGGAAACGAAAGTAACTGACGTTGAAGCAAAAGATGACGGCCTGTATGTGACATTCGAAGGCAAAAACGCACCTTCTGAGCCTGTACGTTATGACAAGGTATTGGTTTCAGTTGGCCGTACACCTAACGGCAAGAAAGTTGGCGCAGACAAGGCGGGCGTTAAGGTTGATGATCGTGGTTTCATCAACGTTGACAAACAAATGAAAACTAATGTCGATAATATCTTTGCAATTGGTGACCTGGTCGGGCAGCCAATGCTTGCGCACAAAGCGGTACACGAAGGTCATGTGGCTGCTGAAGTTATTGCTGGCAAGAAGCATTACTTTGACCCGCGTTGCATTCCATCAGTTGCCTATACTGAGCCGGAAGTTGCCTGGGTTGGTCTTACTGAAAAAGAAGCGAAAGAGCAGAACGTCAGCTACGAATCTGCGACGTTCCCGTGGTCAGCATCAGGCCGTGCTATTGCCTCTGACGCAACTGACGGCATGACGAAGCTGTTATTTGATAAAGAGTCTGGTCGTGTTATTGGTGGTGCGATGGTGGGTACCAATGCCGGTGAAATGCTGGGCGAGATTGGCCTTGCCATTGAAATGGGCGCTGACGCTGAAGATGTTGCGCTGACGATTCACGCTCACCCTACGCTGAACGAGTCTATCGGTCTTGCAGCAGAAATTCAGGAAGGCAGCATCACAGATATGCCTAACCCTAAAGCGAAGAAAAAGAAATAATTCTTTCGCAATAAAAAAAGCGAGGTATAACCTCGCTTTTTTTATGTCTGTAATATGCCTATTTACCTACAGGTACCGCTTTAGCCGATACCTCTGTACAGGCTTCTATTCGGGAATCATGGTGCTGTGCTCTGGCCGAGCGTAGCGCATCTTCACAATATCCCTTGCGACAACATTGAGCCAGAAGAGCATCGTGCTGTTTTCCCCGCTCATGGATAATTCTGACGATATGGCTTCGTAACCAACGTAGTCCGGCATCGTGGTCCTGGCGTTTATGCCAAAGCAGAGACAGCGGCGTAAGAGGCAATTCAACCGGTGCCTCAAATACGGCAAGCTGCTGAGAAAAAATTTCCTTTTCCAGCACCATTGAAGGCGCTACGCATATTAAATCCGTTTGTTTTAACAAGCTCGGAACATTGTGGAAATTATTCACGGTCATAGCAATGCGGCGCGATTTACCTATGCTTTGTAATGCCTGATCAGTTGGCCCTGATACATCCCCGGTTAAAGACACCAGCAAATGGTCAGCATCAATAAACTGTTCAAGCGTAAGGGCCTCTTTGGCAAGCGGATGTCCGGGTCGCATAACGACCACATATCTGGGGTCTAAAAGGTGTTCAGAATGAATCACACTTTCAGGCCTTATATATTTACTTATCGCCAGTTCAGCTTCGGCATCTTTTAGTATATCTGCCGACTCAATTGACTGAACGGGAACAGCATAGACATTTATACCAGGCGCCTCGCGTTCAATCATCTGGCGCAATGGTCCCCATACCATTTCTACAAAAGTGTCTGTAGCGGCAATACGAAAAGTTCGGTTTGCCGTAGCCGGCTCAAACGATGCAGGATTAACCGCATCTTCCAGAGCGCCAAGGGGAGTTTGAATCTGACTCCACAGATTTCGGGCAAACGCAGTGGGCTGAATGCCTCGACCATCTTTAACAAATAGCTCATCGCCCCAGGCTGTTCGCATGCGTGATAATGCATTAGATACCGCTGGCTGGGTCATTGCCAGACGATCTGCAGCCCGGGTTATAGCGCCTTCTGTCATGATGGCATCAAAAATCATTAGCAGATTCAATTCTTGTGGCCGCATCCAAAGACTCCTGTTAAATGGGTAATATCGAATATATTACTACACGTGATGCATTGCATACAAAATAATAATTATTTTTATTTTTCGGTCTGACGCATACTACGCGCAACTTAGTATTTGCGAGAGACACCATGCATACATTTATACGCGTAAGTATAGTGATATTCGGACTGATTGCGCTGTCAGCATGCAATTCAGAGCCTTCACAACAAAGTCAGGCCCAGGCGCCCTCACAGGGGGTACCTGTCGATGTGGCCAGCGTAGTCGCCCGACCTGTCACCCAATGGGATACCTTTACCGGCAGACTGGAAGCGCCTGAGTCAGTCGCTTTGCGCCCGAGAGTGTCAGGATATATTGATATGGTGACCTTTGAAGAGGGCCAGTATGTAAACCGTGGCGATACGTTGTTTCTGATTGATAACCGTCAGTTCAAGGCGGAAGTGGATCGACTGACTGCACAGCTTGATGAAGCAAAAAGCCGGCTTAAACTTGCCAAACAGGATCTGACTCGGGCAGAAGGGCTTCGCAATTCGCAGTCTGTTTCACAGGAAGTACTTGATACGCGCGCAGCATCCGTTAATCAGGCAAGAGCGGTAGTTGCTCAGACCACCGCTGCACTCGACCAGGCGCGGTTGAACCGTGGCTTCGCGCGGGTTGAAGCACCAATCTCAGGCAGAATATCCCGGGCTAATATCACTCAGGGGAATTTTGTTACCGCAGGCCAAAGTATACTTACAACGATCGTTGCCACCGACCGCCTCTACGCGTACTTCGATATTGATGAAACCACATGGCTGAACTATCAGCAAAACGACTCAGGCGCCCGGGCAGTAGATGACAAACCGGTGGCTATGCGTCTGGCCAATGAGGATGCGTTTGACCACTGGGGCAGCATTAACTTTGTCGATAATCAGGTCAATGCCGGTACTGGTACTCTGCGTGTGCGTGCCGTGTTTGAAAACGAGCAACAACAGTTACTGCCAGGCTTATTCGCACATTTGAAACTGGCAGGTGAGCATCAGGAAAAAGGCATTCTTATCGCTGAAAAAGCCATCGGTACCGATCTTAACAACAAGTACGTGTTGGTAGTTGATAGCGATAAAAAAGTGCAATATCGGGCAGTTAGCCTTGGCGATAAAGTTGGGTCGCTGCGTATCATCGAATCCGGTCTTCAGGCAGGCGATACTATCGTCGTAGACGGCTTACAGCGTGTCAGACCCGGAGCGCCCGTTACACCCAATAAAGTCGAGATGGCAAATCCTGAAACCCTGGAAAGTCTGAACGCATGGCAGCAACAGGTTGATCAAAACAAAGACTTAGCACGCGTATCAGCGGACCAGATTGCAGGTACCCGCTAAATGAAGTTCTCTCAGTTTTTCATTCACAGGCCTATTTTTGCTGCGGTGCTGTCGCTGCTGATATTTATTGGTGGCGCACTGGCAGTGTGGAAGTTACCAATTACCGAATATCCGGATGTAGTGCCGCCGACAGTGGTGGTCACGGCTAACTACCCGGGAGCCAACCCTAAAGTCATAGGTGAAACGGTCGCAACGCCGCTGGAACAGGAAATCAATGGCGTTGAAAATATGTTGTACCAGTCCTCACAGGCAACGTCCGACGGACGAATGACCCTGACAGTGACATTTGCCATTGGCACCGATCCTGATGAAGCGACAACACTGGTACAAAATCGTGTTAACCGGGCGTTACCCCGCTTACCCCAAGAGGTTCAGCGCCTCGGTGTCGTCACTGAAAAATCCTCGCCAAACCTGACTATGGTAGTGCATCTGACCTCTCCGGACGACCGGTATGACATGCTGTATATGTCTAATTATGCGGAGCAGAATGTCAAAGATGAGCTTCAGCGCATACAGGGAGTCGGACAGGTTCGCCTGTTTGGTGCCGGCGAATACAGCATGCGCGTTTGGCTCGATCCGAACAAGCTGGCTGCCCTGAGTCTGAATCCCGGCGATGTGGTGAGTGCAATTCGCGCACAAAACCAACAGGCAGCGGCTGGAAGCTTAGGCGCGCAACCCACCGGTACCAGTGAATTTCAGTGGCTGATCAATGTTAAGGGCCGGCTAATCGATGAAGCTGAATTTGAAAACATTATTGTAAAAACCGGCCAGAGCGGTCAGATTACGCGACTCAAAGATGTCGCCCGTGTGGAACTGGGGGCGGACTACTATACGCTTCGCTCTTTGCTGAATAATCGACCGGCTGCCGCACTGCCAATTTTTCAGGCGCCAGGATCTAATGCGATAGAAATTTCAGATAATGTCCGGTCCACTATGGACAGACTTTCCGCTACGTTCCCCCAAGGGCTGGAATACGACATCGTATACGATCCGACCGTATTTGTGCGGGGCTCTATCGATGCGGTGGTAAATACACTGTTGGAAGCTGTGTTATTGGTGGTGTTGGTTGTCGTGTTGTTTTTACAGACATGGCGAGCGTCAATTATTCCGCTGGTTGCAGTGCCGATTTCGCTGGTTGGCACATTCGCCTTCATGCATTTGATGGGATTTTCACTCAATGCGCTGTCTCTGTTCGGCCTGGTTCTTGCCATTGGCATCGTGGTGGATGATGCCATCGTGGTGGTGGAGAACGTTGAGCGCAATATTGAGCGGGGCCTGAGTCCGATTGAAGCCACGCAACAGGCCATGAAAGAGGTTACCGGCCCTATTGTTGCAACCACACTTGTATTGGCGGCAGTGTTCATACCTACGGCATTTATGAGCGGCTTGACCGGGCAGTTTTATCGACAGTTCGCGCTGACTATAACCATCTCTACCGTTATTTCTGCTATTAACTCGCTGACATTAAGCCCTGCGCTTTCCGCATTGTTGCTCAAGCCTCATGGCGCAAAGAAAGACTGGCTAACGAAATCAATCGACATGCTATTTGGTAAATGGCTGTTTAGTCCGTTCAATCGGATGTTCGATAAGGCATCGGATAAATACACCTCCGGCGTGGGCTCGCTGGTTCGCAAAGGCTCGATTGTGATGGTGCTTTACGCTGGGCTGCTCGGACTGACTTGGCAGCAATTTGAAACTACACCAACCGGCTATGTGCCGCCACAGGACAAAATGTATCTGGTTGCATTCGCGCAACTCCCCAATGCCGCATCACTGGACCGTACTGAAGCTGTTGTGAGGCAGATGTCAGAGATTGCCATGGAGCATCCCGGCGTGTCGGACGCGGTGGCGTTTCCTGGCCTGAATATTAACGGCTTTACCAATAGCCCAAGTTCAGGGGTGTTGTTTACACCGCTCGAGTCATTTGACAAGCGCCAGTCACCGGCGTTATCAGCGGGTGCCATTGCCGCGGATCTCAATCAGAAGTTTGCTGCGATAAAAGGTGCTTACGTGGCGATTTTTCCGCCGCCACCTGTGCAGGGGCTGGGAACTATTGGTGGCTTCAGGCTGCAACTTCAGGATCGATCCGGTCTTGGGTTTGAATCGCTGGAAAAAACTGCCAATCAGGTCATCGCGAAAGCCTGGGCCGACCCCGCACTTACTGATGTGTTTACCAGCTTTACCGTCAATGTGCCGCAACTGGACGTTGATGTTGACCGCGAAAAAGCGATGAGCCAGGGCGTGGGGATCGATACTTTGTTCGATACCATGCAGGCCTATCTTGGTGCGGTTTACGTCAATGACTTTAATCTGTTTGGTCGTACCTATCAGGTCAACGTGCAGGCTGATGCGCCGCATCGTCAGAATGTTGAACAGATTCAGCAAATGAAGGTGCGTAATAGCGATGGGCAGATGATTCCGCTTGGCTCACTGCTGGATATTGACTATAGCGCAGGTCCCGATCGTGTCATGCACTACAACGGTTATGTGACGGCAGAGGTAAACGGTGCACCCGCGCAATGGTACAGTTCTGACCAGGCCCGGGCTGCTATCGAAAAGATTCTGGATGAAAACCTGCCTGTCGGAATGACTTACGAGTGGACGGAGCTGACCTACCAGCAGATTCTGGCCGGTGACACGGCGATGTATGTTTTCCCTTTAGTTGTGCTATTGGTGTTTCTGGTACTGGCTGCCCAATATGAGAGTTTGCGATTACCTCTGGCAATCATACTCATTGTACCGATGACGCTGCTTAGTGCGCTGCTTGGTGTAGCGATTTATGGTGGTGACAATAATATCTTTACGCAGATCGGGCTTATTGTGCTGGTCGGGCTGGCTACCAAAAACGCTATTTTAATCGTCGAGTTTGCTAAAGAGCTGCAGGAGCAGGGGCATGACGCGCTTAGTGCTATCAAGGAAGCCAGCAGACTCCGTCTGAGGCCCATTCTTATGACGTCCATCGCTTTTATTATGGGTGTATTACCCATGGTGATTTCCACCGGTGCGGGTGCTGAAATGCGCCAGGCCATGGGCGTAGCGGTTTTCTCCGGCATGATTGGCGTAACATTTTTCGGATTGATATTAACGCCGGTCTTTTACTACCTGCTTAAAAAGCGAAGGTAAAAATCAGCTACCCGAGCGTTGCCCCACTCTTTAAACAGGGGCCTTTGGCCGCCCGCTTCCCTGGGCGGCTTTTTTTGGCTTACGGGTAAGCAGTGTAACCCGGGGATTTCAATCTAAAATTCTCTTTTAGTCACATGGCTTTGGGTAGTAAATCTGCGAGGAAGAATTAGCTTTCGCCGGTGTCGACCGGCTGGGGGTGTTTATTCTACGGTGTTGAATCCACCATCTAATATAATAAGACAGCTCTTTTTAGTTAATTGCTTTCACGCGTTCCTTCCGCAGTTGTATTTACTTTCGCCGGTATCGACCGGCAGCGACCAGAGGGGAAGGGCGCTTCCCCTCTGGACTCCCCACTTTACCTGAACGCTCAAAGCGGCAGATAACCGGAGCAGATAAAAACAACCGGGATAAAAGGAGCATCCATGCCCCTGTTCCCCCTGGCTCATCATCCATGATGAGCCTTGTTTTTATTCACTCTGCTCCGGCTATCTGCTGAGCGTTAAGGCTATTAAGAGCTTTATCTCTTCGAAGAGCGAGAGGTGAAGAGCAAACTAGTCGCAGCAAAGAAGCTATCGATGAACCGTTTAGCAAGTGCAGCAGGCTGTCCGGATAAGAAAATAGCAAACGCATCAGGGATGATGCGAAAGTGGTGTCAGGGGCAGGAAGCCCCTTACACCGCGGTGCTCTTTTCCCGGATAGGCTGGTGCTGTCTTCTTGCGAAGGGTTCCGCAGGGAGTGCAGAGGGCGTGGCGTCACGCCTTCTGCTTGCTGGCCGTCAACACGGCCGGGGCTGTTAACTCTTCGATGTTGAAACCTGCTTTGTGGAAGTGAGGAATCGCTTTTAACGTAATGGGAATCATGCAAAGCCATAGCGGTTATATTAGCTTTCGCCGGTATCGACCGGCAGCGACCAGAGGGGAAGAGCGTTTCCCCTCTGGACTCCCAACTTTACCTGAACGCTCAAAGCGGCAGATAACCGGAGCAGATAAAAACAACCGGGGTAAAAGGAGCATCCATGCCCCTGTTCCCCCTGGCTCATCATCCATGATGAGCCTTGTTTTTATTCACTCTGCTCCGGCTATCTGCTGAGCGTTAAGGCTATTAAGAGCTTTATCTCTTCGAAGAGCGAGAGGTGAAGAGCAAACTAGTCGCAGCAAAGAAGCTATCGATGAACCGTTGAGCAAGTGCAGCAGGCTGTCCGGAATAGAAAATAGCAGACGCATCAGGGATGATGCGTCAGTGGTGTCAGGGGCAGGAAGCCCCTTACACCGCGGTGCTCTTTTTCCGGATAGGCTGGTGCTGTCTTCTTGCGACGGGTTCCGCAGGGAGTGCAGAGGGCGTGGCGCCACGCCTTCTGCTTGCTGGCCGTCAACACAGCCGGGGTTGTTTGATCTTCGTAGCCAGAATGGCTATCTAAGTAGAAAACCTGCCTTTCTGAATCTTTAGAAATTAGCTCAGGAAAACGTTAAAAAGCCACCATCTCGCCATAATTCACCTCTCATCAGACCGAATGTCTGCGTATGCTTAACCAATACGCAAAAGAATGGAGAAGTCTGTGAACAAAGCATCATCATTAATTTTATCCGCAGGTATTATTATAGGTCTTAGTCTGTTGGCATTATTGTTAGGGCGCGCTTTGGTTGAGGTTAAAGCCTGGGACAGAGTGGTCACTGTAAAAGGGCTGTCCGAAAAAGAGTATATAGCCGATACGGTAATCTGGCCGCTGCAATTTACGGTTGCCGCCAATGACGTCAGTGAGCTGTACAAAACCATTGAAACACAATCGGCTCAGATTAACGCCTTTCTGTTAGCTGCGGGTGTCCAGGAAAATGAAGTCAGTATAGGCAAACCGGCGATTACCGATAAGCTGGCAAATCAGTATGGCGGGAATGCAAATGTTCAGTTTCGGTATACGGCAACCCAGACTGTCACGGTTTATTCAAAGCGCGTTGAGCAGGTGCGTAAACTGATGAGTTCCAGTAGCCAGTTGGTAGAAAAGGGAATTGTTCTGTCTACACAAAGCTATGAAGCGCAAACAGAGTATGTGTTCACCCGCCTCAATGAGGTAAAGCCGGAGATGATAGAGCAGGCGACCCTGAATGCGCGTGAAGTGGCGCAAAAGTTTGCCAAAGATTCTGATAGTCAGCTAGGCAAAATAAAGCGGGCTAACCAGGGACAGTTTTCAATCAGCGCCAGAGACAAACAACATCCTCACATTAAAAAAATCAGGGTAGTCTCGACAATTCAGTACACATTGGTCGACTAACGCATCCGGACTTGCGATGAAGTGGCTATTCACTGCTATACTGCGTGGGTGATTATATACGGGCTGTTTATCAATAAGCATGACTGATTCGACTTCTTCCCAACCTGCACAGCTGGAATTCTTTGAAGTTCCCAGCCCTTGCATTGGTGTGTGTCAGTCGGGACCCCGGGGGTATTGCAAAGGGTGTTTTAGAAGCAGGGATGAGCGATTGTACTGGTTACAGGTAGACGCCCCGACCCGACGAAAAATCGTCGCGGCCTGTTACCGGCGCAAGCAGGCTGCTTTGCGCAAAAAGCGACAGGCTGAAAAAGAAAACCTCACCCCGGTTCAGTCTCAGTTTGATTTATTTGATAATAACAGTTAACCAAATTTAGCCCGAACGTCGCGCTGTCCTGATATAATAGCGCTACATTTATGGTGGTTTACTTTCATGACGTTAGAAAAACTTGTTGCTTATGCGGCCAATTCTTTTGCGTTGCCCGATGTGTGTTTACGGCTTCGCGAGGTGCTTGATGATCATCGCTCTGATGCCGATGACATTGCGCGCCTCATCTCGGTGGACCCATCGCTGACGGCAAAAATACTGAAGCTGGCCAACAGTGCGCTTTTCCGTTTTCCATCGCAAGTCGATTCGATTAGCCGCGCGGTTAATGTAGTTGGCGGTGAGGCACTTTACAATTTATCGGTAGCCGAAACAGCAAATGCTGCCTTTAAGACATTCGACAGTCACCTGATTGACCAGGAAAAACACTGGAACGAATCAGTCTATTGCGGCATGGCGGCAAAATACCTTGCTCGTCACGTGGGACTGCGCGGGAGCGAGCGTTTTTTCGTTACAGGGATCCTGCATAATCTAAGCGAGCTGGTGATGGCAAAATACGATCCTAAAGGCTATGAGCGATATCTGGCTGAAGACAGTAAATTATTGCCGTGGGAAAAGCAGCAGCTTGTCTTTGGTTTTGACTTTGCACACCTGAGTGGTTTAATTCTGGAGCGCTGGCAACTTCCACTGCCGCTTTTCTATCCGGTCAGAAACCTTCATAATGTACAAAAACAAGCCAATGAAGTGGACATTGCTTTATTAGCATGTGCTCAGCGGGTTACAATCCGTGAGAAAGGCCAGGATGGGCAGGAAAATATCGACCTCTTTACGCCGGCTATTGCTAATAGCCTGGATATTGAGGGTGAGGCGCTGGGCAATGCAGTGATTTATGCAAACCAGGAAACCAGTAAGGTTGCCTCGCTAATTAATTAATAAAAACAATCGGCCAGGGACGGAATACTTTGCGCTAAATGTCATTCGAACCCATTTATGTTAAACCAACCTAAAGCCTGGTTTTGGGGCGCTGCCTTGGTTATTGCCTGCAGTTTTCCAACACAGGCAGCCGATAAAAATTTAATACAGACTCTGTATCATACCGAGTTTACCTTTAATCAGGATGAGGCTGAGGAGCTGTTTTCGCTAGATGGCGAAATCGGCGTGCTTAATGCCAGTGGTAACACTGATGCTACGTCGCTAAAACTGGGGATTATTTCAGAGCAGGAAACACCGAACTGGAACAATAACTACTCAGCAGATTTTCTGTATAAGCAGACTGAAGTAGAGTCGGACGGTGAAAAACAAGACCGGGTCAGTGCCCAGCGTTTTTACGGAACCGCCCAGTTTGACTATAAGCTGGACATGCCGGGACGACGTCTTTTTATGTATGCCGATTATGAGAATGACCGTTTTAACGGTTATGAATATCGGGCAACATTGGCCAGTGGGTGGTCTCATCGCATGTGGAACACTGATGAAAGCATGTTCCGCTATAGTATCGGACCAGGATATGGTTTTGTTAAAGCGGAAGATGACACGGTAAGCAATGCTAATGATGGACTGATTTTGCGTGCCTCCGGTGAATACCAGTATCAGTGGTATACCGGGTCACGGTTACGGCAGTTTTTAAGTGCTGAAATAGGCGCTAATAATATTAAAACGCGGTCAGAAACCGCGCTTTCGGCAAATTTGTTTGACTCGCTGGCGATGAAATTATCTTTCGTCGTTGCGTATGAGACACAGCCGGTAGGCGATATCTCGGGGCTGAATACCGAAACCTCATTGTCTGTGGTGTATCGCTTCTTCTGAATCAGGGATGCCTGTGAGCAAAAGCTCAACGAATAATAAGGCCCGACAATAATGTTCGGGTCATTTTTTTGGAATATTATGAGGAATAACATGAAACGAACAGTATTAGCTGTCACTGTTATCGGTGCGCTTTTTTCAACTACGGCCTTCGCCCAGACTAAACAAAAGCCTTTAACGCTGGAAGGTGGCCTGGGTTTCATCTTTACCACAGGTAATACCGATACCACCTCTGTAAACGGTTCACTGGAGTCGCATCAGGAGCTGGAACGCTGGAGTAACGACTACAGCCTGAGTGGCCTTTATAAAGAAGAAGCTGTTGAAAATGACGAAGGTGTCGAGGAAGACAGAACATCAGCACAACGCTTTGATGCCCGTGCACAGGCTAACTACAAACTGGATAATCCGGATTATCGTCTGTTCGGGTTCGCTTCGTACGAAGATGACCGTTTTAGCTCGTATAACTATCAGTCCACAATCGCAGCGGGTTGGAACCATAAGTTATGGCAGGACGATACCACGTCATTTGAATACTCAATCGGTCCGGGTTACGCATTCAACGAAACACAGGATGGCGAGTCGCAAAACGGTATCATTGTTCGTGCATCAAGTGCCTTTCAGTGGTTGATCTCTGATACCGCGAAATTCACCCAGACAGTCAGTACCGAAGTGGGTAGTGAAAACACGAAATCTGCTGCCGAGAGTGCGCTTACCGCCTCAATCAGTGGCAACTTGTCACTGAAAGTATCTGTTTCACTGAACCACAACTCGAATGTTGAACCAGACAAAGAAAAGCTGGATACCGAAACAGCAGTCACGCTGGTTTACAGCTTCCTGTAAAAACAGAACCTCACACTAAAAAGCCAACCTCCCGGTTGGCTTTTTTATTAACACAAAGAAGCAACGTTTTAGTGAAGCAAACGCGCCTTAATCGTGCCATCAATCTGCATTAACTGGGTAAGTCCATCGTAGGCTTTGTCCGCTTCAACATCAATGACCACATAACCGACATCGGCAGTCGTTTGCAGGTATTGTGCTTCGATGTTGATGCCACGCTCTGCAAATGTGCGGTTGATTTGCATGATCACACCCGGACGGTTTTCATGGATGTGCAGCAGGCGCGAACGCCCCGGATGATCTGGTAGCGATACTTCCGGAAAATTAACTGCAGACAGGGTAGAGCCGTTATCGCTGTATTTAGCCAGTTTACCCGCTACTTCCACACCAATGTTTTCCTGCGCTTCCTGGGTACTGCCACCCACATGCGGCGTTAATATTACATTATCGAACTGGCGTAACGGTGATTCAAACGTTTCAGAGTTTGACTTGGGCTCAACCGGAAATACATCAATAGCAGCACCACTTAGCGCCTTCGCTTCCAAAGCTTTTACCAGTGCGTCGATATCTACCACGGTGCCTCGTGAAGCGTTTATAAGAATCGCGCCTTCTTTCATTTTTGACAGCGTATCAGCATTGATGAGGTCTTTTGTCTGGGCTGTCTCAGGAACATGGAGAGTAACAACGTCAGAGGTGTTGAGCAGCTTGTCCAGACTCTTAACCTGGCTAGAATTACCCAGCACCAGCTTGTCTTCAATATCGTAAAACTGCACACGCATTCCCAGGTGCTCGGCAAGTATGCTTAATTGGGTTCCTATGTGACCGTAACCGATAATTCCCAGCGTTTTGCCCCGGGCCTCAAATGAGCCGTCTGCTGTTTTATCCCATTCCCCGCGGTGTGCCATGGCATTTTTCTCAGGAACTTTTCTAAGTAACAGAATAATTTGACCAAGCACCAGTTCAGCCACTGAGCGGGTATTGGAGAAGGGGGCGTTAAAAACCGGAATGCCCCGTTTTTGTGTAGCGTTTAAATCAACCTGATTGGTGCCTATGCAAAAGCACCCTACAGCAACCAACTTGCTTGCTGCGTCAACGACCGCCTCGGTCAACTGAGTACGGGAGCGAATGCCAATGAAGTGAACATCTTTTACCTTCTCAATCAGTTCATCTTCAGGCAGTGAGGTTTTGAGATACTCTATATTGGTATACCCGCTGTTCTGCAGGGTTTCTACAGCACTTTTGTGAACACCTTCAAGTAACAGGATACGGATTTTTTCTTTGGGTAATGACACTTTGCTCATGAACGCATCTCAAAAATAAAAAAGTAAAAGACATCTGGACGTCTAAACGTATCAGATGATCGGCAGGCTGAAAAGGATAAGTTTGTTTTTTGTACCTGCCCGAAAACGCCAGACCCGTTAATCGTATTGATTGACGCCGTTGTCATCTGCGCACAGCACAATGTTAGCTCCACGCATGGCAAATAATCCATTAGTAACCACGCCGGCAAGGTTATTAATTTGTGCTTCCAGCTCCCGCGGATTCAGAATCTCCAGATTATGCACATCTAATATTACGTTACCATTGTCGGTAGTTACGCCCTGACGGTAAACCGGATCGCCTCCGAGTTTTACCAGTTCTCTGGCTACGTAGGAACGCGCCATTGGAATTACTTCTACCGGTAGTGGAAATTTACCAAGCACAGGTATCCGTTTAGTGTCATCAACAATACAAATGAACGTGCGAGCTACCGCAGAGACAATTTTTTCCTGCGTTAGCGCTGCGCCACCTCCTTTTATCATATGCTTATGCTCAGTAACCTCGTCAGCGCCGTCAATATAGACATCAAGCTCGTCTACCTCATTTAAGTCGAAAACCTGAATTCCGTGGTTCTTCAGACGCTCTGTAGAAGCATTGGAGCTGGATACTGCCCCGATGATATCGTTTTTCATGTCGGCAAGCCCGTCTATGAAATAGTTCACTGTAGAGCCGGTGCCGACACCAACAATCGTATCTGGTTTGATAAACTTCAGTGCTGCTTTTGCTACCGCTTCTTTCTTCTGATTCTGGTCCATACACCCTCCTTATTCTGTTAGCGCAAAGTGTACCGCAACTCGTGAATATTTTGAGCCTGTTTACGCGCTTTTATCGAATTGCCATATTTTGTCAGGGGTAATAATGATATCGCAGGGAACATCCCACGGTGCAACAGGTAGTTCATCAACCTGCTGGCAGCTATGAGCGATACCCGCTAGGCGAGGACGTCGGGGATTCTCGCGATAATGAGCCAGGGTGCGATCGTAAAACCCGCCGCCCATCCCCAGACGATTTCCGGCAGCGTCAAAGCCGACTAAAGGCATCAGCATAATATCGTGCTCGTCCATCAGTCGAATAGATTGTGCAGCGAGGTGAGGCTCTGCAATGTTGAAGCGATTCAATCGCATAGGCGTGTTTGCGTGATAATCCAGAAAAAGCAAATGTTTATGGGTAATCGGGTGTAGCACAGGCAGCGAAACGGCAATATCTGATGATTGACAGTATGCAATCACTTCCGACAAATCGGGCTCACCGTCGTTGGCAAGATAAGCGCCGATGCGACGAGCACCAGTAAACCATGACAGCGATTTTAGCTGCTCAGCAAGCATCGACGAAGCGATCCTTTGCTCTTCAGAGGTTAACCTGTTACGGGCCTTGCGTAATTCCTGTCGCAATTTGCCGCGACCTGGCGAATCAGTCATGAAACAAAGACTCCGGCTAGGGAAATGCCTAGCATACGTTGCCGCTAAATGATTGCAATACCGCTGCGGGTAAATAAAAAAGCCGGCGAAGAGCCGGCCGGCTTTAGAAAGGTTATTTTAAATGCTTACTTCGCGTAGGTGTCTATAAACAGAGCTTCTAAACGCTCAGCGTCGACTTTAGTCGCCACTTTAACGGTTTGCGCTTCAGTCCACAGTGGGCTGGCAGTGCTGCCAAAGGGGGCAACGATAGTCTGCCCACGATTTAAGTCGTCGGTTGAAACCCGAATATTGCCCTCTGTCATTTCAAACAGATCCGGTTGAATCAGATGCGCTAACGGGAAGGCATCATGGAAACAACATACGCGCTCTTCGCCTTCTTTTGTATAAAAGTCGATATAGAACTGAGCAGCTTGCTGCACAAAGCCACCCAGCTTTTCATTCTTTTCTGCCAGCGTATCGACAAACGCTTCTTTAAAGCGAACCGTATTGGTGACATCCAACCCGAACATAGCGATGTCCCAGTCAGCTGAAAAAACGATGTCGGCCGCGTGGGCGTCGTTCCAGATATTAGCTTCTGCTACCGGCGTGACATTACCAGGAACAAACGCAGCGCCACCCATAATACTGACACCTTTCACCAGTTTAGGAAGTTCAGGTTCAAGACGCAGTGCCAGGGCAAGGTTACCCAGAGGACCAATGGCAACCAGGGTAATTTCGCCAGGGTACTTGCGGGCCATATCTACGATAAACTGAGCAGAACTGCGGGGATCCAGCTCGCCTTCTGCGGCCGGGTAATCAATGTTTCCGAATCCGTCTTCACCGTGAACAAAGTGTGCGTAGGATGATTCCGGACCCACCCACGGCATACCAACACCTTTGGTTACCGGAATATCCTTGCCCGCCAGTTTACACAAAGTGATGGCATTTTTTGCAGACATATCAACAGGCACATTTCCGAATACGGTCGTCAGTCCCAGTACCTCAATATCCGGCGACTGAAACGCAAAAAAGATAGCCATTGCATCATCAATACCCGGATCGGTATCTAAAATTATTTTGTGTGTCATTATTTTTTGTTCCAAAAATCAGGCTTGTTTTGCCAAAAAGCGGTCGACTTCCTGTTGGGAAGGAATTGATTGAGCGGCACCCTGACGGGTAACTGCCAAAGCGGACGCAGCACAACCGCGTTTCAGTGCCTGGCGTGCATCAGTATGATTGCTGTAAGCAGATAAAAAGTAGCCGATAAACGTATCGCCAGCAGCAGTTGTATCTACCGCTTCTACTTTAAAGGCAGGCACTTTTTCAACTTCGTCCTTACGAATCATCATCACGCCTTCTTTACCCAGTGTGATTAGCACTTCTGCGTGCTGCCACTTTTCCTGAAAACAACTGACTATTTCATCAAGCGAAGACTGCCCGGTTATAGCGGCAGCTTCTGTTTCGTTCACGATGAGCAAGTCAACGCAATCTAACGGAAGTTCGTGAACGTTGTCACTCATAGGAGCCGGGTTAAACGCCACTTTCAGCCCTTTTTCGCGAGCCTGCCTGAGCACCTCGTCAATACAGCTGGTTTCATTTTGTGTCAGTACCCAGTCAGAAGACCCGGTATCCAACAGCGCTTTTTTAACCGTATCAGGGGTGATGGTCTGATTAGCGCCGCCAAACAGAACAATCGCGTTCTCGCCGCTCGGCGTCACCTGAATGATTGCATGACCGGAGGGGACGTCGTGACAACGCACATAACGACAATCCACACCATTTTTGATCAGCGTTTGTTTAAAAGACGCATCGGATTCGTGAATACTGCCAACATGCTTTACATCAGCGCCAGCCTGCGCCAGTGCAATGGACTGGTTAGCACCTTTGCCACCTAGCAATTGCTGATAGTTTGATGAGGCCAGGGTTTCACCTGGTCTTACGAAGTGGTCCACCGAATACACATGATCGATATTGATGGAGCCGAAATTAATTACAGCCATTTCTTCTTCTCGTCGAAAGAGGGCGTCTCCCAGAATGCCGCTGTTCATTTTTCGCCCGTGAGCCGAAAGGTTCACGGCGGAAGAATCATCATGACCGTAGGCTTCTCGATACGCGCCGAGCTTGCTCAATAGTCATAAGTTCAACTTCCTTTTTTTAAAGCATCGGCCAGGGACATGAAATGAACTGGCAAACATCCCAGGAGACATTGATCAATTATAAAACGCAACAGGGTATATGAAACGCGCAGGCGCGTGAAGAGATCAGTTGCCTTCGCTATACGTTAGTCACGTTTACCATTTTAAATGACACCGACCAGCGGTAACCCGCAATGTCGGAACAGATGCCACGATTATGTTGTTGCGCTGAAAAATTTCAACCAAAACTTAACCAAATGGTCAAAGAAATAACTGCTGATACCGATCTTAATAGATAATCCGCATTAACGAAAGGGCAGCGTTGGGAAAGATATTATATTAAGCACTGATAAATTCGCTGCAACCTGATGCAGAAAAAGCAATGTCTCGCACAAGTAAAAGTAAACACCTTCAATACTGTAGCAAACGCGTCAAGCTAGGCTTTAACACGGCTTTTTGCTAGGATGAGGGGTGTTAAATACTCCATTGCAAAAAGGTTACCCCGTGGACAGACAACTCGATTATGACAACGTAACAAATGTACTGTTTCAGCATTCGGTAAATGCTGATGCGGCCGAAATTCACGGAATCATGTGCGGCATGTTATGTGGTGGAATGTCCCTGACTGACCAAAAGTGGCAGTCGGTACTGGCTGATACGACTAATCAGGGCGAACCTTTCTCTCAGGCAGTTAGCTTCAAGCTTGAACAACTCTATAGTCAGACCTGTGAACAGTTACTGGAAGGCGAATTCAGTTTGCAAATGATGTTGCCGGATGACCAGACGCCAATTAATGATCGCGGTGTGGCACTGATTAACTGGGTACAGGGTTTTATGCTTGGCTTTGGCCTGCATCAACAGGATCTGATGCAATGTTCTGCTGATGTCAAAGAAGCAATTAATGACTTTTCTGATATCTCGCGCATGGAAGAACCTATGGATGCCGACGAAGAGTCGGAAAAAGCGCTTTACGAAGTTGTTGAGTATGTAAAAGTATCTGCCCTGTTGTGTTTCAGTGAACTGGGTCGCTCTTTACTTGATGATCAGAAAGACTCACCGTCGGTACATTAAATGATTAGCCAGCAGGAATTTATAGCGCGTCAGCAGCGTTTGCTGGCACAGTGTGCGCCTGACAGCGTTTGCATCATCCCGGCAGCGCGTATGGTGACCCGAAGTCGTGATACCGAATATATCTTTCGGCAGGACAGTGATTTTTGGTACCTGACGGGCTTTGACGAGCCAGATACCTGGTTGTTGCTATCTAACCACGAACGGCACCAACACTCTTTTTCAGCCATGGTATGTCAGCCTAAAGACAAGACTCAGGAAATTTGGCAGGGGCGCCGTCTTGGTGCTGAAGAGGCTATTGCCCGGTTTGACCTGGACGAAGCCTACGAGTTAGCTGAACTGCCTGAAGTACTGATGGAATGGCTGTATGGTCACAAACATGTTTACTTCGCACTGGGCCAGCACCATCATGCTGATACGTTCGTTCTGGAGGCGCTAAGCGCACTACGCAATGCGCCGAAAGAAGACGTTGCACCGCCCTCGATACAGGACGTTCGGCCGCTTTTGCATGAGATGCGGCTGTTTAAGTCTGCCTGCGAAGTTGCCGTGATGAAAGCTGCGAGCAAGATTTCTGCTGCAGCCCATACCCGGGCGATAAAAGCTGCCCGCCCTGGCGTCTATGAATATCAGCTTGAGGCAGAGCTGCACCATGAGTTTTCGATGGCAGGCGCACGTTCCCCGGCGTATTCAACCATCGTTGGCAGTGGCGAAAATGCCTGTGTTTTGCATTACACCCAAAATAACAAAATGCTGGAAGAGGGCGATCTGGTGCTGATTGATGCCGGCGCCGAGTACCTGGGATATGCAGCTGACATTACCCGTACATTTCCCGTATCCGGCAAGTTCTCAGAGCCGCAAAAAGCAATTTACGCCCTGGTTTTAAAAGCGCAGCAAAAAGCACTGGATTTCATTTCGCCGGGTGTCACGCTTAAAGACGCCACACGCTTAGTCGTTGAAATTATTACCGAAGGCTTAATAGAGCTTGGCCTTTTGAGTGGGTCATTGAGTGAAAATCTTGAAAATGAACGCTGGCGACAATTTTTCATGCATGGGCTGGGGCACTTTATTGGTCTGGATGTACATGATGTAGGTAACTACCGTATTGACGGTGAAGAAAGGCCATTACAACCAGGCATGGTTATAACGGTTGAGCCAGGCATTTATATTGCGCCTGATGCCGATGTTGATGCCGCTTATCAGGGCATTGGCGTTAGAATTGAAGATGATGTGGTTATTACCGCCACAGGTATTGAAGTATTGACGGCTGATGTGCCCAAATCGATAGAAGATATTGAGGCGCTAAAGAGATAGACAGTGACAGAACAGACAGCGACACGGACGGATATTGCGATTATCGGCGGCGGCACGGTAGGCAGCGCACTGGCATTGGGCATTACGCAGCGTACCGGGTTTGACGTAACCGTTATTGATTCCAATACACTGAATGCAGATCAGAAACATCCCGGATTTGATGCCAGGGTCATCGCACTATCCCGGCGTACCGTGGATGAGTTCGCTGAGCTCGGCGCTGATGTCACCACTGTCAACGCCGCACCAATTAAACATATTCAGGTATCTGATAAAGGCGCGGTGGGGCTGTGCAACCTGCATGCAGATTCATTCAGACTGGATGCATTTGGTCATGTCATTGCGTTAAGTGCACTGGGGCCGATTATCGGCAATGCGATTGGCGATGCGGCAAAACGCATAGAAAATACTTCTGTGGAATCGGCCCGACAGGAAAAAGAGCGGGTTTTGCTCAACCTGAGTAATGGTGAGGCATTAGCAGCCCGGCTGGTAGTACTGGCCGACGGTGGCCGCTCAACGCTTGCTGAGTCTTTGGGGTTCGAGCGTCACGCAGAGCCATATGATCAGGTTGCTGTCATCTGTAATGTGACCCTGTCCGAACCTCACCATAATAAAGCCTATGAGCGATTCACCGCAGATGGTCCACTTGCGTTTCTGCCTTTTAATACCGATAAAAACGACACCGGGAATACCTTTTCTGTTGTATGGACAGTTCGCCCTGAGCTGGCTGAACAACTGACCGCGATGCCTGACGAGCTATTTATACGGTCGCTGCAGAAGGCATTTGGTTATCGCCATGGTGTTATCCGCAAGGCCGGCGACAGACAGCAGTATCCGCTTGCGCTGCGCTATACTGATCGTCTGACTGCTCATCGCGTCGCTGTGGTTGGCAATGCTGCACAGACACTTCACCCGATTGCTGGTCAGGGTTTTAATCTGGGTCTGCGTGATGTCATCGCGCTGACTCACATTCTTAAAGGCAAGGACGATCCCGGAAGCTTCGGCGTATTACGGGAGTATGCTCACGCCAGGCAGTCAGATCGCAACCAGACAATCTGGCTGACTGATACGCTGGTTCGCAGTTTTTCCAATGCTGCGCTGCCATTAGTAGCGGGGCGCAATGCAGGATTGATAGCGATGGACAATTTACACGCTATTCAGCAGCGCTTTGTCCGCCAGACAACCGGTTACGGCCCATCGACAACAGGAAATTAAGACGATGCATAAAGTTGATATTGCAATTGTAGGTGGTGGAATGGCCGGGCTGACAATGGCAGCTGCACTATCCGGCAGTGGTCTAAACGTTGCCTTGATAAGCCGCGAGCCCCTGGAGCAACCCGTTGGTGAAGCGCCAATGTTAAGGGTTAGCGCCATCAATGAGGCAAACCGCGAAGCGTTAACTGCATTAGGTGTTTGGCAATATCTGCCTGAAGCGCGCATTTCGCCCTACACCCATATGCATGTATGGGATAAAGACAGCTTTGGTCATATTCACTTTGACCATGAACAAATGCAGCGCGCGCAACTGGGTCATATTATTGAAAATCAGGTATTGGTCAATGCACTGGCTAAAAGGGTCATGCAGCAGGAGAATGTAACCCTGCTTCAAAGCAGTATAGAAAAGGTGCTGTGGGGCGAGCATGAAACGATGGTAATGCTGCAAAATGATGATGTGGTTGCCTGTAAGCTGGTGGTTGGTGCTGACGGGGCGAACTCCTATGTGCGCAAGCAGGTAGGTTTCCCCATGACGTTTCGCGATTATGGGCATACCGCTATTGTTGCGACGATAGAAACCTCACAATCCCATGAACGTACTGCCAGACAGGCATTTACGCCAACCGGACCGCTGGCGCTGTTGCCGCTCAAAGAACCCAATCTGTGTTCTATCGTCTGGTCTCAGGATACCCCTGAAGCTGAAAGGTTGATGCAACTGGACGATGCTGAGTTTGCACACGCCCTTACAGCCGCGAGTAATAGCGAACTAGGTACTATCACCGTAAAAAGCGAGCGTAAGTCATTTCCATTAACAATGCGCTATGCCAGACAGTGGGCTGGCGAAGGGGTGGTCATCATCGGCGATGCTGCGCATACCATTCATCCACTTGCCGGTCAGGGCGCCAACCTTGGTATGCAGGATGCGCTGGCACTGGCGGAATTAGTTCGCCAGCTTGAGCAGCAGAATAAACCGATTGCACGGCTTCGTTATCTACGGCCATTCGAGCGGGCCCGAAAAGCAGAGGCGATGAAAATGGTCAGTGCCATGGACGGATTCAAACTATTATTTGAAGGTAACAACCCGCTGAAAAAGATGGTTCGGGGTGTTGGCCTGGTGACTACTGATAATATCCCTGTATTGAAACAAAAACTCATCAGTCAGGCGATGGGATTTTAACGCAATATTTGCAAAGGGCTAAAAGCGTGCGCATGATAGTTCCTGTTAACGACAAACAGGATGACTCATGGACAAGCGTGGCTTTTTAAAATTTTCCGGTGTGGGGCTGGCCTCGGCCTCATTGCTAGCGGCCTCTGCAAAAGCAAGTGCTCAATCGACATCTGACGACGCATTTTACACCGATAACAAACTCACCGACATTACCGGCTCAGTCAAGCCGGTAACCGCAAAAGAACGCCAGGCGCGCATTAATAAGGCACAGTCATTAATGGCTGAGCACGATATGGCTGCAATCATAATTGAGCCCGGTGCGGCGATGGATTATTTCACGGGCATTCAGTGGTGGCGTAGTGAACGGCTCACTGCCGTGGTGATTCCCAGAGAGGGTGATATCGCCGTTGTGACGCCGTTTTTTGAAGCGCCCAGCGTAAAAGAAACTCTGCAGGTCGGCCAGGATATCCGGGTCTGGCAAGAACATGAAAGCCCGTTTGAGCAGGTTAAGCAAATCCTTAAAGACCGGAAAGTTACCAAAGGAAATATCGGCTTTGAGCAAAGCGTTCGTTACTTTGTGCTGAATGGTCTGATGCCGCTGTTACCTGATATGAAAAATGTCTCGGCTGAACCGGTTACACTGGGCTGTCGCATGTACAAATCAGCCCACGAACTACGTCTGATGCACAAAGCTAATGAGATCACACTGCAGGCTTATGACCATGTTTATAAAAATCTTGAGGCAGGCATGTCACAGGGTGATGTTAAAGGTCTGATGCAATCAGCCCAGCAAAAATTGGGCGGCAGCGGTATCTGGACCATGGCATTGTTTAATGAAGCCTCCGCCTATCCCCATGGCACCCGGCAGGAACAGGTGCTCAGGGAAGGTTCAGTAGTATTAATGGACTGCGGATGCTCAGTGCATGGTTATCAGTCAGATATTAGTCGCACGTTTGTATTTGGTGAAGCCAGCAAGAAGCAGCGAAAAGTCTGGCAACTTGTGCGGGACGGCCAGCAGCGTGTATTTGAGCAGGCCCAACCGGGTAATACAGCCGGTAGCGTTGATGAGCGCGTCCGCCAGTTCTACAACGAGCAGGGATATGGGCCGGGTTATCAGCTACCCGGACTGTCACACCGGACCGGCCATGGTATCGGAATGGAAGGTCACGAGCGGGTTAATTTTGTAAAAGGCGAAAAGCAGAAGCTGGCACCTGGTATGTGTTTTTCCAATGAGCCGGGCATTTATATTCCGGGAGAGTTCGGGGTCAGGCTTGAAGATTGCCTGTATATCACCGACAAAGGGCCACAATGGTTTACCCGCCCGCCGCAAAGTCTGGACAAACCTATAGGTGAGCTCGCCTCACTAAGTACGGAATAATCACTGGAGAGAAGTCATGATAACAGGGAAGTTTCTAACACGACTGATAATGTGCGCACTGCTGGTTACCGGTAATGTCCAGGCGCAGGATGCAGCCATCCCCGAAACACTGATCGACCAGCTTGAAACCCTGGCTGAAAGCGAAAATGCCGAGGCGATGTATCATCTGGGCATGCTTTATAATAATGGCGTTGGGGTTCCCCGATCGCCGTCTAAGGCGCTGGCATACTTTCGCCAAGCTGCTGAAAAGGGCGATGCGCTGGGCCAGTATAAGCTTGGCTGTTATCTGGTTGGGCAATTCGGTCAGATAGACGGACTACAGCTGAATAAGGACGAGGGCATTGAATATAAGCAGGCTGCTGCCGAAGCCGGTTACGCGCTGGCGCAATACGATGTTGCCGGGTTTCACTTTCAGCAGAAGCAATGGGACAGCGCGCTTGAGTGGCTAACACGTGCTGCTAAACAAGCATATCGTCCCGCCCTAGTGGCCCTGGCCGGAATTTACAGCGATAAAGGCACGCCGGTGTATGACCCGGTCAGCGCCTGGCAATATTTTCTGTTGATGCCTGAATCGACCGGCACTGAGTGGCTGCAAGCCCGCCGGTCAGCAGTAGAAGGTGCGTTAAGTGCAGAACAAAAGCAGAAAGCGGCAGAACAAAAGTCCAGTATGCAGTTTGATCGAACAGCACTTACCAAACGTGCGCAAGCCGGGCTGGACAGAGCAAAAGCGCTGGTAATGCAGCAAGGCGATTAAGCAGCGCTTGTCAGACGGGTTTTGATGAATTCGGCCAGCGTTTTACTGACCACCGGATGCTGGCTGTCCTGATTAAACAGGCAGATATTCACTTTACCCAAATCTGGCAGAAATCGGTGTTTCAGCACGGTCAGATTGGCGGGCATACTGGCGCGGGCCAGCGCGGTAATGCCCAGGCCCTGCTGGATAGCAGCGGTCAGTCCGGCAAGGTCGGCATTGGTATAGGCGATTTTCCACGCCCGGGTTTGCTGTTTAAGCTGTGCAATGACCCGGCTTCGATAGACGCAGCCATCGGGTGCCAGTACCAGCGATATTGCATCACCATGCACCGCCAGCCCCGAATCACCCACCCAAACAATATCATCCTGCAATACCAGTTCACCCTGAGTTTCTTCATCCGGGTTAGCCAGTGCCAGAATTAAATCGAAGCTGTCGCGTTTAGTACGGTGTAATAAATCACGGCTAAGTGCTGAGGTGACTTCCAGGGATACGTCAGGGTAGCGTTTGGAAAATTCGCCGATCAGGCCGGGCAACAGGGTTGATGCAAACTCACTAGGGATCCCGAGCCTTAGCCTGCCGCTTAACGGCGCGGGCGATAGCGATCTGAATATTCCGTCATTCATCTCCAGTAACTCCTTTGCTTTGGGGTATAGCCAGTTGCCATCTGCACTGGGCACGTGACGCTGACCGACTTTGGTGAACAGTTTACGGTCAAGCTGTGCTTCCAGTTTTTTAATCTGCAGGCTGATAGCAGGCTGGGAACGGCCCAGCCATTCACCGGCTTTGGCGTAACCGCCTTGCTCAATCACACTGACAAAGGTACGCAAATTGTCCAGAGATAGCTGTTGCATAAAGATTTAAATTTCTGATGTTAGGCGCTTCATTTATTATACTTTTAAATGTAATGATAAGAAATTCCAATTTGTTACAAAAGTGTTGTCGCCCTATACTTGCGCCATTATTTTGCAATCATCAAAAGGTTGAGATACATGAGCAGCAAAACAGGATTACACGCCAAGCACCTTGAAGCCGGTGCCAAAATGGTGGACTTTTTTGGATGGGACATGCCAATCAGCTATGGTTCTCAGATTGAAGAGCACCATGCGGTCAGACAAGACGCAGGCATGTTTGATGTATCACACATGACGATTGTTGATGCAACCGGCAGTCAGGCGAAAGATTATTTACGCTATTTGCTGGCTAACGATGTGGCAAAACTGAAAGACAAAGGCAAAGCCTTATACAGCGGCATGCTGAACGAAGAGGGTGGCGTCGTTGACGACCTTATCGTATATCACTTCGACGATACCAACTACCGTCTGGTAGTAAACTCAGCCACGCGCGAAAAAGACATGAACTGGTTACTGGCCAAAGCTGAAGGCTTTGATGTCACTATCACTGAGCGTTCTGAATTTGCCATGATCGCAGTGCAGGGGCCTAACGCGAAAGAAAAAGCAGCCACTTTATTCAGCGAAGCGCAAAAAGAAGCGGTTGCAGGCATGAAGCCGTTTTTCGGGGTACAGGCCGAAGATTTGTTTATCGCAACCACAGGTTACACCGGTGAGGCCGGCTACGAAATTATGGTGCCCGAAACACGTGCGCAGCAGTTCTGGCAGGGTTTGCTGGATGCGGGCGTAAAACCGTGTGGCCTGGGCGCCCGTGATACGCTTCGCCTTGAAGCGGGTATGAACCTTTACGGTCAGGATATGGACGAATCTGTGTCACCGCTGGCAGCGAATATGGGCTGGACCATTACCTGGGAACCGGCTGACCGTGATTTTGTGGGTCGCAAGGCGCTAGAAGCACAGCGTGAACAGGGCACCGATAAACTGGTTGGTCTGGTTATGACGGACAAAGGCGTATTGCGCGCTGGTCAGAAAATCAGAACAGAAAAGGGCGAGGGTGTGATTACCTCTGGTACATTCTCTCCAACACTCGGCCATGCAATTGCGATGGCCCGTGTTCCTGCCGGCACTGAAAATCAGGTCGAGGTGGAAATGCGCAAAAAGTGGGTTACAGTAGACGTTGTTAAGCCTAGCTTTGTTCGCAACGGTAAGAGTGTTCTTTAACTTTTAACTTCAAGTCAGGAAAAACAATGAGCAATATTCCAAAAGATTTACGCTACGCGGCAACTCACGAATGGGTACGTCCTGAAGGAGATGGCGTCTTTACAGTAGGCATCTCTGAGCATGCTCAGGATCTGCTGGGTGATATGGTATTTGTTGAGTTGCCGGATGTGGGCGACCAGGTCAGCACAGGCGATGATATTGCCGTTGCTGAGTCTGTTAAAGCGGCGTCTGATGTTTACGCGCCTATCAGCGGTGAAATCGTGGCGGTAAATGAAGAGCTTGAAGACTCACCAGAGCTGGTCAACTCTGACTCCTACGGTGATGGCTGGATGTTCAAGATTAAAGCCGACGACGCGTCAGAAGTTGAAAACCTGCTTGATGCAGACGGTTATCAGGCGTCAATCGACGAAGAATAATTCGGACAGGTTCGTCGCAATATATTGTTAAAAGGGGCTTAATAAACGCCCCTTTTATAATTCACTCTTAATCACACGTGCGTATTTTGCTATGTCAGATAATGCTTTAACGCTTGCTCAGCTAGAGCAGAAAAATGCATTCGTTCGTCGCCATATTGGGCCGGGCGAAGATGAAATTGCCCAGATGCTGCAAACCATTGGCGCGGAGTCTCTGGAAGATCTTACCAGTCAGACGGTACCAGCAGGCATCCAGCTGGATGAGCCTGTTAATGCCGGCGAAGGTGCTACAGAAGTCGAAGCGCTGTCTGCATTGAAAGCGGTAGCGGCGAAAAATAAAATCAATCGTTCATTCATCGGCATGGGCTATTACGATACGCATGTGCCAAATGTCATTTTACGCAATGTGTTGGAAAATCCGGGCTGGTATACCGCTTACACGCCCTATCAGCCAGAGATTGCTCAGGGACGTCTGGAAGCGATTCTTAATTTCCAGCAGGTCACCATTGATTTGACTGGTCTTGAGCTGGCATCTGCATCTTTACTGGATGAAGGGACTGCGGCAGCTGAAGCCATGGCCCTTGCCAAGCGTGTTTCAAAGAACAAAAAAGCGAATCTGTTCTTTATTGCTGATGATGTGCATCCGCAGACTAAAGACGTGGTGGAAACCCGTGCTGAAATGTTTGGCTTTGGTATCGTCAGCGGTCCGGCTGAAGAAGCGGCTGAGCACGATGTATTTGGCGCCTTGTTACAATACCCCTCAACCACTGGTGAAGTGAAAGATATCAGCGATATCATTACTGCGGTGCAGGCCAAAAAAGGCATTGTGGCGGTGGCGGCAGACCTGATGAGTCTGGTGATGCTTAAATCGCCGGGTGAGCTGGGCGCTGATGTAGCGCTGGGAAGTGCGCAGCGCTTTGGCGTTCCGATGGGCTATGGTGGTCCGCATGCGGCCTTCTTTGCAACGCGCGATAAATTCAAACGTTCACTGCCCGGTCGTATCATTGGTGTCAGTAAGGACACCCGCGGACGTCCGGCACTGCGTATGGCACTGCAGACCCGTGAGCAGCATATCCGTCGTGAAAAAGCGAATTCTAATATCTGTACCGCACAGGTTCTGCTTGCCAATATGGCTTCATTCTACGCGGTGTATCACGGTCCTGAAGGGTTAAAAACCATTGCACGTCGCATTCACAGACTTACCGACATTCTGGCCAGCGGCCTGACGGGTAAAGGTCTGGCACTGATGCACAACACCTGGTTTGATACCATCACGGTGAAAGTTGATGATAAAGCAGCGGTATTGCGCCGTGCGTATGAAAAAGGGCTGAATCTGCGAAGCGATATCGAGGGTGCGGTGGGTATTTCTCTGGATGAAACCACAACACGCGACGATATCAGCGCACTGTTCGAAGTACTGATAGGGCACGAGCATGGATTAGATGTCGAAAAGCTGGATGCTGATGTTACGACTCAGGGCAGCCGCTCTATTCCTGCTGATCTGACGCGCACCAGCGACATCCTGACCAACGAAGTATTTAACCAGTATCATTCTGAAACGGAAATGCTGCGTTATATCAAGTCGCTGGAAAACAAAGATCTGGCGCTGAATCATTCGATGATTTCTCTGGGCTCGTGCACCATGAAACTGAATGCCACGGCAGAGATGATTCCGGTCACCTGGCCAGAGTTTGGACAGCTTCACCCGTTTGCACCCCTCGATCAGGCGACAGGCTATCACGAGATGATTGACGAGCTGGCCGAATGGTTAATCAGCATCACCGGCTACGATGCGATGTCAATGCAGCCCAACTCCGGTGCTCAGGGCGAATACGCCGGCTTGCTGGCTATTCAGCGCTATCATGAAAGCCGCGGAGAAGGCCATCGTAATGTGTGTCTTATTCCAAGCTCTGCACACGGTACTAACCCCGCTTCAGCACAGATGGTTAGCCTGAAGGTTGTCGTTGTTGATTGTGATAAAAACGGTAATGTCGATTTAGACGACCTGCGCTCCAAGGCAAAAGAGGTTGGTGACAACCTGTCGTGCGCGATGATTACCTATCCGTCAACGCATGGTGTTTATGAAGAAACCATCCGGGAAATCTGTGACATCGTGCATGATCACGGCGGTCAGGTGTACATGGACGGCGCCAACATGAATGCGCAGGTGGGGATCACGGCACCAGGTTTCATCGGTTCAGACGTTTCGCACCTTAACCTGCACAAAACATTCTGTATTCCGCACGGCGGCGGCGGCCCGGGTATGGGGCCTATTGGTGTGAAATCGCACCTTGCACCATTCCTGCCTAATCACCGTGTTGTAGATATTGAAAATGCAGAAGAAGACTGTGGTGCCGTATCCGCAGCACCATGGGGCAGCGCGTCTATTTTGCCTATCAGCTACATGTACGTGAAGATGATGGGTGCAGCGGGCTTGCGTAAAGCCTCACAGGTGGCCATTTTGAACGCCAACTACGTTGCCAAGTCACTGGAAGGGCATTTCAACGTTCTTTATAAAGGACAGAATGGCCGCGTTGCGCACGAATGTATTATCGACTTGCGCCCGTTAAAAGACGGCTCCGGTGTTTCTGAAATGGATATCGCCAAACGTCTGAATGACTACGGTTTTCACGCGCCAACGATGAGCTTCCCGGTAGCCGGCACGCTGATGATTGAGCCGACCGAGTCAGAAGCGAAATTTGAGCTGGATCGCTTTATTGAAGCTATGATCAGTATCCGTCAGGAAATTGCCAAGGTGGAAAGCGGTGAGTGGGATGCCACTGACAATCCGCTGCACAATGCGCCGCACACACTGGCAGATATTTGTGACAGTGACTGGAACCGTAGCTACGACCGTCATTTGGCGGCGTATCCGGTACCGATTGTTGCACGCAATAAGTTCTGGCCCAGCGTTAATCGTATCGATGATGTATATGGTGACAGAAACCTGCAGTGTTCATGTGCGCCAATTGAAGCATATCGGGACGAGTAAGGTTTTTGACGATTTGAAAATAAGTTTGTGAACAGGTCAATTAGTTTGAGAATGAAATTAGTTGGAGTACGACTTTAATTAGTTTGTGAATGAAATTAGTTTGTGTACAAATCTAAACTCTCAATAGAAAGCTGCGACAGTGTTCGCAGCTTTTTTTTACCGATTGAGTTAGGCTAAAAAATGCTAGCTATTTATACATGACGAGGAAATATATACATTGCTCTTTAAAGGTATCGCAGAGCGGCTTAGGCCTGTGTTGTTTTTAGTTGTTCTTATGACCGATTACAATGAGATGCGATCTCAATGTCAATTCAGTAGGGGCCCGTGGACTAACTAGTGTAGAAGTTTAAAGAGTGTTTCCAATGAAATGCGATGTTTACTATCAGAATCGCTGAGCTGTTTTGGGTAATCACATCCCTTTTAAATTTTAATCGCCTAGCAGTGTGTGCGTCTAAAACTTTACACACTGTTCATGTGAATCGCTAGCAATGTGATCAAATTCATTTAATCTGGGAAATCTTACAACTTTGGGAATTCCCTTAAAAACAATAAGTTGTTGTTAATCAGGTAAATCATTTTGATCAAAAACTGTCATTATTTTGGGAATTTGGTACTTAGCGAAACGTGATTTAAATGGAATTGTTTTGTAGATCATGTTCTTAATGAAAGGCTCTTTCAAGGACCCGCCACTCGCTGATCTTAATCACAAATGCCTAGCTTGATAAGAAACCCATTGTTCAATCATCGTTTCGCTGTTGCCATTCCTCAGCAACGTCCTCCCAGCTTATTGATCTTTCTGATTGATTTGACCACACTTCCCAAAAATCAGGGTCATCTGAATGTGGGCGTTGCGCTTCTTCTAAATTGTTCATTTTAACGACCACCGGCAACTCTGATGCCCAACCTAGAAGAATAGCTTGTTGTGATGGTAGAGATGGTAGCTCTCTTAACAAGCCTCGGAGGTTATCAGGTACGAGTCTATTTACGAGTTCTTGGTCTCGATCATTACTTATACGGTGAAGTAGAAAGCTATTGCACTGCGAAAGGACTGTCGGTGAGAGCTCAGAAGGCCTTTGAGAGGATAACACTAACCCCAATCCAAATTTTCTTCCTTCACGCGCAATTTTTTCAAAAACCTGACAACAAACAGTGGCTGCATTTTGATTTTCCGCATCTTCTTTATATCTTTTTACAAAGGTGTGAGCTTCTTCCATTACCAACACTGTCGGAAGTGGCTTACCCTCATCATTTACTTTTCGATATCTTTGAAGGGCTTCAAAAGTCATTCTTGCTATAACAGCAGTGATAATATGTGTGACTTCAGCAGGTACTAAAGAAAGGTCGATGACGGTCACACAACCATCTTGAGCATTATTTTCGCCGACGTAACTATTAAGCCACTCTTCAAGCGACAGTGTAACACTATCTCCCATGATCTCGCTCATTCGGGTATCAGCAAGCATTGTCTTAATTCGAGTGATCAAAAACTCAGTAAATTGTTCATTACCAGTTTCCTGAGCGAGCGCTTCCAGATAGCTTACAAACGTATCACCCATGAACTGATTCGGGGTATCTTCACTCTTTGGAAGCAAATCAATTTCTCTACCACCAAACTGACCAAATGCATTATTGATAGATTCGATTATTTGGTTTATTTCGTCTATGTCTGCTTCGTAAGTTGGATATTGACCTGTTCTCGCATTTTTAAAAGCTTCGAGTGATGCGGACACTTCACTAAGCCTTGTATCAGACGCGTCCAACAATTCCAGAAGTGATTCTATACTTGAAGCCCATCTGCATAATTTTTCATAGAAATTTTTCGGTCTAGGAAACGATCCCCATGGCGAGCCTGCTGAACGTTCGTGCTTTGCGCTTGTGAGTATCGTAGCCAAAAAGCGCCGAATCGAAATGTCTATTTCTTCTGACAATTCAAACACTTCGTTTCTCATCGCTCTAAGAGCTCTTCTTAAAAGAGGAGCTTGTGCTTTGGGACTAGCTTGAGTAAAAGAAATCCATTCTGAACTGTTCCAAAACCAAAGTGGAACTTCCAAAGGATTGTCTATATCTCCTACTTTAAATACTCGCCCTTGATTACCAAAAACCTTTGCATATTCACCATTTGGATCTAAAACGATGAATCGTGCATTAGGTTCTACATCATCATTTCCTGATGCACTTTTTGCTGATTCGAGCGACCATTGAATGAGTCCTACAACGGAGCAAGATTTCCCACTTCCGGTATTGCCGAGAACTGCAAGATGGCGACCGAAAAGCTTATCAGGGTCTATGCAAACATCAGCATTCGCAGCTATTGGGCTGGTTCCAATTTTTACTCGTCTTTTATCACCTGATTCTACAATTGCCTTTAATTGTTCATCTGTTGGTATTAGGACTGGCTCACCAACACTCGGGAAAGACTGAACCCCTCTTTTGAATTTGAAAGTTTTCCCATCATATTTTAGCAACCCAAGTGGACTCACCTTCATCTTTCTCAGAGGAAATGGCAAATCAATCAGGCCGTAGTCCTGAAACCCTTTTCGTTTCGGAAACGGAGATTTTTCCACTGCTATCCACTCTACCTGAGACACTATAAACCCAGAATCGGTAGCAATGAGAACATAACTATTTATGCGGGGAAATGCTCTTGGCGTCCCAGCGTTAGCGGCAACACCATCGGGTGCTTCTAAATCGAGTCCGACCTTGATTTCATCAGGTGAGACAAACTCCACTGAACCAATGCGGAGAGAAGCACCGTATTCGACAGGTGAAATACTCATATCTCGTTCCCACCTTCGTTTTGAGTGGTAGAAGGTTGGGCTAACCCACGTGACTTGAGCAAATCAGCCATTTTTATTGTAGTTCTGTCTATTGCGGGTTTTGGAAGGTAATTGTCAATCAAGGTTTTTAGATCACCAAAATGCTTTCCAACCATTAAAGATATTTGAGCGGGCCTTTTGACTCCATCGTAAAATCTTTTCACTCTGCCGCTTTCATCATCGAAACTTATGATTACCAAGTGCGTTGATGGAATTGATAGCATATCTATTAACACTCTATTTATGTGCTCATCACCAAAGCTATAACCATAGATAAAAACCGTCGAGTTTGGTCTACAAGTAGATGCAGCAAGATCCCTAAACAACTCAACATATGGGTATTCGGCGGTTTCTCTATCCTTTGTTGAGTTGGGATAAATCATTAGGTTCCGTTGATCAGTTTTATTGGAATATGTACTGATGTCTGATGCTCCATATGGCAGTGCAAACCTTTTAATTACCCCATCTTGCGCAGTCCAGTCCAGTGAACCATGTAGTTTAGTGTAGTGGACGACACCCTCAAGATATCTTGGCTCTCCCCTTATACCCGGTGGGTTGTAATGCATATCTACGTCTACCCGAGAAGATCTGAATATTGGATTTATTGATCCAACAAATCTGTCAATTAACCTAATTCCAGCGAGCTCTGCACCATATTCAATGATTCGGTCATAATTAGTTGTAAAAAGGTTTAGGCGCTCTCTAGTCGCTGAACGGCTGGAGAAGCTAACCAAAAAACTCATCAAACATTCAGCTGCAAGTTCATTGTCAGCAGAGTTGATAATATTGTTTTCACTAAGGAGTACTTTATTAGCAAATGAAGATAACCCCGATCCAATTTCAAACTTTAGTTTTTCTAATTCCTTGCGAATTTTGCCTGAACCGTAAACATTTGTATTTATGTATATTTCCAAACCCCGGATTAGTTCGTTGCAAATTCGTATTTGATCTTCAATATTTGCAGTCCCTCTGCCCGAACGTTCAGCACTTACTATGGAAGACTTTTCGATTTGTTCCTTGAATACTGAAAAATCGAGTTGCTCCATGCCTGCGCCAGACGTATTTTTGGCTAGCCAGTGTGCAGCCGTAGAAAACCCGGAGCCAACTAGTAGGGACAAATGCTCGCTCTGGAATAAAGCGGTTAACCACGGTTCAATCTCACCTCTTAAACTATCTGGTTCTGGGGTATCAACGACAACCGGTAGTCTTTGATCTCGAACCTTATAAACGTGTTTATCGTTCCATTCTGAGGCGCTTTGTACCATTTTCCTTAATCCCTTCTTATTTAATTTGCATAGTCACAAGACAATTTGCTGACTGACATATGACTCTAAGTCCTACCTGTATTTTCATACACCGCTGACCGACGCTGCTGCATATAAATATGCTGGAACACCAACTCTGCTTTTTCTTCCACTTCATTTGGGTCGAAGCTGGTGGGTAGTCCTGTTCTCTCGTCCCATAAGAAGTCTCTGATCTTCACTTTGATCTCATCGCGGGTGCTTTGCTTGGCGGCAAAATTTTGGATGCGTTGTAGCTCGTCATTGAGGGTTTTGTACAATGACTCAGCAACTTTCTTGATTTTATCAATATCTGTTTTGGCTAGGTCGGGCTTTAGCAACAGGTCAAATAATGCCAGCGACTCTTCAGACAACCCTTCTTTTACTGCGCGTTGCTCTTCTTCAGTGAGATCCTCTACCAGTTTCAACAGTGCATCAAAGGTTGCTTCAATGGTGACGCGGTCCTTTTCGCTATTGTAATCGCTGACAATTTCCTCATAGTGCTTTTGAAAATCGGTGCGAGTAGGGTTTTGCATCATCAGCCTTAGTAGCTTTTTCTCTACCATCTCTTTCAGTGACGCAACGGTGCTGTTTTTGGCTGGAGAGCGTTCAAATTCTTTGCGCAACCGTTCGAAGTCTATTTTGCTGATGTCGTATAGTTTGCTTGGATCACGGTCACCGTCACCTATTTCAATGCTTTCTTCAATGATCTCATGTAACTCCCTCATGATGTCTGAGATATCAGCCCGCTCAACGTCCTTTTGCAAGCTTTTGTAGATCACGTTGATGGCATCGTAAGCCGCACGATATTGATTGATCTCTCTAATAGTTAGGCACGCTTTGAACTTCTTGAATACTTCACGGGACAGAATTTCGTAGCGCTTACGCGTCTCATCATTTTCGTTTACCGCCTCTTTGGCATCCATAATCGCTTTATTGCGTGCGAAGCCGTCTTTTTCCAATACGTCTTCAAGCCTGAACTGTCTGGCCTGCAAAAAGGCCCTGACTGCATCAATCGACTCGCCTAAATCAGCCAATAATTCTTCATCAGGCCTGACAGGATCAATTTCGGGAGGTGGCTCGTCACCACCGCCGCCAATACCGACATGTCCGGCAAAGGTCGCTAATGCTTTACGTAAGTTTTTCAGTATTCCGCAGTAATCGACGATTAAACCGTTATTCTTACCTTCGGCGACGCGGTTAGCGCGAGCAATGGCCTGCATCAGTGTGTGCGCTTTGAGGGGTTTGTCGAGGTATAGGGTGGATAGCGTTGGTACATCAAACCCGGTTAGCCACATGGCACAGACAATAGCAACACGAAAAGGATGCGCTTCTTTTTTAAATGCACTTTCCATGTCAATTCGTTTACCGTCTGGTGTTTCGAAGCCTTCCTTGATGAGTTTGCGGTGTGGGGTAATATCCAAGCCCCACTTTCTGAATTTGTCGACTTCGCCTTGTTCTTCGCTAACGACGACTGCCGTGATGGTTTCTTCCATCCACGCTAGCTTGCGTTCCAAGTCCATTATGGCCTGTTCGTCACGCAGTTTTTCGAGCTCTTTCTTCAACTGAAGAATTTTGTCTTGCCATTTTTCGCCAATGATTAACTGCATGCGAACGCAGGTAATTTTATCAATACAGACCAGCATGGCTTTGCCGTTTTGCCAGCCGGTGCTGTAATGTTCAACAAAGTCTTCGGCAATATCATTCAAACGAGAGCCATGGGTAATGATGTGATAATCCCGCTTTAGCTCTCGTTCTAACCGTTCAGACACATCCTGATCATCAATTTCCAGCTCTTCAAGCTTCGCGGCGATTTTTTCATTCAGTTCGTTGGTTGCCAGTCCTAATTTTTCACCCCGTGCATCGTAGTAGAGGGGGACTGTTGCTTTATCTTCAACAGCTCTCTGAAAATCATAGGTAGAAATGTAGTCACCAAACACCCGACGGGTGATTTCGTCATCTTTAAACAGCGGCGTGCCGGTAAAACCAATGTAGCTGGCATTGGGTAGGGCATTACGCAAATTCAGTGATAGCCGCCCGTATTGCGTGCGGTGCGCTTCATCGGTGATAACAATAATGTCATCACGGTCTGAATAAGGCTCGTTAGGATCAACATCCTGATTGAACTTCTGCACCAGAGAAAACACATAGGATTTATGCTGGTTCAGCAGATCTTTTAAATGTAAGCCTGATGACGCCCGGCAGGGAGCTTTGTCGTTATCTACCAGCTTGCAGCCTGCAAAGGTGTTATAGATTTGTTTGTCCAAATCCTCGCGGTCAGTACAAATGAGAAACGTAAAATTGCCGCCCAGCTTTCGGTGGATCTTTCTGGCAAAAAAAACAATCGAGTACGATTTTCCGCTGCCTTGAGTATGCCAGAACACGCCCAGCTTACCCATGCGGGCGTCGCGTATTTTAACGGCTTCAATAGCGCGGTTAACCCCCAGAAACTGATGATTTCGCGCAACAATTTTTACCAGCTTGCCGTTACTTTCATCAAATAGCGTGTAGTTCTCAAACAGGTCAAGAAAGTCCCGCTTGTTGCAGATCCCCTTGATAAGGGTTTCCATATCAACCACGCCAGCGTCATCTTCGGCCAGTCGCTTCCAGTCATTGAAGTGTTCGAATTTACTGGAAAGCGAGCCGATTTTGGCATCCACGCCATTACCCAATACAACAAACGCGTTGTGGTAGAACAAGTGGGGGATAGTGTCTTTATAGTCTGACAGGTTATTTTCGTAGGCGTGACGGATGTCCTTGTGAATAGTCTTACACTCAATAAAAAGCAGTGGCAGACCATTCACAAAACCAACAATATCAGCCCGGCGGCGATAGATATCACCACGCACCCACAGTTCCCGAACACACTGGAAATGATTATTTTCCGGCGTTTCAAAATCGAATACCTTTAGCCGCTTTTTCTCAAGCTCACCCTTGCTATTGCGATATTGCACTAACACGCCATTTTTAATCCGCTCATACTGCTCAGAGTTAATTTGCAGCATATTTTCGGTAACGGGCGCTTCGGTTATTTGACGCAGAGCATCCTGATAGGCCGCCTGCGGTAAGCCGGGGTTAAACCTTACCAGTGCTTCACCCAGATAGCGGGTGAGTATCACTTCTTTATCAGACTCACGCCCCAACAAGCCCTCTTTACCAAAGGTTTCCGTGTTGTAAGCAAATACATTATCCCAGCCCAGTTCTGTTTCCAGATAGTCTGCTGTGGTGGTTTGAACGAGGGTATCTTCATTGAGTGCTGGATTCATACGGTAAGCTCCCCGCTCATTAATTTAGGCAACAGGAGCTCTCTTGCTTGAATCAACCTTTGATTCATACCAGTAAGTTTTTCCATTTGAAGGAATGATGGGGCTACAGCCTCATGAAAATTTTCGAGTAGTTTATGATTTGGCAACAGAATCTTCATATTAGAAAACTTTGATTTATTAACATTTGGCATCGTCGCTCCACCACCTATAGCCAAAAGTTTTTCTCTGAAATCCTTTAAAGTTAAGTATGAATAAAATGTGTAAGCTTCGAGTTTGGGAACAATCGAATTTATTTGCTGATTGGTCTGGCATCTTTTTGAGCTCAATGATACGACTCCTAAGCCAGCTCCAATACAAGCAACCAAAGTAGAAAATTTCGGTATAAATTTATTAAGTTGACTGTTGGCTCCACGTTCGGAAAGGCATTGTTCAGTTTGAAGTACAATTGATGATGCATGCATATCTGGAGTTTTAATGAAAGGAATATCACCACCATAATTTTCACTTATTTTGGTTGATGGTGTTTTTCCAGTAACAACTTCACCGAGGTCAGCGACAACACCATTCACCCAGCCCTCCGGCACACCATCGACGATCTTGACATGTTCATGGCCGGGAAAGCGGAAGCGCACAAACCATTCTTTATAAAGCTGCCGCGCCGACTCTTCCAGCAACGCAATGCGGCGTTTGTTGTTTTCGATAAGGTCGTCGTAAATTTTTAAATAGCTAACTAAATCATCTTGCTGCTTAAGGTTAGGTATGGCAATTTCGAAACGTCGTAAATCGCCGAGCAAGAGGTTTTTTTGAGCTGCTCCCCCCGCAGTGTTGGTTAGCCTTGTCTTGTCTTTCTCAAGAGAGTAATAAAGAAAATGAGATCTTATAATAGTGGTGATTGGTTTAAGAATTGCTACGCTTTTTTGAAAAGTTGTATTTCTTGTTCGTGGCTCATCTTCTGTAACTGCTAACCTGCCTATCGTTCCACTGTTTGTTATTAATACGTCTCCGGGACGCAAGTCTGTTCTTCTATGAGTTTCTGCAAAATCAGACTCTGTAATTTGTCTGGCCTTTATATAATCAATCTTTCCATTTTTAATATCTTTTGCACTAATGAAGTAGAATCCAGAGTTTTCTTCATTTTTGCAGTCTCCGTGTTTACCGTCCGTAATGAGTGTGCATACATCACCAAGCATTGCAGTTTCCCAACTCATATTCCCAACTCTTCAAAATTCTTCTGAATTTGAGCAGCAAGCAGGGCAGCCTCTTCATTAAGGCCCTTCAGTTCGATGTGAATATCCCTAAGCGTTTCTTCAAAGTCGAAATCTTCGTCTTCCTCTTCAGGAGCAACGCCGACATAACGACCGGGTGTTAAGCTCCAGTCATTGGCTCCGAGTTCTTCCATATCTACCAATTTAACCAGACCTGCTACATCTTGCAGTTCAGCCTCAGGGAATCGTTCTTGCAGCCAATGAGCTTGCTTATAGAAATAGCGAATGAGTTTGAGTTGCTCGACTGCGTCTTTGCGGGCTTCGTCGAGTGCTTTTATCAGCTTATTAAGGCCTTTTTCCCCGCTGTCTTTCGCTTGTTTTTCGGCAAATTTATAAAGCTGGTCGATTTGTTTAATAAGGTCTCGACTCGTCTCTGCCAACGCCGCTAACTTGGCTGCAAAAGAGAGTAACCCGGCGTTGTCTTTGGCTGCTGTCTTCCATGCGGTGTTTTGTGTATCGATCTCTGCTTCAAATCCTGCTATATCTTGGTTAAGTGTCTCATTTGCCAATTTGGTGTCTGCGTCCATCTCGGGCAGCTTATCCAGTAAACCTTTAAGCTCAGCGATAAAGTTATCCATACCTGCTTTACTGGATAATGCTTCCTCCAGTGTTTGCGTCAGGTATTGCTCTACTAAACCAATAAAACGCGCTGTTTCACCGCGATACAGCCATACTATGGCGGTCAGGTTGGCAAGCTGCTCAGGCGAGAAATCGTAAATTTTACGGGTGACTTTGCGGTAAACATTCCGTGCATCCAGCATCAGTACTTTGTCTTTGTGCTGTTCCGGCTTGGCTTTATTGAAAAACCACAATTCACAGGGTACTGAGCGGGTATAAAAGAAGTTGGAGCGTATCGCGACCATGGCATCAACATGGCCGGTTTCAATCATCTTTCGGCGTACTTCGGCTTCTTGCCCACCTGCACTGGAGGCCTGCGATGACATAACAAAGCCTGCGCGGCCTTCATCGTTCAGGTAACTATAAAAATATGACATCCACAGATAGTTGCCGTTGGATACGCTGCCTTTTTTATTCACTCCCGGCAAACCAAAGGGCAGGCGCGGATCGTTCTTAATTTTCTCAGCATCTACGTCGTCAACGTTAAACGGGGGGTTGGCTGCTACAAAATTTGCCTTTCCTAAAAAATCATGTGGATCTTCGTAGTAGGAAATGGCCTTTTTAATGCTGCCTTCCAGCCCATGTACCGCGAGATTCATCTTGGCAAGGCGAATGGTGGTGGGGTTCTTTTCTGCACCATAAAAGGTGACTTTTTCCTGTGGATTTTCGTGCATGCGCTCAATAAAGTGGGCGCTTTGCACAAACATACCACCTGACCCACATGCCGGGTCAATCACATTGCCATGGTCGGGCTCTATCACATTGACAATAAGTTGTACTAACGAGACAGGGGTAAAGAACTCGCCGCCGTCATGGGCGCTTTGATTGGCAAACTGGGTCAGGAAGTATTCGTAGATACGACCAAAGATATCGCCTGTTGCCTTTTTTAGCGCCGGATCATTGAAAGTACGCAGCAAGCTACCCAGCACTTCATTGCCTAATTCCTGATATTCACTCTTAGGCAATATCCCTTTTAGGGAGTCATAATCATCTTCAATGGACTCCATGGCATCGATAATAGCCTGTGCGCGGTCATCGGCATCAGTGAGGTTCACCAGAGTGTCGAATTGCGCTTTTTCTTGAAGAAAGATTGCACCTTTACTGGAGAAGTCTTCTTTTGTCAGTGGGCGGGTCATGCCGCCACGTGAAGGAAGTGATGCCTCAATGTCAGGTTTGACAACAAGGAATCGGCTGTATGCATGGCGCAGGAAAATAAGCCCCATCACAGGCATAAAATATTCGTTGCTGGCGTAATTACTGTTTGCGCGTAACGTATCCGCGCTGCCCCAAAGGCGCTTTTCAATTGCTTCAATGTTTTCAAGTTGTGCCATTACTGCTTTTTCTCCGGTCTGTGACCTTTTCGTATTCTTTTCTATTAACACCTATTCAGCTAAACGCGCCGAAGATGTCGATTGCTAATCCCACAATTGCTGTAGCAGCCGCAAAAATTGCGACATAAAATGCCTTGATTGCTATTTGGATAGATTGGTGGGACAGGTAGCTGAAGTAGGCATCAGCATTTAACTGCCAGTGACAAGGGATATTGTCTATATTGGTATTATCAACGGCGGTGTAACGTATTAAGCTGCCCTCGTCCTCAGGATCCAAACAAATATCGCGCATGATCCTAGCAACCTGATATCTATTCAGACCGTTAAGCTCTTTACTGTTAGCAGCCGACTGCACACTGAACTTTTCGTTGCTCTCGGCTTTGTTCAATATGAACTGAACGACTTTTAACACATCCGGGTGTTTTTTACTTTTCATCTATCCCTAATCCTTATATCCCGGCGCAATTGCAAGATTATTGGTGTCGCATGATATAAAACGGTTTTGACAACGTCCAACAATCCACACTCTTTAATGTTCGGCATTCGGTGCAGTCAAATATTCACAGTGATAATCTATTCTTGAGCCAGAATCTGGCTGAAATATCTATACAGAACAGTAGCTTCCTCAGGAGTGCCTCTTCTTTCGAAGAAATCATTGAGATTGTTGTTTGAATCCGCCCATCTGATGATATTACTCGTTACAGACTCTATAAGCTCAGGTGCAAAGCTGACGTAGCCTACGGGAAGCGAAATGTTTCTTTCGTCAGTCGTAGGAAGGTGTAGCAGGCAAGCAACCATAATATTAGGTATAAGCATCACTTCGCAGTTTTCGCCACCGAATTGCTTTTCGCAGCCGATAAGAGCAGGGTCAATATCTCGGTTCCGGTAAACCTTCCGTTGCTCAATGGCTTCGCTTACACTCGAGCATGGGAGAGCTATTACTGCTTTGGAAGTCTTCTTTCTGTTATCGAATAGTGATGTAATCGAGTCAAGCAATACGCCGAACTCTGAGGTCCGCCCCCACGTTGCATTGTCTCCTTTTGAAAGCCAGATTAGTCCACTCGACTTCGGTTTTTTTAAGAATATTTCTTTCAGCCTCTCAGTTAGTGCTTGAGAGTTAAAGTCTGAATACAGGTTGCCGACGATGAGTTGTGTTTCCTTTGAGTGATGTGCCGTTCCATCTGCGTGGTGTTTAAGCAGTAACTCCAAATTGATACTGCTGGTTTTGTCGTCCCAGTACTGCGTTAATATCGGATCATCGGTTGCGCTTATATAATCACTAAAATCTTTTGTTGCATCACTGTAAGGCTTGGTGCTAATCGCTGCATCCATGTAGTTAAACAGTGATTTATTGATGTCCCACTCGTCAAGATTTGGGTCTTCATATGCAGTTTGCAACACATCTGGCGCATCAGTATCGATGTAGTATTCGACTGGAATAGGGATCGAAAGGTCATACTTACCGTTTACATGGTTGATCTTGTATAATTCTTCTCTTTCAGAATAGATATCTTCACCTTTAACGACTTCTCGAAAGTGTTCAAAATTACTGTCAAATGCAGACATGGCTTTGTCATTTAGCTTTGAATAGCATTGATCGGGTAAAGGTAGAGATATGGAGGTGCTGTTAATCCCACTGCGTTGCACTGTCTTCGGCAGCATTCTGAATTCGCTAAGTTCGAAGAATACGTTATCGGTTTTATCAACCACCTCGAAAAAGCGGGGTAACATATTACCTTGGACTTCTTCAAAGTTTTCCAGTGCATGAGCCGTAAGCTCTATTTCATTGTCACTCCATTTGATTAAGCTTTCCTCTATCAAATCGTTAAGAACAGCCTGAGTTTCCGCCGCCGTAAATCCGAAATAATCCTGTATGAGCGATACAGGGGACTTGCCGACTGAATGAAGAACACGGATGATAAACTCTTTTACGACAGGAAGCTGACGCTTCTGGCTTACCGTATAATCGATAAAAAACGCTTTCGTTGGTAGTCCGAAGCTTATTCTATTCAGTTGTATTTTCATTACTGCGAAACTCCTTTTGCAGGGCGGATAGAGTAGTCAGGGGAGTTATTGTCCTCGATAAATTTAAACACACGTCCGAACGCGGAAGACTGGTTATACTGGCTCCACATCTGACTGTTGCCGACTATAAATAGGGCTTCTTTAGCTCGTGATAAAGACACATTGGCTCGATTTTCAGATGAAACATAGCCTTGTGTGCCTCTTCCGTTACTTCTGACCAAAGAAAGGATAACAATGTCGTTTTCCTTACCCTGATAGCTATCCACCGTATCTACTTTCACAATTCGCCGCTCAAGTAAGCTTCTTGCCCATGGCATACTGTTAATTTTTCTAATCAGGTGCCTGACCTGTTCTCCGTACATGCAGATGACACCGACCTTAGGATCTTCGTCTTCAGTCAATATTTCGTCGTTAGTGTCACTATCATACAAACGTTTGATTATTGAGATGATGCAGTCAGCCTCATGCGGGTTGATAAAGCTTTTTTTATTAACGCCCTTGCCTTTAGGAGTCTCCTCTCTATTTCTATTGCCTTCGCCGGAAGTGTCAAACCATGTCACTGGATTGGCAAATGAATTAATTAAATTCTGATACTGGTCTCGCGTTTGAGGGCGGCCAGTTTGCAGCGCACCATCATAAAAGTTGTCTGATACAAGCCTACCGATAGCGGGGGCCATTCTGTATTGTGTAAGCAGAGAGCGTCCAACGGTTTTGCCATAGTCAGAAACGAAAGCCCTTTCGAAGTCGCTTCGCTTCAGCTCTTCTTCATCTAATTTGGGCAGCTCTCGTTTCGCGGCTTTAATATGCGCTTCATCAAACAGTGGCGGAAGTTGTTTATGATCTCCAACGAGCAATACCTTCTTTCCGACCTGCATAGCGATAGCTAATTCGCTTGCTGGGGAGCGAGCTGCTTCGTCAATAACGACGAGATCGTATATGTTTTCCTGCACACCGTAATGGTTTCGGCCAATACCAACACAGGTGCCACATACAAGGGTTCTTGTCTTGGCAAGGAAGTTTTGGAACTGGGCTTTTCCTGATGCCATTACACTTAACCATTCGTTAGACGTCTCAATAAGATTGCTGACTTTGAATATCAGTTCCTTTGAATAAATATCGAAATGTTCAGCTAGGAATTCCAATAAAGTGCTACGAATTTTAGACAGAGAAACGCCGGTAAACGAGGGCGAATTAGGGTATTGTCTGGACACAAAGCCGTTAAGGCTTTCTTTTAATTTTGATTGTCTTTGTGCAAGTTTAGCGGTGTCAGCTTGTTCTTCGTCCTGTGCTTGAGATAGCAACTGGTTAAATCGCTGACCATAGGAGTCTTCAAAATCAGATATTGTAGATGACATCTCTGCCGGTATGCCAATGTGTTCAAGTAGCGTGCTCAGTCGCTCCCTATATTCAGCCCTGAATTTGTCACGGTAATGTTCCTGAAGTGCTTTTTCTCCTACATCGGTCAAGGACGCAGATAAGTTTGATTCATCACCAAGACGAACAATATCGATTGCTTGTTCCGTTCTTTTAAAGAGAGAGCGTACTCTCTCACTGGCATTATTTACGGCTTCATGAGACTGACTCACAAGTAGCACGCGCCGTGCGCCTTTCATTATTGAATAATGTATATAGGAGCCGATGAACGCGGTCTTGCCCGTTCCGGGAGGGCCTTGGAGCAACGCGATAGGACCATACCTATAAAGTGCCTTGAAAGCATCACGCTGTTGTTCATTTAAGGCGAATGAAATGCTTCCATCTTCCTTGTATTCAGTGTAGGTATTTAACTCATCTTCTGTCGGCGTTACGCCCTCGATTATTTGAGCATTAAGTCCGGGCGAAAAATAGTCAGGAAGATCAGGTATTACTCCTCGACCGGTTATCAATTTAGTAACCGCTTTTTCTCGTTTTGAAAGCGAAGCTGCTGTCATGCTTCCCTCCAAAATAATCGTGTCGCCCGCTTGAGGTGTGGTGTTCCCGCGCGTTTTTAATATGAGGGTGTCTGAGCTTAAATCCTCAACAATACCTATTACCCGTAACTCGCCTTTCACCTCCATTTTCACATTCACGCGTTCGGTTCTTAAGTCGAAGTCGAACTTACTGTCATCCAGTGAATAGCGAAAGCTGAGTAGCTGATTGGCATTATAAACCGGGTCTGTCACAACCTGAATTTTGGGATAACTTTCTTCCTCTGTCTCAACAAGTACTTTCCATATATCTCGAGCATCAAGCACTGTTGAGCTGGCCATCTTAGGCAGCGTTAGCGTAGGTCTGTGTGACCCTTTTCCTTCAGCATTAGTCTCGCCGGAAGTTCTTGCTAGCTTTTTATAGGCTTCACTTTGGAGAATAAAGTCGATGAAGGATTCGGTTGAGCCATGAATATTGTTCGACAGATGAATTTCACCAGTGAGCTTCAATTGAGAGTCACGTTTGTTTCGGATGAACTGGTCATGCCGAATATCATTTTCTCTGAAACTGACAATGAACTTTCTATCTTCATTGATTAACAAACTTATGTTTTTCTTTATGCCACTTAACTGGACACTTAATAGATCTCCCTGTTTACCGGCGTTCTGCTTCAAGGTCATGTAATAAGCGCCGTCGTCTGAGGTCAATAATTCGGTGACCGTTCGACAGTTCTTAAGATGAATCTCATATTTTCTTAACGTAACTGGAGGAGGAGGGTTAACAATCATATCGAAATTATCGAGCAACTTTTCAAGTTCGCTTGTCGATACTTCAGGAAGAGCAAGCAGTTCTTCCGTATACTTGGATAGATGAAGCGAATTAATTGCCTGCGAGAGTTCGTTTAATATTTTCACGACAGCAAAACGATCAATTGTAGTTTTAGCAAGGTTTTCAAACGAAGACGGAACATACGCGGGTGTATGTTTATCTGCGTTATTTAGGTCATACTCGACCAAGTCGATGAAGCGAATCTTTCCATCATCGACAATTATATTTTGAGGGTGTAAGTCACCATGGTAAAGTTTTGCACCATGAAGTTTAAGTAAAGCGAGTACTAATTCCTTAGCCAACCTATAACCGTCTGGCTTCTCAATGCTCTCAACAGCTTTCGCCCACGTAACTCCCTCAACCCATTCGTATTTAAAATAGGCGCAAGTCATTGCAGGATTAAAGCCGAAATCTAATATTTCAGGTAGCTGAGGCAAAGCGGCGTTGTTGATGCTCTCGAGTCTGCTGAAAAACATCAGCAGTTCATGGTTTATACCACCGGATCCATGTGTGTCACTGAGTCCAAACCAAGCTTTTACTCCAAAAGAGTCATCAGGAGCTTTTAATAAATGACAGGTCCCATCTGTCTTGAAGGGCACAGCGCCAAGTTCAGTATATACATTGTTATTGGTATAGTATTTAGTTAGAAGTGATAGGGTGTGCGCTGGATCTTCCGCACCAGTTCTAATTAATTTATTAAGCTCTGTTTGCGAATCGCAGAGATCTTGAAACCTATCGCGGGAATCGAGTTCTAGTCCTCGTGAAAACCAGCCACTTAACTTTTCACTGATTTCATTGCCTCCAACAGGATTCCAAACGTAAATCCCATCTTCCTTTTTCGGCCAAGTATCAAAGGCTATAAAGTGACAGGCTGCTGTAGCTAAATAGACATCACGACTAAAAGCGGTTGCATGAGAGTTCTCTTCAAATAACTCTTCAGGTGTTTCTACTCTTCCATGCTGAATAATTTTTCTTACTGAGGAAACAGTCTTTTTATCGGGATCAGGATAGTATGCCGTTAAAAAGTTCGAGAGGACCACTTTACTGGGTAGTGATAACCAAATACTGTGAGACCCGAGATCACGATGCGCAACTTCAATTTCGTGAAGTCTCGATAGCTGACTGATTAATACCTGAATTAAATCTAATCTATTTTGCGTTGTCAGCTTGCTTTTATTCTTTCGTATAAAGGTATCAAGTCTTTCTTTCTTATTTGGCCACTCGTATAGTTCTACGAAGTCTTCTGTCAGGTCTGTCGGGATATGAAGTAACTGAAGGTGACTATCTTTTAAATCTTCATCTTGAGTATCAATATATCCAAGAACATTAGACTCCCTCTGAGCGATGGTTGCACGCTGCTCAGGGGTTCGAGTATGTTCAACAATGCATGGCGCAGTAAAGTCCCATCTTCTCATCAAGGCTTGGTAATTGGCGTTCTCAGCCTTTTGACTTCGAAATTCAGAGTACAGGTTATCTTTATGCTGGAATAATGACGTACCATTCAGGACATAACCGTTTGATGAAAAGGCTTTCGCTTTAAAGTCTGCGCTATTATTTAGAAATATACGGTTCCATACCGTAATGTTTTTATTCGGAATGTCTTCTTTTCTATCAAAACTGAATGGGCGTCCGATAATTTTTTTGTATATTTTTTCATCGCCGATATGTTTGAACTCGTCCAGTGTAAAAACACACTCTCTTTCTTCTTCTGATAGGTGGGATGCGTCAGCTGAACCACACAATACAACACGTTTATCAACATAGGGCACATACTTGTTGGCCAGTTTCTTTTGAAGTCTAGACTTTAGTATCTTCGCGGCTCTGCTTGCTTGGGATACGGCATTGATGCGGCTCTCTTGGCGTCCGTCGTCGTACTCCTGAATCCACCGATTACCTCTTGAGAAGAGCTTGCCCTTATAATTTTTAAGCTCAATTACGATGATTCGGTCGTGAGTGACGAGTATTAAATCAGCCTCAAAATCCTTTCCCTGACGGCCTAGCATCTCTAAAGAGGAGTAGCCTATCCAGCTATCAGGGAGATGTTTTGACAAGACTTCATTAGCTTTGAGTTCGAAACCGTTGATTCCTTGAGGGTCAAGACACTTTATGTCCATACTGCTTCCTTGGAGAGTTGATACCTAAACGTCAGACAACATGTGTTATCAGGCTATCGCAGTAATGGAATCGCTTTGATATAAAGCTATAAAAGCCGTTCTTAAGAATTGAACTTGAGATGGCGTTCAAAGTAATTAAGCGCGGTCCATTTCTGCTAATTACAATATTGTTGTTTAGATCTCGCTACTTGTCCCAGTAGTGAGAGACCTTATTGCGAAATCACATTACCTTGCAATCTGAAGTTCGTAAAGAGTTTATAGGACAACTACGGAGATTAAAGAGCAGGTAGATAAACTATCCAAAGCCTACTCAAGTGCACTTTTTATTATATACATCAACATTGCGAACATTATATTAAGCGAGCCAGAAGAAACCGACCCAGATGCGTATTTTGCGATTCCTGCCGTAGAACGAAAGCCACGGTAAATCAAGCGGATGCGAAGGGCATTGAACATAACACCGATTATTTCACTGCCTTTCACTGTCGGGACCACCTTCAATCCCGTCTGTGTTATCACTATCAAAAGCACCTCAATCAATCGTAATTTCAACCTCTCAACGGCCACGACTTTATTAGCGTACTGCGTTTTCTTCTGTGTACTTTCTGCTGTTATGCGCATTGCGTATAGCGAACCCTAATACTTACAGACGCGCCATTTTTAGGGGCACGGGGAGAGGGAATGATTTCAAAAGTTAAAATTTTGTTCATCCATTTTGAAACTCACATTACAATTAGTAGTATTAATTAGCGTAAAGCAAGTTTTTACCAAAGCAGAAATTGAAAAGCGCCGCTATCCGTTCCTTATTCTGTTGGGGAAGTAAGCAAAGCACAGTTTGGCCTGTCCGCTTTCATGTTTGAGATAACAACACATGCACTTTGGTTTTAGACGAAGTACAGCTTTTTCTTATGTTGAGTAAAAAGGCGGCATAACAAAGTGAGTAGTTCATCTGTTTTGTCTCTAAGGTGCTCGTGAGGAACTATGCTTGCAAGACTGTTCTTTTGGAGCCCTTATTATGTCCGTATCCACTTTGATTGCTGCTGAACTGTATGAGGCCATTTGGTCTACGCCTTTAAGTCACCTTGCAACACGCTGGCGTCTAAACGACCATGCACTGGGCCATCTCATTGATAGTGTTGGCATGCCTCGCCCTAAAAGCGCGTATTGGGCCCAAAAAGCGTAAGGTAAGTCTCTGACAGTGAGTGCTATGCTAGACACACTGTCACCCACACGGATCATCGAATTGACACCACTGCAATTATGACGATGTCATTATCAGTTGGAGAAATACCTTCAAAAATACCATAAGAAAGCGCACCTCAATATCAACTCTTTTTAGGTTATGCGAACTTCTCGCGGATGAACGCATGTTGAGATGCATAGGTCAAATAATAGTAGTTAGAGATGTTACCAAAAATCAATGGCGCTGGTGAAGGCGGCGCCTGATAGAATCAGGCGTAACTAGTTTCCAGTCTACAACAGGAATTTTCTGGCTAGAGCAATCCTTGTACGATATGGTTCATTCATCCCTCGCACGACTCAGCCAAGGCGTTGTTTGTGACGGTATGTACAATAAAACAAAGATAAGTAGTACCTATGAAACGGATTTCCTTCTTTTTTCTGATTTTGATACCTTTTTGTCTGCTGGCCTCGACATCGGCTGGTCAGCCTATAGCTGACTATAAGCGCACCTACATAGACCTAAAAAAACGCTACCCTGACCCACAACTCCGGGTCGAGGCAGCGGCGGAAGAAAAAGCATTCGACAAGTCTGACTTAGGCCGTGTATTCACATTTATTGCAAACAGTGAAGTACATAGCATCACGTCCTCACTCACCTTTCCCAAAATTCATGATGACACATGGACTAGCATCAGAAATGAGGATGAAAACCTTTATTATGGTATTCAAGGGCTTAGTATCATTTACAGCGAAGCGCCCCTTAGAGACAGACTGGAAAAGCTCATCGTATTCAGAGAGGGCATTCCACGACACATCCAGTCAGATATTGTTTACGCGTTAACCGCAAAAATCATCAGCTCACTCTTCTATTTAAACGAGATCTCGCCTGCTCTTATTGAATTAATGTTGGTAATGGACAGTCTTTCCGATGAAGACCCAAACAAAATCTTCCAATACTCTAAAGCGGATTCGTTTAACACTGCATTTGATATTTATTTTGAACTCAGTGACTTCAAAGCTGCTCGCAAATATTGTAATCGCTATGTAGAAAACACCTCTTTTCTCACACATTCACAGTACGTTCGTTGTAATGCTTTGCTGTCTAACCATGAAAACAGTGAAGATTATCTCGAACAAGCTTTTGAAAATACAACTTCTCCACTCGCGAAAGCGAAAATTTTGGGTTCGAAGGTCTGGCGGGATTTACACCACAATAATGTTGATAATGAGACACTGAAAAATATAGACCTCGTCATCGCTACTTGGGAAAGCCAAACGGTAAAAAACCGTGAGCAGCTTGTAAGTTCTTACATTAAGAAAACCTATGTCTTATCAATACTTAGCGAATTCACCGACGCACATAAAGCCATTGAAAAAGCCCATGGTTACAACACTCCGTCCATAGGTTACGAGCGCTTGATAAACATGGCTGAGATTGTACTCCTAAAAGCTGAAGGAAAATTAGATGATGCATTAGCATTGTCACGAGAAACATTATTTGATTTTTTCTATTCTGAGCCAGTAATGAGTGCTGGCGAGAGAACCGTCTTGAGTGCGACGTTGGATAAGGTTCTGAATTTTTCAGATTATGAAAGCATGCAGAGAAAGAATCGCGAGCAATTACTCCTTATTAAAAACCAGAACCTGACCAGAACACTTCTCGTAATTTCATTATTTCTCTCGCTAGCGGTATTGCTTCTCACTTACCAAGGTTACCGAAGCTTCAAACGCCGAGCCCAGTACGACGGTCTGACTGGCATTTACAACCGCTCAACAGGTATAGAAAGACTTAACTCGGTCTACACCAACGCTCGACGAGGAACTGACAGCCTAGTTTTGGCACTGGTGGACCTTGATGACTTCAAAAAAATAAACGATAAATTTGGACACAGTGCTGGCGACGAAGTGCTCAAAGTATTTGCAAAAATCGCACAGGACTCAATACGCACATCGGATATTCTGATGCGTTATGGTGGTGAGGAGTTTTTGTTTGTTTTTGCCGGTATTACACCCAAGATGGTTTCAGAAAAATTGGAGGATATTCGCGAGTCACTGAAAGAGCACAAAGATTGGAAAAGTGTCGAGACAGAATTCAGTGTTAGCTTTTCAGCGGGGATTTCTTCTGCGCCGAACACTGGAGAGATACAGGAAGCTATTAATCGAGCCGATGAATCGCTGTACCGGGCTAAGGCTCAAGGTAAGGGCAAAAGTTGTATTGCGGGATAGACTAATATTTGTGGGACTAAAAGTCGGTCTCACGCCATCTCGCCAAAGCGCATCTCACCAATTACCTCCAGTAGTCTTCGACGTCTCTTTTGTATCCATGAAGTCAGTTGGTCGTTCTCCGCCGAGTACCGGCAATGGAGTGTGAAGCCACTCGTCCATCATACTACGGTCACCTTCAAAAAATTCGGCAAGCTGTGAGAGTAAGTAATCTTTGGTAATTAGTTTCATATTGGTTTCTCTTCAGATTGTGCTACTCGCTTATTATAGCAAAATGCTATTTATATAAGACGCAAAAAGATTACCTGCGGCCTAGAAACTGCCAGAGCCCAACGGGACTCTGGAAATTGCTCATTTTATCTGAGCAGACGTTGTTTGGCTCTTATCGCCCTGACGACGTCTAGCGAGCATTGCGAACCCACATAGTTTCTTACGTATTGTCTTGGAAGACCGCAGAGCAAATATGCGGTCTAAGTGAATATTTGCCCTTTAAATAAGAAAAGCAAGTGCCTCAACTGAAACAACTAACTTTATGTTTTCGAGGTAAACACTTTATGACGACCGGAGGTAAACACAGTGTGTTTTGAGTGCAATGATTACAGCGGGTAAACACTTTATGTGTACCATAATTCACTCAAGCTAGATGTATTGTCTCGAAGGTTGTGATTGTGAGTCATAATTTTTGCCCTGTGCCTTCGGGTTGCTTGTTTTTATGAGAAACGGATATTTCGTATAAAACAAGAATTTAGTTTTTCAGCGGAAACGAGTGTTACTATGGACTAATTAGTAATAGGCGGTTAGCTGCCAAACAATATCGGAAAAATTTCATAGAAAGATGGAACTGCCAATCTCAGATTTGATTATAATTGCTTAAGCCAGAAATCAGCTCAATTACTCGCCATCAATAACTAATAATGAGCCGTTTATTTGTTTTGTCGTTTTGAAAAAAGACTCTGAACTAAGTAGCTCACCACCTACAAAAATTTCTTAAAGTCTTCGTGGTAGATTGTTCCAATTCGCACCGAGATAGACTCAAGGTTAGGAAAGACAGCAGCATTGGAATGAGTGAACTCACATTGTTGAAAACTACAGCGATGATAAGTTTTGGTAGCCACAAATCACCAGAACCACGTCGCTATCGCTATAGCTCATAAATCAATAAAAAACCTTCAGCGAAAAAGTACGCTCAACCAAATGCGCCCAGTACTTAGTCATCTATTTCGAACAGCTCAATAATTTGCAAAAGCTCTTTATTCGAGAGGCGTCGTAAGCTCAGTCCAGAGACGACTTTCCAAAACGTATCGGACTTAGCTACCTTTTGCAGCATATCAATATCTGCATACCCAGCAATAAACAGCGTCCGTTCAACGTCAATATTATACAGCTGACAAAGTTGCTCCAAAAAATCTCTCGCTGGTCTGTATCGGCCGTTTTCAATTTTGTTTATATAGCTACGCTTTACACCGAGATAACAAGCTACTTCAGTTTGGGTAAACTTTTTTAGAGGGGAGCCATTTTTCGGTGATGATGCTAGACCAGTTGTTGTCGCTTTTAATCTCTCACGATGTTTTCGAAGGAAGTCACCGAGCATTTTGTTTCGCGATTCATGATACAAATTTTTGGATTTTGCTAAAGACATACTACAAGTTGCTTATATTTTGTTCGAATTAAAAGCGTCTGGTTTCAAAGATTCTGGAATGAAGTGTTTATTATAATTTAATTCATCAAAAAAAAGATAATTTATAACTTTATGTTATTTATGCATTTTTCTGAAGTATAGCGTGAAATATTAACGGTAGTGAACAAGGTGTTGAGCTGCTCTACCTATTTAATGCAAAAAAAGATATTTAAAACAATGGGTTAAAAGTCTTGAAAAAAAATTGATGTCTTCTCATTTGACGTCTACTAATTATTACCTACGACTAAATTAGAAGAGGTAGTAAACATGCAAGACAAACTGAAACAAAGAAAAATGCGCCCGGAAGCAAGAAAACGGATCCTGCTTTCAAGATCAGAGTGGAAACGCTATCGAAAGTGGCGAAAAGACATAGAGCTAGGTCCATACCGACCCTTTTTTGAAACCCATCAACTCCATTCGACGGGGCGTAAACACAAGTTTTTTTGTCCAAAGCAGCAACGAATTGTGCATTTGATGTCAGACGCTGAGTACAAGGTATATAAGGACATGATTTGGCGCCCTGACGTGGTATCTATCGACGAGCAGTACGCCCTAGACATCAAAGAGACGTGGAAGATTTGTCAAGAACTCAAGATTCATCACCCATATGAGTACCAACGAGATATTCACCACATTATGAGTACTGATCTTGTTGTGACGCTTAACCGGGGCGGAGCTTTAGTTAAACGGGCACACCCTGTCAAGTTTGAGATATATTCGCATGCCAAATCCCGGACTAATAACAAGCTTAAAGTTGAAATGGCATTCTGGGAAGCTCGGAATATCCCATGCGATCCGATAAGCGCTGTGAGTGTTGATAAAAATTGGATAAAGCATCTGGATTTTCTATCGATGCACTATGATCCGTCTCTGTCGAGTAATGAGCTAACGCAATTCAGTGGGTTGTTTGCAAAGTGTTGGGCTAAAGCACCAAAACTACCTCTGCGGGCCATACTTACTCAAATAGCGCAATTGATAGGTGTCCATCAGTTCACGGCAGAGAAAGTTTTTAAAAACGCGACATTGGCTGGTCTCATTCCTCTCAAAGCACCTGTGCCATTAATGTACCACAAGCCAGTTTTGTTGGCTTAGGGAGGGGGTATGCCGGCAAGACTTACACTTGTAAAATTTAAAGATACTTTTGATATTCCCACTGGATTTGGAAAAAAAGACGATGTTTTCGGCATCTGTTATGTCGATTCCCAGACACTTAGTGTCGGGGTTGCCAACTACACCCAGTATTTGGGGTACTCTCATGATACTGAGACTTTCGAACTAAAAAACCGTCAGGCACAGCCGTCTAAACCTCGCCTTTTCAGTCGCACTGAATTTGCCGAGGCCTTCGATATCATTAAAAAAGATGATGATGCGCTAACCATTATAATGCCGCAATTTCTGGGGCTGTCTGATGAGGAATTACTAACCATTCGAACGAAAGAATGGTTAAGCCGCCGCGATAAGGCGTTTGAGGTAATCAGGCCATTACTGCCCCAAGAGCATTATGAGCTCAGTTATTTTGTGATGCGATATCTTAGAGGTGAAGCGCATCAGGAAATAAAACAATATTGTTTAGAGGGAGGGTATGGGTCTACCACAACGATTACACGTAAAATAAATCTTTATATTGTATTTGGTTTCACGGCGAATGCATTGCTGCCATTTGGTTTCGAATTCTGTGGTACTGAGAAGAGGGCGATTGATGGTAATAGCGAGACCAAGACCAACAAAAACACCAAACGCAGGAAACGTGGGCGCCCCGGTACTTATTCAAATAACCGAGGGGCAAACGAGTCAGACAAAAGGATCATCAAGGATTTGATTCGAGATAACAAAGTATCGCTGCGAGGTGGAAAATTAGATATTTCTCGGCTCTATGATGAATATGTGGTTCGCTATGAAGATAAATTCGACTTACCTCACGCAACAATTAATAAGCAACGCAACTATGAATTTCCCTATTCAGAAAGCGAAATCATATCGCAAGATACGTTCAGGTATCATTTCAAAAAGCTTCTGCCTCTCGAAAAGTTTATTAAATTCAGGGATGGTCAGCATAAGTTTGATAAAGACCACAGACCAAAGCGCGGAGACGCAAAAGATGGCGTCGTAGGTGCTGGGCATGTTGTTGAATTCGATCATACGCAATTAGATTTGCATGCAAGAATGCCCGGAGTACATGACAAGCGTTTCTCTGCTGGCCGCCCTTGGCTAGTTATCGCCAAAGACGTTTACACTAAATTTATCCTTGGCTTCCACATCAGTTTCCGACCACCCTGCTGGGATAATATCGCGGAATGCATCATTAATTGCGTAGAGAACAAAGTTGAGTTTGCTGCTCGCTATGGTGTTGAGTTAGCAGAGCGAGACTGGCCGTCGCGTCATCTGCACATGCTTTATAAAATTGATAACGGCGTTGAGTATCCGCATGAGCAAGAAAGTGAAATCATGGCATCACCCTTTAAATTTCAGGGAAGTCAGCAAGTAGCGAAAGGGCGTGGCGATCTAAAGGCTGATTCGGAAAGTACGCTCGGAAAACTCAACAGAATTGTATCCAATAATCCCGGAGGGATTGATACAGGCAAAGATGCTATGGAACAGGATGCAAGTCAACAAGCGCTGTTAACGATTGAAGACATCACGGCACAGTTGATAGATGAAATTGTGTTGATGAACAAAACCGCAGACCGCGAGTGTTCATTGGACCAAGACATGCTTTCAGCGGGTGTTGAACCAACGCCACTTGCGCAATGGAATTACAGTATAGAGCATCAAATGTCCGGCGGAAATCCGGTGTCTAAAGCGCAAATTCCGGAGCTTCAATATACGTTATTGCCCAAACAAATGGCACGAATTGATGCTGATGGGATCACACTAAAAAAATACCCTCAACTGCAATATGACGGCGAGTTCAAGGAGCTGGAAAATTGGTATTTACAGAAAAAGCACAAGGCTGCTGGTGCCACGACCGAAATCAAAGTAGCTATAGCCAGTGGCAGTATTAAGCGTGTCTATTACCGAGACAACAATACTATCTACCCACTCGACCTAAAGACGCAAAATTCGCAATTTGAGGATATGAGCTTTTTTGAATTTGAGCAGTCCGTGAAGGCACGTAAGCAAATTCAGCGTGATAGAAAAAACAGCCAGCAGGCAGGGCGGGTGTACAACAAGCGACGTCAAAAAGAGCGTATAGAGGCTAACCAAGCGGCATTGGCAGGCGTGCCTACTAATTCGCAGCGGAGTTATCAAAAGGAAATCAAAAATCACAATGGCATTATGCGTGGCGAACAAGCCTGTAGGGATGCACACAGAATCAATGACTACATGTCACCTAATTTTCCTGAGCAGAGTGCAAACCCTTTAGAGCCGACCGCATGTGACTCTACGGCACCTACTAAACCAAAATCATCAAGGGAGTTTTTCTAATGTCATTTGCCGAACCCTACGAATGGTATCCAGCAGAGTATCGAACTCACTTTGACATTCAATGTCAGGGGAATCCTCTAATCGAAGCACTATATCCTCAATACAGTGAAGCAGAGTTTCTGGGTTTTATCACCAACACGCCGGAACTGCCCTATAACTTTTTCAATCTGCCATTTGAGCATGCGCAACGTTATATAAAGCGACTAGAAAAAGCGTATATCCCATCTCCACTTGATTATGAAATATATCGTCATATTCACAGTGAAATGGTCAACGGCTATGTGCATCGAAACCCGATAACACCCATGCAGCAGGCAAAGATGCTTGGTGTCGCAAGAGGGCAGTTTGTGCCAAATCCACATAATAATAAGCAGACAGCGAGTGGCAGTTGTACCCTGCTATCTGGTATCTCTGGTATTGGGAAGACTGAAAGAGTCCAACTTATCCTTAAAATGTTCCAGCCGGTTATTCGACACGAGCTGTATCAGGGACACCCTTTGATTATTGACCAAGTGCCCACAGTATCTTTCGAAATTTCAAACCTAAAAAGTGTTAAAGCGCTTGGCGTTAACTTTTTCAAGGCTACTGATAAGCTCGTAGGCACGAACTATACGCAGCAGTGGTATAAGGGTAAACAAGCAACATATGCATTTCTAATTGAGATGCAGCTACTTGCTGAACGTTTCGGTATTGGCATCACGCACATTGACGAATGCCAAAAATTGCTGGCAGAAGCTAAAAAAGACGACTCGCCTACCATTCAATATCTGGAGTCTCTTTTTAATAATGTGGGTGTCCCCATTATTATGACCAGCACGGAAGAGGGCGTTGAACTTTTTGATAGCAAGAGTAACTCGGATGACGAGTCGCTTAGAAAGTTCACGACAACTCGGCGTCTCACCTCGGGGCGCGATATTCGGTGTGAAAAATTGTCTTTTTTCGATGACGAGTTTCAACAATTTATTGACTGCTTTCTTCCGCCATATTTGTTCAATGGCACGCCTGCTCGCTATGAAGAATTCAAAGCTCAACTTTATGAACACAGTCAGGGTGTCCATCAGGTATTGAACAAACTATTACGCTTGTTTCTAGATAATCTTCATCGCAAACGGCCGGAGCCTAGTCAATACAGTGATGTACTTAAGGCTGTTTTTGACAATCAGTTTGTAAAACTCAAACCAGCACTTCAAGCGTTAAAAAATAAGAGTGCTCAGACGTATGAGTTGGAAATGGAGAAACTCAGGGACTACAAAGATGATGAACTATCTCAGATGCAAGACGATAAGTTTGAATCAGCCGGTGAGCCTCTCGAACCTCGGACCTTACATACTAGTGTAAAAGGACCGCGAGTATGCTCGGAGAGGGAGTTGAGAAAACTATGACTTCATCAAAGCCTCGTTTTTTTCCGGTATTACTTGATGGCGAATTTTTATATGGAACGATAACAAGATGGGCGGTTACTCAATCAGCCGTCCCCAAAATGCAATCAATTGACTCGAGAAAAGTGAAAACAAAAAACGCAACAGTGGACATCAGTGGCAAATGGATTGAGGTTGTTTCGACTATGACATCTGTCGACTTTACCCAATATGGTTCTGTATTAGAAAAAGCTACTCAGTTGCCTCTCTACAATACGTTTTTTAATGAACGAAGACCGCTTACCTACGCTTTGCCGGGTGAATATGCAGTTGCCACTGAGACAGCGCATAGTTTCCTGCGATATTGCCCTGTCTGTTTGAAGGAAAGTGTGTCGACGTCTGGGCTTGGCTTTTGGAAAACCCTTCACCAGTCGCCGTTGCTACTGAGATGTCGCTTCCATAACACGAGATTAATCGCTTATCAAAAGGCAACGGCTGAGTTGCGCCGTCCATACTTACTTGAAATTAATGGTATTACTGATTTATGGCATGAAGAAACGTGTTCAATTGACGCTCTTACTGATTTTCAGCAATGGTTAGAAACGCTGGCATTGAATAAAAAATTGTACCAGTGTCGAGGGTTAGCAAAGTCGATTATTCAGCACCTCACTACGCTTTTAGGCACGCCTGACGATATTCGACAAGCCAGAAAAAGAAATACTAAACAGGTAGATTTCGATACTTCTGCTTTTGCGTACAAGGTTAGACAAGCCGGATATGAGGCGTTTCTTAAACGGGGCACTCGTTCCATTAATGAAATAAAGAGAGATCCTAAGTTTAGTCTTACTCAGATACTTTCACATCGCAAACGCTACTCGCCTGTCTTTTACCTTTTGCTGGTATGGGTGTTTTTAGGCCCCGACTTTATCGAATCGCAGACAATAGAACATAATGAGAGCAAGTGTGCGTAGTGTTCAACTGGGACGCTTTTTCCCGAGGCCATTTGCAGATGAGGCGCTGTTTAGCGTGATCCAGAGGGTCGTCCTTACGCACGGGGGAGGAAAGGATAAGCGCATCGTATCAGCACTATTTGGCTCACGCTCTCTTCAGTTTTGCTCGCAATTTCCTTCCGTCATTCCTCACTTAAAAGGCCAAAGTAACATTCCTTGCGATAGTTGGATTACAGAACACACTGTGTTGCCAATTTATCGCCCTTTTACCCCTCAAAAACGGTATGAGAGTGCAGTCGACGCGCTTAAAGTTGGCAAAGGCAACCATGTATTTAAAGCGCTCGGTATTACTGCGTCCAGAGAAAAGCTCACTCCTGAGGCGAAGTACTGCTCTCAGTGCGCTCAAGATGATGAGAAGAGCGCTGGACTCGCCTATTGGCATGTTGGGCATCAGTTACCCGGTTTAACGCATTGTGTTTTTCACAATGAACGTTTGTCTGTCATGTGTCTTAGTAGGAAGAAATTTGATGTTTGGCCTATAGTCAGCGATAGTAAATCGATAAAGGCACCCGAAGGTAGCGAAGCTGAACGTCACTTGTCATTGCTGATTAATGAGTCATTTATATTAGGCAAGACTGTAGGCCTGATACCTGATCTATATGAGCGTTACTTTTCAAGGCTGATCGCAAGAGGATTTACTACATCTTGTGGACATCTCAGGCTGCAACAGTTGCGGACAGAAATGTCAGCTTTCTGGCAAGGGCTGTCATATCATCCGTGTTTTAAGGATGCACTCTCAACGCAGCACAGCCTTCCATTTCCCTCCAATCTTTTTGCCTATCAAGACGCTTGTCATTCCCCCATCAAACACTTGCTTCTGATAGGATTCTTGTTTGGTGATATCGCTACACTAATGTCATTTACAAATACCTCAGAACGGGTAAAAAAGTGTCCGCCACTGACAAAGGTTCGGAAGCCAGAAGCTGACATTGAGGCGACCATTGTAGATGCATTGACAAGTGGACTGAGCTTAAGAAAAGTGTCAGAGAAGTTTCGTGTATCTATCGGATTTGTTAAAAAAGTGGCTGTAATACACAAAATTGAACTCGACCTTCGTCCGCAGAAGATATTTCGACCAGAGCAAGATGAAATAATCGATAAACTGGCTCTTGGATATCCAACTCAAGATATTGCCAAGCAGTGTCATTGCTCAACAGGAGCTATTGAAACGATTTTGAGCCAGCACCCAGATATTGTTGAGTTGAGAGCAGATACTCGAAAGCTACGAAAGCGTGAGCGAATGCGCTTATCGCTTTTGAATACAATCAATGAGTTACAATGCCCGCGACGCAATGACATAAAATTAAAAAATGGGACAGCTTACATGTGGTTGTACAAACATGACAAAGTTTGGTTATACGATCATCTTCCCGCTCAAATACCAAGATGTTACCGACGTAGTAAGACCTGAACAGTCTCAGGGTAACATTACTTAAAATGCCTATAGCGTAGTTCGGATACCAAGCTCGCTCACGATTTCATATCCAGCCGTGACATTCGACGTGTCAGACTTTAGAATTAGCAGACTTAAATACTTGTAAATATCCCTTTTTGTTACTAGCCTTAGAATTCAAGGTTTATTATTTATTAAATCAACAAAATCAGTATTTTAGCTTTTGAAATTTGACATAAATTGTTGTTTCTTAAGCTGTTCACAAACTAATTTGTGTGAGCTTTATAAGGCTCTTTGTCTAATTTTTGGTGTTCACAAACTTATTTCATTTGTTACTGCCCTCTAGCCTTAATTCTATAAGGGGTGTGTTCACAGACTTATTTATATTTCGTCAGTTTTATTAATAACTGCTGACATTAAAGTTGGCTAACCAAAAAAGGCGAACTATATAGTTCGCCTTTTTTATATTCTGACTTCACAGTGAAGCTATACAGCCGCACGTGTTGAGAGCTAACGCTATTGGGTTTGATAACACGTGCTGTTAAAAGAAAAGCAAAAAGCCAGACGCACTGTAATAATTCACCCAACAGAAATCACTTTTCGGCAAATCTGTACTCAAACCCGGTAAGCCGGGTTCTCAGCGCTTCTCACGTATCAGTTATTGACTACTTCCACCGGTTGAAACAGCAGTCGCCAAGTGATTTATCAGCGAATGAATTTCATCTTTGGATGCCGTTAATTGTGAAATGGTTTCTTCATCCAGTGTACCTCCGCTAGCCAGCGTATCCTGCGCTTCGGTGAAACCTTTATCAACACCTTCTTGAAGCAGTTTGGTGAGACTGCTCAGTGCCTCGTCAGCTGTTTTTTCAGGGTTTTGTTGCTGATAGCCCGACAGTAATGAGGAGAAACCTGTACGGAGCACATCGCCTAATGATTCACCCTCTGTGGCCGTTCGAAGTGAAACCGAGGTGTCGGTTGCTTCATCAGCAGACTGTAATGCCTCATTGATGTTGTGAGTAACAATCGCTGTAACGGCGGTGTCAGTATTTGTATTGTCGTTAATATCCAGCTCTACCTGGTCGGTCGTATTCACTGTTTCTGAAGCGCTCTTTTCAGCCTGACGTTCGGCATTTCGCGCATGCGCCATTGCTGAAACCTCTTTACCTAAAGGACCAGTAGCCCCCTCTTCTGCACGGGATGCCTTAAGTTGATGAACTTGCTGACCAAAATTCGGGGATGCTGTTACCGTGTTCATATGAGCCTCTGAATTTAGATAAATATATTCTTATGTTTTCGGCGTCAAAGTTAAGATCTTGAGAAATTAAACGACATTTTGCACATTTTGAGCGTGTAATGTCGCATAAACGATTTGAGCAATAATGTGCTTATTGGTCGAAGTCCCTCAGTTAGAACACGAGTATGAATGTTACGGCGTAAGGCCGAACCTCCCGTATCCGATCCCGCCACAAGTTTTAATCCGAGCAACTGTAAAAGGTCGACGGTTGTTTGTTCTATAAATACCAGGTATCTGCACAGATTTTTGAAGGTAAAAAGATGAAAGCACCAGGGTTGGAAAATGACTATGAACAATGTAATAACGTAGTTCAAACACGCATTCTAAGGTTTTTGTTAAGTTCTTAGCGCTTCATAACCCTGATTTTCAGTAACATTAAATTTGTATAATTTTTAACCTGTGCGGGCGTCTTCAGCGTAATCCAGTGTTAGGTATAGCCACCTGCAAGAGACTACGATTACGTAAAAAGACGATAAAATGATGAAAAAATGAATAATCGGCGCAGCGATTGGTGCCGCGCTCTTATACAACGGAGCAGCGTATGCTGAGCCCATAATGGGCGGGCAGACAAATGTTGAAGTGACAGCGCCTCTCGCTGACCTGGGTATTACGCCTGGCTTACTCGGTGGAGAGTTAGTTTCCGGTGAGCCGCTAACGCTAGGGTTTAATATAACCGGTGGGGACCTGGATTTTACAACGCTAGCCGGCACCATTGAACATGAAGGTTCAAGTATCAGCCTGACCGGTGACATGGGTAACGATGATGACAATGATGATGTCACGGTTGTACTTAGTGATTTTATGATCAACACCGGTACAGCAATTTTATCTGCTGATGTAAACGGCGGTGGCATGGTTGATTTATTCAGTCTGGATTTGACCGGGCTGGATGCTGCGGCGATTACTAACTTATCGAACCCTCAGATTTCGCTTACTTTTCTCGATGCTGCAAGCGACCTTTTGGAAGACACGTTCGATATCCAGGGTGACACGCTGATGGGCGCGCAGTTTGGCTTAGCGGCTACTGCACCTGTACCTATGTCAGCGGATGTTTCAGAACCGGCGTTGTTTGGTGCACTAGCCGGCGGATTCTTCGGCCTGGCAATGTACAGACGTCGTCGTCAACAGTAATCTTCATTACATACAGGCTTCCGTTGGCGTAATAAAAGGGCCTGTTTTATTCCCACCGTCAGAAAATTGCCATTTTAATCTCACCATACTTTTCCGCTCATAAGTCGGCTTGCTAATACTTTGTTACACATCAACAGTGTCATCTAAAATTCTGATTTATATCCACTTAATCTTACTCTGTATTTTCTCAACGGCAATTCTCAATAATCTTCAGAACATTCGCTTCCTGCTTTTGTCATACTCACGACTCTGCAAAAGCATTACTGCTTATTGGTTATCGCAGAGCATTTAATTAACTACAAGGATACGTTATGCAAAGGAATACTTTTGCCGCGCTGGTACTCGCCGGCTGTGCTTTTTCTTCATCAGTCGCCGTTGCAGCCGATAATATTTATCTGGGAGGGAATATCAGTCGTCAAACGATTGATGTAGGTGGTAGAGATTTTAATGTGTTCAGTGTCCTGGCAGGATATAAATTCAGTGATTACTGGTCACTGGAAACGCGACTGGGAACAGGTTTGTCAGACTATACCGAGTCCTACGAGTTTGGAGGTTCGAGCTATCTGAATAAGGAAGAAATAGACTGGCAGGCTTCGGTGAATATCAGGGGGGCTTATCCGGTTACCCATAACTTAAGCGTATTTGGCGTCGTGGGCTATTCAGAAACTGAAATCGACCGAGTTAGTCGCGAAGATGATTCAGTAAGGTTTTCTGGTTCATTCGAGGATACCACCGGCGTAAGTTACGGCGCAGGGTTAAATTACCATATCTCTGATAATATTTCTGCCACCCTGGAATATCAGGTTCTACCAGAACTGTCTGGTTTCGACTGGGACAGTCTGGCGCTTGGCGTACAATATCATTTCTGACTACTTCTGATTATTTTCTTGCGGGCCTCAGTGCCCGCTTATTGGTCACTTCCTCTCTTTTCTATTTGTTCATCCTGTCAGCACGTCGCCATCGCCTGGCGTGTGATGCATCACATTACGTAATCATAATAATCCTTTTACGGCTTATATTCGTTTGAATGGGTGATTGTTTTTGATGACATCTTCGGTACACCGCTTGGTGGGGAAGATGATGACATTTTAGTCACTACAACAGGAGAGACTATGAGCAACACAAATGGCTTTACCGCTCCGGGTATGAACGAAGAATCTGCAACACGAACTGTGAAAGCACTATCACAGCGTTTGACTGCCTTACTCGACTTGCAGCTGACACTGAAGCATATTCACTGGAACGTCGTCGGCCCGAATTTCATTGGTGTGCATGAAATGCTGGATCCGCAGGTGGATGCAGTACGTGAAATGACAGATACCATTGCTGAGCGCATTGCGACATTAGGCGGCGTTCCCAAGGGCACGCCAAAAGCGATTGTCGATTCTCGTAGCTGGGATGATTATGAAATCGGCAGAGCGCTGGTTAATGACCACCTGGTCGCACTGGACAAAGTCTACACTGGCGTAAATGGTGACCACCGCGATGCGATTGAAGTGCTCGGAGAATTAGATCCGGTTTCTGAAGATATGATCACCGGCCAATTAGCTGCTTTAGAACAATTCCAGTGGTTTGTCCGTGCTCATATTGAGTCGGCAAGCGGCGAACTGAAAAACTAATTACTCTAGTAATTCTGGATTCAATAAATAAAAAGGCTGACATTTGTCAGCTTTTTTTTTATTCGCTCTTACTCAGTATTGTTAATCAGGGGGCTGACTCTTTATCTTGGGCGTCCTCATCCTCTTCGCTGTACATACTTAGAGAGCCAAATGCTTTACTGTGCGCATTTTTAAAATTTTCATCTGCAGCCTTAAAACTATTCCAGTACTCTGCAAACTCCTTATTAGTGGCCAGCATGACTTTAATAGTTCGGGTGAGCTCCTTTTTACGATCTCGTTGCTCTTTGTTACCCATTTTTGCTATTTGCGCAGCACCAAACATATTCCCGCGGGAAATTTCTTCATCAATGATTTCTTTTTCAATGCGCCAGTCAAAGGCACTTTTACACACTTCTCGCCAAATACGTGTGCCGGTAGGGGCAAAGCGCTTACAGTCAAATTTTAAGTCGTCGTCCTGCACAATTTTATTAAAGTATCGCATAAACTTATGACGTTTCTCATCACGCAAATTAAAGTATAGCTGCAGGGGCTTTTTCCCCGTTACCTCAATGGTTTCCATATTATTGTTATCGGCGCTAAGCGCTGCGCCAGAGGCACTACTTAACAATAACAGAATCAAAAAGCGGGTACGGACGAATGGCATACGATTCTCCTTGTTTAATTTATCCCATCGGACGGTAGCACCCCATGAATAATGCGTCCTTTCAGGAGTATGCTTTTTATACAATAGCTAAATTACAATATTGTCGCAACGTCGATCAAAATCGCATGAGTACAAGTAAAAATACAAACTGTTTCAACTGGTAATTGTCCATGCGACTGACTAACATCTCCCTGTTTCTACCTCTTGCGATTGGAAGCGGGGCGGCATCGGCTGATGCGTTTGATGAACTTAATCAGCTTGCCGGTAAAAATGTAGAGAGCGCGTTTGCCACCGCCTCATTACTTAGTGATAACGATGTGGTTAAGCTAGGCTTTTTTAACTTCAACCCCAACGATGTTATCGGCACTAACAATGATGCGCTGGGGTCTGCCGATGCAACGTCATTGCGTAGTGGTATTGACCAGTTTAACTTCCCGCTGAATATCACGTCGCACAGGACCGCAGATCTTAAATGGCGATTAGGTGGCAGAGCATCTTACGTGAATATCGAGCAGGAACTTTTCCTGGGCGATGAAGTGGGTGATCGCGGTGATGAACTCTCTGACAGAGTTATTTCGCTTTCATTGGGTGGTGGGGTGACCTATGACATCAATGAACACTGGCAGGCAAGTGCAGACCTTAATGTGGCCTGGATGAAATACCGTAGCCGCATTGACTATCGCACTGATGTGGACCAACAAATCAGAGACGTCTTTGACGGGCTTCTGGTGAATTTTGATGTCGAAATGCTCATGTTGGAGCCGGTGGCATCACTCAAATATTCCTGGCAGAGCTTTGGGGCTGACTTTTCCATATCCGGCGACTTTCATTATCTACACGGTTTTACTCTGGACAACGAGAACCCGGCCCACAATGTGGAACCAAACGAATGGTATGTAATAGGCAGTCTGAATGTATCCCAGCCCGTGACATTTTTCGACGTCGACGGCCAATCGATGAAGTACCGGTTTTCCCGCGTAGAGCTTAGTAACTTGTTAGCTGAGCAAATGGGCTCGGGACATTATTACGAAGCCGAGGTGGGTTGGGTAAAACAACGTGATGAAGATGCTTACATCAAAGAATATGGTGTCGGTGTTAATTTCAATTATGGCAGTATTTTGAAAGGTGGCACACTGGTGCTGTATTACACTTTTTAATCTCAGGGGTACCTGACTACTGGTACCCCTGATGTTTTATTCACGGCATCATGCTGATGTCGCCACCCTCCGCCAGAGCCCGCTGATGCCTGACATCGCTCAGGTTTTCATAGGCAACTTTATAATATTTAGGTGATGCATTGATGGCTTTTTCAAAAAAATACTCAGCCTCTTCATACCGTGATTCAAGCATCAAAAAATAACCCAGGTCATTGTAAGCCTGCGCATCGTTCATCACTCTTTTGAGCGTTTGAAACGCTTTGTTGTAACGACCCATCCGTGTATACACCAATCCCAGATTTGACCAGCTTCGCTTATGTGAAGGCGCAATTTCGATTGCCTGTTGAAAATGGCTTATAGCATCTGAGTACTGGCCCGCCAGGTAGAATGAATAACCAACATTGGTCAAAATCACAGGCGAGTAGGGCGCAATATCCAGACAAAGTGCGTACATCTCCTGTGCCTGCTTATATCGGCCAGTAAGGTCGTAGGCAACGCCCAGTCCATTATATGCGTCCAAGGGAGACGCGTTGTCCAGTGAGACAAAACCCGTTTTACGTGCAGTGGTCTCTCTGAGCCTTTTCTGATCCAGTGCCCGTACTTTTAAAAAGTAATCGGTGGCGCGGGCAACATCCTTATTCTCAAGATAAATCATCGCCGCTTCACTCAACGCCCTGGCGTGATGAGGATCGCTGGCGATGACTCGTTGTAGCATGTGCAGGGCATATTCAGGTTTGCCCATTTGCTTGTGCAGTTCAGCGACACGATAGGCCAGCTGAATATCTTCAGGGCTTTCCTCCAGCGCTTTTAGGTAGTACACCAGTGCCTTTTCATATTCGCCGCCTTTTTCATAATGCCCTGCCATTGTAATCATTTGCTCCACAGGAACCTTGTTGGCCTCTTCGGCCTGTTGTGCGGTTTTATCTGTAGACTCACAGCCGCTAAGCACAATCAGTGCGGCAAATATCGCTAATAATGTTTTCATTGCAGCTTCCTTTTTAAAATGCCTTATCCCACACTTCCATAACTTTCAAAGCAGCCGGGCCTATGGCGACGATGAAAAAGGATGGCCAAATACACACCATCATCGGAAAAATCATTTTGACCGCAATTTTTGCTGCCATTTCTTCAGCGGCCTGCAGCCGCTTGTCCCGGTATTCATCGGCGTAAACCCGAATGGTTTCAGCCACACCCGTACCCAGTTTAATGCTTTGTACAATCACTGAATTCAGCCCGCGGATATCCTCCAGCCCGGTACGATGGCCGAACTCTTCTAATGACTGGGAAAGGGGAATGCCAACCTTAACTTTTTTCACCACCAGGCCCAGTTCATGTGCAAGATAGGGATGAACTGCTCTTAACTCATTGCTCACCCGTTGAAATGACTCCAGTAAGCCCAAACCTGATTCGCAACAGACCACCAGTAAGTCCAGGGCATCCGGAAAGTAGCGACGAAGTTTGCGCATACGACTTGCCGCCAGCTTGGTCAGTGCTATGCCGGGTAAGATGAAAAAACTACCAACAATCAGCAGAATGACGTAGACCGAAACCATTGTGCTTAAATCCGGAAACAGCCGGAAGATTACCATCGCCAGCGCAACACCGATCAGCAGCGACAATAGGCGCAGGGAATAGTAAATCTTTAGAGCGTTTTCAGAATGAAACCCAGCGTGGATTAATAGTTTGCGAGTCTCCTGGTCTTTCTTTAATGCTCCTTCAAAGATTGAACTGCCACCTACCTTGGTCAATGTGCTTTCAAGATAATGTTTATAATTTGGTTCTGTTGGCGAGTTCACAGTTGCAGAGCGCATGCGCAGAACCTGCCTGCGAATGGGGGAGTAAGCGCCACTTATTAAATAATACATAGCTGCTGCCAGCATCAGGCCAGCCATTAACGCAATGCCCAATACTGCCATAGTGACGGTGTTTTCATTGCTGGTAAACGAGTAAAGGAGTCCGCGAAGATATTCCATGGTTACGCCTCCAGTTCCAGTAATTTTTTAATCCAGAAAGTACCGGCAAGCATACCGATGAGCCCCCACTTAAGCAGCTCATGTCCGGATTCCGTAGTAAACAGTTCACTTACATATGAGGGAGTTGTGACATAGAGCAATGCAAATAAAGCAAAGGGTAAAAGCACCAGTATCCATCCACTCAAACGGCCTTCTGCCGACAGGGTGCGCACTTTACGGCGAAACCGGAAGCGCTGACGAATCAGTACAGAAAGATTTTCAATGTTCTCCGCCAGGTTGCCACCGGTTTCTTTTTGAATATTTACTGCGCTGGCAAAGGCCATGGCTGAAGTACTGGGAACACGGCGCACGAAGGCGAGCATAGCGACTTTCAAATCCGCGCCCAGATTGATGCGCTGAAACAGCAGCTTTAATTCATTGCTCAAATCACCAGCCAGTTCTTCATAAACAAGCTTTAACGCTTCGTTAAAGGAATAGCCTGCCTGGAGCCCTCTTTTGAGCACGTCCAGCGCTTCTGGAAACTGCTCTTCAATGCGATCCATTCGTTTATTAATGTCACGCTGAAGTTTAAAGTTGAATGCAGCCATCGTAGCGCCGAAACAGACAATGGATACCAGAAGGTCACGGGAAAGAACCCACAGAATCGCTGCCAGAACGGTACTAACAATCACAGCAATAAACAAAAACTCATGCCCTAACATCTTCGATCCGCTCAGCTCCAGTTTAAATGTGAACGACTTGACAACGGGGATGTTTTCCAGCGACCGGCGAAATGCAGAAAGCTGATTTAAGCGGGTATTGAGCAGTAGTTGTCGGGGAAAATAGCTATCTTGTTCAACCAGAATATCAAGCTGGCGTTTTAACTCTTTGCTGTCGGCGCGCTGTGGGCTATTTACCGAAACAAAGAGCATTTGGGATAACAATACTACCGCCAGAAACACCAGACCTAAAAATATAATTTGAATACTCATCAGTGCCCCCCCTATAAGCGGATATCCGCATCCACGCCAAAGATACGGTGAGGCATATCAATACCCTTAGCCACTAGTTGACGGTGAAACAGTGGTACTACACCCGTCGCTTTAAACGTACCCATTACTTCGTTATTGCTGCCAATGCCGCGCCGTTCGTATTTGTATAACTCAGACATCGTAATCGTTTCGCCTTCCATGCCGGTTACTTCCTGAATACTAATAATGCGACGACTACCATCCTCAAGGCGTTGTGTCTGCACGACCAGATCAATGGCCGAAGCAATCTGCGCCCGGATATTGCGGATAGGCATATCAAAGCCGCCCATGCATATCATGTTTTCAAGGCGGCCCAGTGCATCCCGGGGGCTGTTAGCGTGCAGGGTTGCTAAGGAGCCTTCATGACCAGTATTCATGGCCGCCAGCATGTCAATCGCTTCAGCGCCACGCACCTCACCGATAACAATGCGATCAGGGCGCATGCGCAGACAGTTTTTCACCAAATCTCGCTGAGTGACTTCGCCCCGTCCCTCAATATTGGGCGGGCGGGTTTCAAGGCGCACTGTATGGGGTTGCTGAAGTTGTAATTCGGCGGAGTCTTCAATGGTAATGATGCGCTCACTTGCCGGAATGTAGCCGGAAAGGATATTTAACAGGGTAGTTTTGCCGCTACCGGTTCCCCCGGATATCAGCACATTCAGTTTGCCTTTAACGGCCCCTTTTATCAGGATATCCATATCTGATGTCATGGACCCGTAATTGATAAGCTGCTCGACATTGAGCTTTTCGACAGTAAAGCGTCGGATGGACATGGACGGGCCGTCCAGGGCAAGAGGCGGAATGATGGCATTGACCCGGCTGCCGTCCTCGAGGCGGGCATCAACCATGGGAGAAGATTCGTCAACCCGTCTGCCAATACGTGAAACAATGCGATCAATAATGCTCATCAGATGCCGGTTATCGTAAAACCGCACCGCAGCGCGCTCCAGACGGCCGCCACGCTCAACATAAATATTGTTGTAGTTGTTCACCAGAATATCTGACACGGTGGGGTCAGCCATCAACACTTCCAGTGGGCCCAGCCCCAGAATTTCGTCCAGCACTAACCGGGTGATAATGGTTCGTGTAGCCATATTGATGGGACGCGAGTAATTCTCTAACAAACGTCGACAACACTCAGTAATCTGCTGCCGGGCAATATCTTCTTCGATAGTCTCGAGCATCGAAGGGTCCAGCAGGTTCAGCACCTCATTAAATATCTCTTGTTTGGTGTCTACATCTTCGGTGGTTAACTGCTGATAAGGGTCGACAAAATGCGATTCACCATCCATTACTTGCTCCTTAGCAGACGGGACAAAAAGCCGGCTTTTTTGTTGTTTGAATTATCCATGATGTTACCTGTGGCAAAGTGGACAATGGCACGCATCTCTTTCTCAATCTGCTTGTGATTCGCCAGTGACTCCAGCGGCTTGCCTAAATCAGTGCGCAGCTTTGCCAGTTCAAAGTTATTGCTGATGGTGAACATATCTGTCACCCCAAGTACCGACTTCACATCGGGCAATTGAATCTCGCCTTTACCTGCGACATAGCGGTTGACGATAATCGCCAGACGTTTGCCATGCATATCCACGTTATTCTTCAGCTCTTTGAGCATCGCCTGTGTTTCGCGAAGTCCGGCGACACTTAGTTGCATCACCACTAAGATAGTGGCGCTTTGACTCAGCAACGGCAGGGTCTGATATTCCAAACCCTTGGACATGTCTACCAGTACTTCTGGAAATGTCTGACGAATCTTCCAGCACAACTTGTCCAGTTGCTCAGGCGTCCTGCCTGTAGGTTTCAGGCGAGAGAAGGGGGCGTTTGCAATAAGATGAATGTTCTCTTTGTGCGCCATCATAGAGCGCACTGCAGCTTCATCCAGTTTTTCCAGTTCGTTGACCGCTTTATCAATAGAATAGTCGTTCTTCAGGCGAAGCCCGTGCGCCAGTGAGCCATAGTTAAAATCAGCGTCAATCAGTGCCAGTTCTTTATTGAGCATGTCAGTATAAATCTCGCTCATACAACAGGTGATAAAAGTTGCACCGGAGCCTGCTTTACCATTAATCACCGTGGTTTGAGGCGCTGTTGTGACATTTTCACTGATGGCATCAGCAACCAGCGACAGGGCGGGGTAAATACTCTCTGGAAGATCTGACAATGTGAGTAAATCATCCACCTTAAACTGTACCGCCAGTTTCGCGATATCGCTGGTTAAGTCGCGGCACACGATGATGCGGTGGGGCAGCGCAGTGGAAAGCTGTTCCAGTAACTGGCTGTTTTCAGATTTAGTGGTACCCAGGTGAATAAGCGCAAGATGGAACACAGAGGAGTCAGCAGGTAAAAACGGGCTCTGGGTAATCTCAAGCATGCGATCCTGAATAAGCGCAGTATCGGTAAAGCTTGCTAATTCTCCGTATGGATCGACAATCAACACGCGCAGCCGGGTCTTCAGAGGTTGTCTGATGACAGGTTTGGACGACTTGGCCGGATGATCTATCACATGTGAGGCGCTTTGATCGTTCATACTGTTTTCCTCTTCCATAATGGTTCCGGGGTTAATTGCCGTCGCAGACGGTATAGCCCCAGCGGGTTACACCCAGGCTTTCACGGGGCAGGGTAGAGGCAAAATTGGGTGAATTTAGCGTTAGAGCGAGCCCCGGTACTAAAAACTGATGCTGATAATTCACAATTTCTGCGCGCACCATCTCTACCTGACCATAAGCCAGCGCGGCGGCGCCCTCTTCTGATAAATAGCTGACAGAAACATTTGCCGCTGTAAAATTGGGTAGTAAAGGAGCAAGATCGCCGACTGCATACAGTACAGCGTCTTCATCTACCAGCTGATTTTCCTGATCGAAATCACAGACCACAGCAAGCCGTGCGACACGCCGGCTGACCTCGGTGACGACATTCCAGGTAAAAAACAGTCGTCCAACTTCAAATACGGCAAACAACACCATGAAAAATACGGCGCCCACGATGGCAAACTCAACGGTATACACGCCTTTCTGATGGCGTTTCATGGCAAGACCCTCACTGTGTAAGAGACTTCCATCGGAAAATCCAGTGAGATAGCATTGTTATCAGACAGGCTGAAAAGCGTGTCGGAGAAAATAGGAGACCAGCTATAGGAAGCGGTGACAGTAATAAAATCGCCATTTAACTGGTAGTCAAAAATCGCCTCGTTAAGACCGGGCAACAGCTCAGACTGACCGTTAGTATCACCGGAGACAATCAGGTTGGTTGCTTTGGCCCGATCATTATCTGTTAGTGAGAAATTCCCGGTATTGTCTTTGATGGCGATATCGGCAATATACCGGGCGCCCAGCCGAACGGAGTTGGTCAGCGCACTGTACTGATAGAATAAACGCCCGAATTCGGCAGTGGCAAAGATCAGCAAAAACATAAAGGGCGCGATGATCGTAAATTCCACAGCGGCGACGCCTTTTTGCTTTGAAATGGGCTTGTGATTACGCATCAGTCCTCCCCGCATGGTAGAGCACCAGCTTGTAGGGGCCGGCGTTGTCTTCCGCTTCGCCAGAAGGAATGCCTTTACTGTTGCAAGCTTCGATATATTCGCCAATAACGTAGGCTTCGTTACCTTTTTGCATAACCGCCTGGGTTAAAAAGAAACAGGCAGATCCCAGATATCCCAGTTCATCGGCACCGTTTGTTTCACCATCACAGTCGCCTACCAGCAGCTGTAACACGCGCCGTTCAACCCTCGCCGGATTAGGCGATACGATATCGCCATCATGATCAATGTTACTGCAGCTTCCCGGCCCGGAATCCGCCATCTGGGTATCAGTGAGATAATCTGCATAGCGATAGGCACTGGCGTACTCGGGCGATGTTGTATCCAGCTCGTCCTCTGCATTGAGCGGAATATGCGCGCCTTCGCAATTGTTCAGATCCCGGGGATGATCGATTTCGTTTAGCTGCCCGCCCTGCCAACTGCCCATGCGGGTATTCAGGCCCTGAGCCACCGGCCCGACAGAGTTGCCCGGTTCGGTGTCAATCTGTCCGTCCTCTTCGGTGGGATCTGATGAAAAGCATTGCTCGCCGTTATAATTTTCACCCGCCAGCGCTTTTCTGACATCATCAGCACCGTATGCACCATCTAACCGGATAAGCTGAAAGTTGCCAGGGCCTATTTCCGAGCTGGTATTGGAGCTGATTTTCAAAAGCTGAAGTTGCTCTATTTCCAGCCCGAAATTGTCGTTCGGGTCACTGTTAGCACCACATACCACCATGGGTACCAGGTTACTGTAACACTCAATGAGCGCGGTGCTTGGACCTGCTACTGCCGCGGCACCGACTTGTTTGTTAAGTCCGAGTACCTGGGCCAGAAAGTTATCTAACGGAATGTTGTTGATTGACACTCTGACATAGGTGGCCGTAGCGCTATTGGTAGCCGCGAACGGGTCAGGGCGCTCTGAAAACTCAACCGTCAGCAGATCGGTGACCGTGTCACTGAAGGTATCTGCCGCGGACAAATCAAGGCTGTCGGCAATTTCTCTGAATTCAGCAAAATTAAGATTTTTCTGCAAAATTGTCACAACGGCATCACGCGCATCGTCGTGGGTGCCGCCCTGGTCAATTTCGGTTGCACCGCTTAGTGCCGCCGAGTCCACTAACAATTGAAGGCGTGATTTATTGAGCAGCAGGTGTCCGCCATCCAGCGCCATGGCCGCGGTACCCAACATGGCCAGTAAGCCCAGGCAAAACAGAATCAGTACATTTCCCTGTTGCTTTTTTGTTTGATGCAATGTGGGAATCGTCATTATCGTTCCTTAGTTATCGTCGCCCTGCGCTTTCACTTCGCGACCTTCTTTTCCGGCATAAATACTGTCACGATAGTTTTCGGCGGCATGCTTACCGTAGTCGCCCTGAAGCTCGCGGGTTATACCGTCGTTATTAATCGCAGCTTCGGCATCGAGCACCTGCAGCGATTTTATCTGCTGCGATGCGTAGGTCAGCTGGTAAGGTGGCGTTTGAGAACAGCCGGCAAGGGATGCTGAAATAGCAATTAAAAGTAACGTTCGCATTAGAAGGTTCCTTCTGTCTGACGGATATCATGACCATAGCGGCTATCGGTACCACCGTTAGCAGGCAGTACATCGTAGGGAGATTCCATGTTGTATTGGGTGCGACCCGATGCACCTGGCACATACTGAGTGGGCTCGCCCATCAGATAAAATTTCAGGTCAGAGGCCGGCACGAAACCATCGGTGGGCAGAGTCACATTCTCTTTGTTGAACGGGCGAACCAGGCGAGGCGTAACCATAATTACCAGCTCGGATTGGCCGCTGACGAATTGCTGACTGCGGAATAACTGACCCAGAATAGGAATATCGCCTAAACCAGGGAAACGCTCGATATTTTCCCGTAAGTTATCCGACAGTAGTCCGCCGATGGCCAGTGTCTGTCCATCGCCCAGCTCTACGGTCGTTTCAGAGGTGCGTTTAATGATGGAGGGAATAACCAGCATACTGTTAGTGCCCTGGGGTGTAATGCCCACGGTATTAGCATTGGAGATCTCGCTGACCAGCACTTTCAGGTTGAGGTTAATTTTACCGCTGTCCAGCACAGTAGGCACGAACCCAAGCCCGACACCAAATTCACGGAACTGAATAGCGATACCATCTTCACGGGGCACGGGAATAGGGAACTCCCCGCCAGATAAAAACTCGGCTTTCTGGCCGCTTAGTGCAGTAAGGTTCGGTTCGGCCAGAATTTTGGCCATACCATTTTCTTTAGCAATATCCAGTGCAACATTAAAAAACACATTGCCGTCGATATATTCACCGATAATGCCATTGGCAAACTCATAGGGCGACCCTTGAGTAACAAAGTTATAAAAGTCTGCGCCGCGGATGAGACTGGCATCCCAATTATTGTCGTTAAACATACTCAGTACATTCATATCGACATTGAATGAGCGACTAACCTCAGTACTCATTTCCGCTACCACCACTTCCAGCATCACCTGATGACCGCCACCGACACTAAGCAGGTTGAGCACCTGGCTGCCAGCCTCTTCACCGCCCGCCGACTCGGTGTACGCGTTAGCAAGATCAACAGCTTTGTTCATTTGTATCAGTGACGATGTCTCGCCGCTTAATACCAGCTGACCCTGAGAGGTATGAACCTCAATATCCTCTTCAGGCAAAAAGTTGTGTAAGCGTTCCCGCAGGCTGACTAAATCATGGGTAATTTCGATATTGATAACGTCCACTAATGCATCGTCTTCATTCCAGACCATCACATTGGTGGTTCCGAGTTTTTTACCCACCACATAGAGCTCTTTCTGGCGTAAGATCAGGATGTCAGCGATGGCCGGGTTTCCCACTGATACGCGTTCGGCGTTACGGTTCAGCTGCAGGTTTTTGGATTTATAAATAGGCACATGCACAATGCGCTGTTTATCCATAGTCGGTCCTCCGGCATGCGCTAATGATATATTCACGATCAGCCAGACGAAGGCGCCTATAGACAACGCGACGATGACTTTGTAAGTATCAGGAAACGGTTTCATTGTGGGCTACCTCCGGCCTGGTCTGATTCAACAGAAATGATTTCCTCTGCAATGCCGCGAATAAGATGAACTTTAGGCTTAGTCAGTACCGGAGCTACTTGCGCTGGCTGCACTGCAGCCACTGCCGCTTTTTCTTCCTCGACCGGGTCGCTGAAGCGTGCCAGCTCCACTTTGCTGTTATCTACAGGGTTTCGTAACGCCAGTTGCAAACCACCTCTGGAGCGGGCATTCATGAGTACTTCTGCCTGTTCCAACGTAACTTCCACAGTCACTGCCCGCACCACGCGAGGACGGTTCTCGTTGTTCTGGGCGGTCTGATCGATTGCCAGTATTTTTACATTCGCCAGTACTACTTCTGTTACCGTATCTCGTTTTGTTTTTCCCACTTGACTAAAAGTATTAAGCACATCAACTTTGTCTCCGGGGAGCAGAAAACCCGCCACGCCAACCACATCGTTAACCCGAATGGTAAGCGCACGCTTGCTGTCGCCGATGAGACTGGCCAGCGAACTTCCTTCACCTTTTTCGGCAACCCGCTCGGGCCGAACAAAGTCGCCGGCGTAAAGCGTCTCTCTGGCAACTTTGCCGACCACCTGCTCCAAACCGGTGTAGGTTTCTTTAGGCACCAGGTCTTGCGGATAGGTGCGAACGCGAAGCTGCTTCGCCTCTAAAATAGTACCCACCGATACCGTCTGCGCAGCCTCTACCACCTGAACATAATTAGCTTCAGGGCGGTCTGTAGCATCTGACAACCAGTTATTGGCCAGGTATACCGCGCCCAGACCAAATACCGCAGACAGCAATAGGAATAACCAGGTATTTTTAGTCATCGTTTTATCCTTACATTGCGGTCACGAAATAGTGGCGCCATGCATCATCAAGCAGTTCGGGCGTCACGATGGGGGGCAGCTCATTAAAGCGCGTGGCGTCTTTAACAATGCTGAGTAAATCTCTGGGATAACAGGGTAAAAAGGGTTTGGATTCTGGCTGGTGGTAGTGCGAAACCAGGTAATCCAGTGTTTGCGGGTCGCAGTCAAGACCAAATGCTTTGCTTACCCGCTGCCATAAGGCGCTGTACTTTTCCCGCGTTAATGGGCGCATCTGAATTTTGTATCCAAGCCGGCGCAAAAATGCATCATCTACCAGGTCTGCCGGATTCAGGTTGGTGGAAAAGAGCATGACCAGTTCAAAGGGCACCTCGAAGTGCGTGCCGTTGGTCAGGCTCAAAAAATCTTTGTGCTCCTCAAGGGGAATAATCCAGCGATTAAAAAGCGCGGAGGGAGACATCTGCTGGCGACCCAGATCATCCAGCAACAGCACACCGTTATTGGCTTTCATTTGCAGAGGCGCTTTATAAAGCTGGCGCGTGGTGTCGAAGCTAATTTCCAGCATATCCAGGGTCAGCTCACCACCGGTGACAATCAGTGGTCGCTTAATTTTCTGATAACGGCTATCGGCTGGCGCATCGCTGGTACGCTGGCTCAGATGATGAACCTGAGGATCGAAAAGCTGAATAATCTGGTTGTTGACCTCGATGGCGACCGGTTGGAAGATTTCATCATCGAACACTTTAATCAGTTGGCGACATAAATAACTTTTGCCGGTACCGGGCAGACCATAAAGCAAAACCGGTTTGGTGGAATTAAGTGCCATTCCCATGGCCTCAAGGGCGTCGCTTTCAAAAGATTCACCAGCTAACTTGAGCGCCATCAGACCACTGGTCACCTGCGTATTGCGATGACTTTGGGCATTCACCATGGCCTGATAATCTTTAAGCGGCACGGGGGCCGCACCCACATAACCACTGTGCTGAAAGGCTTTTTCTGCCTGCGCTTTACCAGATCCACTTAAACTGAACCGGGCCTGATGGGTTGCCGAACGATTTTCTACCCACATCATCTGTTTGGCATCAGCAAGCAGCACTTGTATTAAGCGCCCAGGAAGATGAATGCTTTCACTTAAACTTTCCAGTGTGGCCACCTGCTGCACGTACAGGTGTTTGATGACTAAATCCATCAGCAGTGTAGAGGGAAGGCCGGTGGCTTCAACAGTTGTAGGCTTTGATAACAGACTTGTTGAGGTACTGCGAGTTTCAGACGGCGCGGCATTGGCAGAAAACAAAGATAAATCGCTTACCGTATCCGTTGTTCCGGAAAATTCATTGTCATTGTGTTGTTGCTGTAGGTATGACATAGGCTCACCTGTCCGGTTTATTGTTATAGAAATAGTGCGGTGACTGCACCGCGCAGCGCAGGGTCGAGGTAACAGGTAATAACAAACCCCACCGCCAGCGCGGGGGCATAGGGAACGGGCTGAGAGGCCAGCTCGTCAGAATCTGGTTTGAAATAGCGCCGCAGGTATAAGCAGTGCCAGTAGCGGGTAAAGGTCTTTCTGACACCTGTCAGGCCGGCTTTACGTGCGCCAAGAAGAATGGCCAATAAGGTACCTGCAATAATGCCCCAGGCAAGGGACCATAGGGCGATGGTTGGTCCGGATAGTGCGGCCACTGCCATCATTAGTTTTACATCGCCTGCACCAAGCAGCCGAAATGCAAACAGCGGGAAAAGAAGAACGAACATCAGACAAATTGCTAAAAGTGAGTATCCCAGCCCCTGCCAACCGGTAAGCGCCATATTCAGGGCTAATCCGATCACCATGAACACAAGACAAAGCTTATTGGGAATTTTCATGGTGGTAAGATCAAAGAAGATGGCCAGGATGAAACAGATGGATATCAGCGTTAATACCAACAACATGACAGTCTCCTTTAAAAAGTGAATGAGGGGGCGGCACTCCCCCTCAAAAGTACTAAAGTATCGGCTTTATATTAGCCACCTGCAGTAGAGGAGTTACAACCTGCGGTCAACGAGCCGTCTGCTGTTCCGCCGTCAGCTGCTGTACATAGCTCATTTATAGTTGTTTCCGTTACTGTCCCTAATTGTGTAAATGCAGTTACCAATCCACCCACAACCAGTGAGCCCGCAATCGCATATTCAACGGCTGTCAGGCCGGACTCGTCCTGAATAAAATCCTGTAATAAAGTTTTGGCGTTTTTCATACCTTTCTCCATAGGTGTAAAAGAGTGATCCACCCAATCATCACGAGTGTTGAACCTCTGATTAGTTGGTATGAAAAGCTTAGCGAGAAAGAGGGTGCAATCGCTTACACCAAATTGCGGGTTGTTGTATCTAATTGCGTAATGTGTCACCACGTTGCGCAATGATGGTATTTAATTGCGCAACGTCTTTTTGATAGATATCAGGCAGCCATTCAATGATGCCATCACGAATCTGCACAGTCTGGTAACTCAGGTAAGTGGCGACAGGCTGTGATAGGCGCACATGACGAGTGGCCGGGGATTGGTATGCGCCAACGGCGGGCTCAAGATCTCGATCAAGCAGCACCTGCGCCAGTTTTCCCGGATTGGCGATGCGCACGCAGCCGTGACTCAAGGCCCGCTGCGACTGAGAGAAAAAGGCTTTAGCCGGAGTGTCGTGTAAATAAATAGCATCGTTGTTTTTAATATTAAAGCGCCATTTACCCAGCGCGTTGCTGGGGCCCGGTCCCTGTACCAGCAGATTGCGTTGATACAGTGTCTCGCCAGACTGATGCGTATTAATATCTGTGATGACGCGGCGATCATCGCGATCCACCCAGTAAAAATTTTCTGCCTGCATAAGATGGGGAGCCCTGTTCAGTCGAGGTAGCAGCTCATTGCGTACGATACTGGCAGGGGGGGTCCACTGCGGATTCAGTGTCACCCTGTCAATTTCTGTCAGCATGATGGGCGTGGGTGTATCAGGGTGTCCCACCACCACCGGCATACTGAAAACAGTGTTGCCCTTATCACGGTAATACAATGTATAGGCCGGAATATTCACCAAAATATATTGCGCAGGGACTATAGCTGGCAGTGAAAGCCAGCGTCGCAGATTCTCCTGCAACACAGCCAGTCTTTGAGATGGACTAAAGCGCAGTTTCTCTCTTGTGGCCTGGTCAAGTTGACCACTGGCAGACAGACCATGGCGCTGCTGAAAACGTTGCAGCGCCCGTTTCACCGCTGGGGTAAACCCTGTTGATTTGGCGGGCGCGCCAGGATAGTCGCCCAACTGACTTAGCATGTTAACCAGCGCGCTAACCTGCGGATGACGTTGTCCCAGCCGTGAAGAGAAATTTTCATTAATGTGAGGCCAGGGAAGTAACGCACGCTGACGCATAGTCGCAATGGCCTGTCTTAACTGTAGCACTTCAGAAAACTGTGGTAACTGGTTATCAATTAACGCCGCCAGTGAATTGCCGGCATGTGCCTGCCAGATATCATCAGCGGTCAGTGATGAGGTTGCAATTTGGTGACCAATTTTTATTTGGCTGACAGCCAGTAACTGATTGGTCAGATATTTTGCGGTAATAGCAGGGTTACTTTGTTCTGAAGGGAGTAGCTGCGCGCTTTTTCGCATACCTAAGTCGGCTAACAGACTGACCAGTTCAACCCCTGATAAGTTGAGTTGATGATGATCGTTAAACCACAGGTCCTGATGGCTTTTATCTGTGACGGTCTCGCATATTGCCTGACTGGATACGACTATGATTAACCCCGCTAATAAGCGTTGAATAACGCCGCCCATGTTTAACCTACACTTTTTAACTGCATACGTGTAGGGGGCACAGTCTGGCTGGCCAGTCTGCTGATCTCGGGCAGAATGGTTAGTCGCAGATGCTGGTATCGGTTAAAGGCCTCATCTACCTGAAAATGCCGATTACCCGACATGTACGCTTTCGGCGTCAGGCCGAAAGAGTCTTTAAACGCCCGGCAAAAATGTGATGGGCTGGAAAAGCCCAGACCAAAGGCTACGCTGGTGATACTGGCTTTAGGGTCAATAAGCAGCGTTTCCGCTTCTTCAAGCCGACGGTACGTCAGATAGTGTCTGAAGCCCATACCACATACGTCTTTAAACAAGTGGCTGATGCGACTGGGACTTAAATTGAGCTCCCGGGCTATACGCTGTAATGAAAGCTTGGCGCAGAAATGTTGTTCAATGAGCTGAATAATTTCTTCAAAATTAATAACGTTCTGGCTACTAAGCATATCAACCGGTGCCGGTGAAGGTGCATCGACCCTGACGCTGTCCTTGCCCAGCAGTGGTAGAATACTGTCCTGAAGTCTTTCGCAATCGCAGTGTCGTAATGGCGTTAGTACAACGTCATCGACATGTGAGCGCAAAAGATCACACATCGCCGGAACTGTCAGGTGTTCAGCAAACACCAGTAAAAACTGACACCCCTGGTCCTTTAATATTTTCAGGTTATACGCATGCTTCGCAGTCAAATCACCCATAACATACGCCATTACCGGCGATGCATTCTGATTATCAAACGTAAATTCTGAAAAGGCACAGGTTTCAGCAGGAATATATGCATCAATCATGCTGCTGACTTCATTCATCAGCACAGGCTGTGTGCCAGTGATGGTTAAAAGTGAATTGTTCTTGCTCACAGCTATACCCTTAGCTTATCAATTTAAGGCAGTAAGCAATCACACTGTTCTAATGAAAAATGACACGCTGTTCTTATTATTATCTTTATTTTTCAACATCAAGATACAGAAGACCCACCGCCATCTGTTGTTGTTTGAAATTTGTACAGCATTTTTCGCACCAATAATTTTTTATCATTATTTTTCATTAGGATAAAAGTACTGGGCGACGGGGTGCATCCTGAGCTTGTAAAAAATTATGACACTTCCGGGTTGTTATTATTTAGAACGTTAGCGCACGCTTACTTCTCAAGCCTTAAAGCATAAAAGAGGCATGATATTTTGATGATAACCATCCGGTTAGTTTTTTGACAGGTTGTGAGAAAAAATGAACTAATGTAAATTTTTTCTTATCTATCGGGTGGTTAAAAAATAGCCTAGTGCAGAATCGGAAGATGATCAAATTATATTTTACACTTTTTATGTATCTGTGAGAGATCTAGGTTATGTCCCCCAAAACTTGATGTTGCTGGATTTCGTCGCATTTACGACAAACTACTACCGGTTTCTTCAGAGGCTTTCCAGAATGGAAATGTAGGCCCGATAGCAAAATTTCTCATTCTTTCGCAGTAGGATAAACCGCGCGCTCCATGAAGCATTTGTTAATTGAATGTTTATGTGTATTAAGAAAAAATTTATAATAAAGAGGAAATATAGAGAAAAAGGACTACTCTTACAGGCTGGAAAGCAGATGAGCATGGAACATTCATTCTGCCGGGAAGTATAAAATACGCTGCCGTAGGTAGCATAATCAGCTGGAGTAGTACTGATTATTATGCGATCTTTAAATGTAGCCGGCATTTTTCTATTGCTGGGCATTGCAACTGTTGCACTGATGATATGGCAACATGTGGGCATGAACATTCAACACAATTTGCTTGCTGATGCCAGTCGTACAGCCACACTGTTTTCCGACCGGATAAATGGTGGTACCAGCGCCGGCACTGTTTCGGGCAGTGACGGGGATGTGACACTGCAGTGCAATGTAAATCATAATGACTTTACCCATGCGTTCTGTGGATTTACGCTAAATGTTGCAGCCAGAAATCAGGGCGTCGATATTACCCGGTTCAATACGCTTGAGCTGGATGTTGAGTATGAAACACCCGTCAACGACACCTTACTGGTTTACCTGCTGAATAAGGAATATCAACCCGAAGAGCGTGAGCGAGCAAATATGCAACCGCTTAATATCCTTGCTGGTAAATCATCCTATTCCATTTCAGTAAGCAGCTTTTTCGTACCATCCTGGTGGATCTATCAGTTTCCGAGGGACGATCTTCAGGGCCAGGCCAATATGAAGAACGTGACCAAACTTCGCCTGACGACCGGCGACAATGCACAAAGCCGCTCGGTTAAGATAGTTCTCCGTTCCGCCATACTTTCCGGTAAAGCGATAAGTAAAACGCAAATGTATTTTATGGTTATTGCTTGTTGGATTATCGTAACCGCATTCTTTTCTATCAGACTTCTGCTTGGCCTTTATCATTCATCAAAGGCGCATAAAGCAAAAAATTTGAAGTTACACGCAGAAAACAGTCAGCTGTACGTCGAAAAACAAAAGCTTTCGGAAGTTGCCAAAACCGATCCACTTACCGGTGTTCTTAATCGGGCGGGACTGACTCATGCCATGCTGATGCTGAAACTGAATGATATCGACAACTCTGACACCCACAGCCTTATTTATCTTGATGTCGACCATTTCAAGAAAATTAACGACAATTTTGGGCACGATAAGGGCGATGAAGTACTTGTTGCACTATGTGACATGTTAAAAGCATCTATCAGGCATTCGGACTTGCTCATCAGAATGGGGGGAGAAGAATTTCTTATTATCTGTACTCACACCATGTTGGGTGACGCCAGTCAGCTCGCTGAAAAGTTTCGCAACCAGATAGCCTCTTCAATTATCGCCGATATTGATATCACCTGTAGTTTCGGTGTCACGGAATGTCGTAGCAGTAATCTGCAAAGTGCTATCGCACGGGCTGATAAATATCTGTATCAGGCCAAGCAAAGCGGCAGGAACCAAGTGTGTTCGACACTGGCATGACGGGGTAGCATTATTGGTGATGAGTATTGTCTTGGGAAGAAAGTCTTAAAAACAGTCTTCGCAGAAGATTAAATAGCTGCCTTTCTGTCCTGCGCTTTTACTTGTCTGTGACCTGCGGTTTTCGTTATGGTTAACACACTGATAACAAGCTGAAAGTTGCCCTCATGCTCCATGCTGCCGCACGACCCTTTGTAAAGCTGGTAGATCGCTATCTGCCGGACCCCTATATTTTTGTGTTACTTCTGACTTTGGTTGTATTTATTGCAGCAATGCTGGTGGAACAGCAATCGCCTGAAGCAGTGATAAGCCAGTGGGGTGAGGGGTTCTGGGGCTTGCTTACCTTCTCTATGCAGATGCTTTTAGTACTGGTGAGCGGTTTCATGCTGGCCAGTACGCCGCTGATCAAAGGAGGTCTGGACAAATTAGCGGCGCTGGCCCGAACTCCCGGAAAGGCTATTGTTCTGGTCACGCTGGTATCGTTAGCTGCCAGTTGGCTGAACTGGGGATTTGGCCTGGTTGTTGGGGCGCTTTTTGCAAAAGCGCTGGCCCGGCGCATTCAGGTGGATTACCGTCTGCTTGTAGCAAGTGCCTACTCTGGTTTTATTGTCTGGCATGGTGGGCTGGCCGGCTCAGTGCCCTTAACCATTGCAACTGAAGGCCATTTTACCGAGTCGCAGATAGGCGTAATCAGCACCAGCCAAACTATTTTCGCAGATTTTAACCTCGTCTTGCTCGCCATCTTATTCGTTACTATTCCTTTGGTGAACAGGCTGATGCTGCCTAAAGGTAGTGACAGTGTTCATGTGGATGTGCGCAAAATTCAGGAGTCAGACCTGCCGGCGGCCAGTAATGACCGGCCTGCAGATAAACTGGAGAATAGTGTTATCCTTGCGCAGTTGGTAGGGTTCAGTGGTCTGATTTATCTTGCAGTTTATTTTGCCGGAGGCGGTGGGCTGAACCTGAATATCGTAAACTTTTTATTTTTATTCAGCGCTATTGTTTTGCATGGTACACCGCGACGCTTGTTACACAGTTTGCAACAGGCAATCCAGGGAGGAGCGGGTATTGTTATTCAGTTTCCTTTTTATGCTGGCATCATGGCGGTAATGGTGCAGTCTGGCCTGGCCCAAAGTCTGTCGCAATGGCTGATCAGTTTCGCCAGCGCAGAGACTTTACCAGTACTAAGTTTTCTCAGTGCCGGTATCGTGAACATTTTTGTCCCGTCCGGCGGAGGGCAGTGGGCTGTTCAGGCACCAGTTATTCTGCCCGCTGCAGAACAACTGGGCGCCGAGATTAATCGTGTTGCCATGGCTGTTGCCTGGGGGGATGCCTGGACCAACCTTATACAGCCTTTCTGGGCGTTACCAGTGTTGGCTATCGCCGAATTAAAGGCCCGCGATATCATGGGGTTCTGCCTGGTACAGTTGCTGATAACCGGAGTAATAATCAGTGCGGTATTGATGTGGGTTTAATCGTTCTTTGCACTAATAACAGTGGAACGATTATTGATTACTTCTCTTTGTAGGTCTTTGTTAATACTGGAAAATGGTTAACTTGCTTAAAAGTTGGCTACGACCACCACTACTGGAGAAATTTCATATGGCGTTTATACCACACCGTTATTTAATACTGGCAGGGCTGGCCATGTTTATCGCTATTCCCGCTCAGGCGAAAGACAGTAAGGCGGCTGACTCCCTTAAAGCTCAAATTACGCAAGCGGATGCCACGTTTTTCGATGCATTTAATCGCTGTGATATCGACAAAATGGCGTCTATGTTTTCACCCCAGCTTGAGTTTTATCACGATACCGGTGGGGTGACGGATTATGAGCAGACAATGGAAGCTTCAAAACGTCTGTGTCAGCGTGTTCCGGATCTGACCCGAACGCTAGAGCCTGATACCGTCAAAATCTATCCGATAAAAGATTTTGGTGCCATACAGCAGGGGCAGCATACGTTCTGCCATAAGGAAAACGGCAAAGACGATTGTGGCACTTTCGGATTTACCCACATCTGGAAACAAACTGAACAGGGCTGGATAATTCATCGCGTGGTCAGCTACGGGCATTAACGCATCACATTTGTCTGGCATGTAAGCGTCCCCGCGTGCCAGGCTATCGTACAGCTTATTAAATTCCTTTTCTTTCAAACACTTTTTCCACTGATGCCGTATACAGCTTCGGCACAATCGATGTCTTTGAAAAAACTGAATCAACAAAGGGGCTGTGCAAGCCAGGTGATGTATGACAAATACGATGCAGTCGTTACTGGACAACATTTATCAGGAAGTATTCCCAATGCTGGGGCAGGGCAAGGTCGCAGACTATATTCCTGCGCTGGCGTGTGTCGAGCCGCGTCAGTTTGGTATCGCTATCTGTGATAATGAAGGTAATGTGTTCACGGTAGGCGATGCCGATGTACCTTTTTCTATTCAGAGTATCTCCAAGGTATTCAATCTGGTTCTTGCTATGAATCATTACGGGGAAGGGTTGTGGGACCGCGTAGGGTGTGAACCGTCTGGCTTACCATTTAACTCACTGGTGCAACTGGAATATGAAAATGGTATTCCCAGAAACCCGTTTATCAATGCCGGCGCACTGGTGATTAGCGATATGAACCAGTCCCGCTTTGCCTCACCGCATCTGGCCGTGCGCGACTTTGTAAGGCGGCTATCGGGTAACCCGGAAATTAACGCTGATCGTATTGTGGCAGATTCTGAGTTTGAGCATCGGGCAAGAAACGCAGCAACCGCCTATTTAATGAAAGCTTTCAATAATTTCGAAAATGAAGTAGAAGACGTTTTACACAGTTATTTTTATAACTGTGCCCTTGAAATGTCCTGTGCCGATCTTGCCCGCGGAGCAAGCTTTCTGGCTAACAGAGGCTATTCGCAATGCGGCGAAGAGCAGATTTTAAGCCCGAAACAAACCAGCCAGGTTAATGCATTGCTGGCCACCAGCGGTATGTATAATGAAGCCGGTAGCTTTGCTTTTCAGGTCGGATTGCCTGGCAAAAGTGGTGTAGGCGGCGGGATTATAGCAATGGTTCCCGGGCGCTTTTCGATTTGCGTATTTTCGCCGGCCCTTAACCATATGGGTAACTCGGCACTGGGCGTCGCCGCGCTGACATCATTAACAAAGCACATCAAGTGGTCGGTTTACTGATACCCGGTGAGTTCCATAAAGCCAGCCCCGGTGTGAGTACCTGATACATCAACCCGGCCTTCATAGTAAGCAAACTGGCCAGGGTTCCACTGTCCTGATTTAAAGGGGGACATAGTGATATCAATATCATGCTTTTGACTGATTATGCGCCAGTTCACCGGTACGGGCTTATCGTTAATTATTTCGGTCCCGGTAGCCTGAATAGATAAATCAGCATCAGTCAGAGTATGCGCATTACCATTTCGTTCTATGTAGGTGCCTGTGGTATAAGGCGCCGCATCATCTACGTGCATCTGAAATGCCATCAGCTTATCGCCGTTATCAAAGTGCACAGAAAACCAGTCCCAGCCCAGCGCCTCTTTTCGAGCCAGCTGACTGGTCCACTCGTGATCATACCAGGCCTTTCCGGCTACTGTGTATTCGGTGTCATTATGTTTTATCGTGCCGGAGGCAGTTAAAAAGGGCTGGCTGTAATAGTAGGATCTGAACCTGCCGTCTCTGGATTTGACGCTCACGCCACTATCTCCATGTCTGATATAAGGGCCGTTGCTTTCAATGTCGAACGACAGGGACGTGTTTTTGTTTATAGTAAAGCGCAGTGTCGCCGGAAAGGGCGCAGCAGTTTCGCTCTGCCATTGCCAGTTATCTATCCAGGCATTAAAAGGCTGGGAATTTACGCCCGCATTGCCTACGCCGCCTGCTGCAAAGCGTGATTCAAATGCATGGCTTGCAGGGGTATGTAGCGAGGCATGCCCCATCCACCGTTGAGTGTCAGACCAGTTACTTACATAACCCGGGTTGGTAGCAAAGCGAAACAGCGTAAACTGCACACCATACGGTTGCTGCTGTTTATCTTCAAGCACCAGGGTCAGATACCACCACTCTAGTTCATAGGCGGGGTGACTGGCGTGATCAGCAGGCAGGCTGACTGGATGGTTTACTGATATCGCTGCGCGCTCTGCATTTGCTGCGCTTTCCCCGGTACCACTGAACAGACTGGTTCGTTCACTTTCTTTTGAGCAGGCAGCAAGAAAAACCAGTATCGCCAGATAGATAAGTACTTTCATACCGCTGTCTCCTGCCGTAAGTCTACCTTTGCTTTGATGCGGCCAACTGGCAGTAACAGTACACACAGCACCACAGCAAGACTGATAAATACGCTCTGCATCAGCACATCCAATGAAAGACTCATCGGGTAGTGCCAGTAAAACGCGTATCGATTTACCTGATTGATAAATACCCAGGCCAGCAGAATGCCAAATGGTACTGCCAGTAGCGCTGTAAGCAAACAGAACACCATATACTGGGCCAGCAAAGTGAGTTTAATTTGCCACTGATGTACCCCCAGCGCCCGCAACACGCTAAGCTGAGGCCGCAAATCCATCATCAACACACTAACAGAAATAGCAAAACATAGTCCGGCTACAAGTAATGTGGCTATATTCAGCGCGTCGGTGACCACGAAGGTACGATCAAATGTTTCCATCGAGCGTGCTATCAGTTGTGAAGCAATATAGGTATCACCCATATCAGAAAGCGCAAGAGCCGAAGTGTCTGTGCTGTTATAAAGTGCGACCACCCCTGCAAACCCCTGTGCCGGTGAAAAGTGAGTAACCGGTAAAAGCACCTGCGGGCTGGGATTGCCATAATCCGGATAAACCCCCGCGATAGTATAGTCAGCAGAAGATAAGACCGGCTGGCCGCGCGACGACTCGCCCGCGTAAACCGCGCCAAGGGTAACGTTCTGAGCGACACTTTTATCAAACTTTAAGGCAAATTGCTGGTTAACAAATACTGCTCTTGCCCGGCTAAAGTCACGCCATGCCCGCGCGCTATCATCATTTATTACCGTATCAAGCATCAGGGTGGGGCGGGCGCTTACCGATACCGGGAAGCTTCTGACCGTTACCCTTTGCCTTGCCAGACTGCTCACCCCCCGAAAGACAGGTTGCGCGTCAGGTAACGCAGCAATCACTTCCTCATAGGGCTTTTCAGTGTACAAGTATGACGGTGCTGACAAGCGCTGTGATAACCAGCTTTCCGTTGCCTGCCGAAAGCTGTCCGTCATCACGTTCATGCCGATATTGGCGCTCAGTGCAATAAAAAAGGCGCATACGGCCAGCCGGGTTCTTGCTGATAACCTTACAGAACTTGCCGTTACGTAGCTGAGTAACGGGTAGCGGGAAGGAACAAGATGACTGATGAGTCGGGTTAAGTAAGGCAACCACAACAAAATTAATGCACTGCCGCCCAGCAATACGGCCGCGACACTGATTAGAGCAAACAGGGTTGTATCTGCAAGCCACAACAATAAGGCGGTGATCAGGATAATTGCAACACTGATAGCGAGCTGTACCACAAGTGGCCAGTCAGAATGTCGCACAGAGGCAGTTGCAGTGGCCTTTGTAAGCTGTCGCCCGGTGACAATACAAAAGATACTTAGCGCGGTAAAGGTAATGAGCAGCGCGCCAGAAATTGTCTGCGCCAGAAAAGGGGCCGGGCTGATAAATGCAGAGTCGAACAGGCTAGCAAAGGTTTGCTGTAACGCCGGCGTGAGCGCTCGCGTCAGATATAAACCTGCAATTACACCAACTGGCGCGCTGAGTACGCAGTAAAACGCCAGCTCTGCTAACAATGCTACCTGCAGCAATCGGGCACTCACGCCCATTTGGCGCAGGCGAATAGCAACAGACAAACGAGAGCGGTACATCAATAGCATGGCATTTAATACAATAAAAAATGCCACTACTGCCATCAGTACGCCCATGGCCCATAAGTTCAGCCTGAAGCTTTCGCTTAAGTTGCCTTTATCCAGCGCTGTAGCCGCCTGCTCGAATTGCAGATGATCGGGCAGTGCAGCGACAACAGCTTGCTGGCGTTCAGCATCGATAGTACTAATAGCAAGCAGCGCGGTGAGCGGGTGCGATGAAGTTGTAACCTGACCGGTATAAAATGCGCTGAGAGGCAGCACCAGGGTATCATCGGGGATGCCTTTTACCGCACGAACAGTTGTAATCGGGGCGCCGGTTTGTCTGATGACACCATCAGGGCATTGCAACTGTGATGCGGTTGACGGGGAGGCGAAGGCGGTAATGCCAGTTGGAGCGTTTATGGTTCCAACACTACCGTCGGCCAACTGCCATGACTGTGCCGCTTGCATATCTGCACCAAGCACACGAAAACCGGATATTTGTGTTTCTGCGCCGGCCTCACCAGTGCAAGTGAGCGAACGGGTATCCTCGCTAATAGCAATCCACTCGGTAAACCCGCTGCGGCGAAGGCTGACATAGTCGGCACGGGTGAGAGGGCTCGTGTTATCAGATGCCTGTTGTATGCGCGCATTGGCAAACAGCGAGGGGCTATCTGATGCGATATCCCCCTGACGCGCCCCTTCATTGATAAGCCATACTGCGGATACGCCGCCGGTAGCAATCAGTAGCGCTATGACAATGAGTGCTGGTTCCCAGGGTTTATATCTGGCCAGGTTAAGGAGGGTGAACAGCACCACTCGCAAACGATTAATCACGCCGGCTCACTGTGCAATTGCCCGTGTCTCAGCCAGCGCTGTTGCCCGGCCATTCGCGCGACATCATCACTATGGGTGACCACAACCAGCGTGGTTTTGAGCGACTGGCAGGTGTCGTACAGGGCTGCAGACACTTTATCACTGGTAGCTTCATCCAGATTGCCGGTCGGCTCATCAGCTAATACGAGGGTGGGTTTGTGTACCAACGCCCTGCTAATGGCCACGCGTTGCTGCTCTCCGCCAGATAACTGGTGCGCGGGCTTGTTTTTAAGATGCGTGATTCCAAGCAGTCCCATAATATGCAACTGATATTCATCATCGCTATTGCCCTTCAGACGGCTGGTGAAAGCGATGTTATCCCAGACATTCAAACATTCAATCAGATTGTAGCTTTGAAAAATAACACCAAGCGCCTGCCGTCTGAACCTGTCTGCATTTTTTTCAGATGAAAACGGTAATGTCTGGCTTCCAATGGTAATAGAGCCGCTATCAGGGGACTCGAAGCCGGCGATTAATGATAACAGGGTTGACTTGCCTGACCCTGATGCGCCACGAATACTCACCGATTCTCCATCGGCGACAGTCAGGCTCAGCTTGCTAAGAACCGGCGCATCGGTATTTGAATACCGCTTACTGATTGCGTTGATATTGATCATAGTGTTGCGAGCGATAATGAAGTTACAGGCACAGTGCTGACTACGGCAAAAACGATTTCAAAGCCCAGTACAGGTGTGCACATTTATACCAAATTGCTAAAAACTTATACGTGCTTTTTATTATCTTGTCATAAAGCTGTGCCAAGGTACTGTCTGCTAAATAACCAACAACGCCATTTCAGTCCGAATTGGCATAAAAACAGGAAGCGCTATGAAACGTACTTTTGCATCTTCAGTAAAGCGACCATTGGTTGCGGCAGCCAGTCTGCTCCCTTTAGCGGCGAGCGCACAAATCGCCAATGCCGATTTTGAAAGCTGGTCAGCAAACGGGCCGGATAGCTGGACAACGATAGATTCAGGCATAACGGTGAGTCAAAGCAATAGTCTGACGTATTCGGGCAATGCTGCAGCCGCGATAGATGTACTCACAGGCGCTCAAAGTGATACCGACTTTCGGCAAAGCGTCGACGTAGAGGCGGGCAAAAGTTATGAGTTCAGTGTATGGGTCTATCATACTGAGGGGAATCTGGCGGCCCGAATTTATGTGGATGGGTATCACAATTATTCCTCAGAAGCGCTGACCGGACAGTGGCAAAAACTGTCTTACAGCTATACAGCATCGACCTCGAAAACTATTGAAGTCGGCCTTCGTTTTTATGATCAAACGGGGTTTGATGGTGTTGAGCGGGTCTATATAGACAACTTCAGTCCGGCAGTATCTGGCGGCACCGGTAACGGTTGTTCACAAAGCAGCGGGACGTTTTCTTTAACAACAGATAATTACGGTAGTGAAACCAGCTGGCAAATTACTGACAGTAGTAATCAGCAGGTGATAAGCGGTAGTGGTTATGCCAGCAATACGACCACCGAAACACCGGTATGCCTGGCAGACGGTGACTATACATTAACGGTATCAGATAGCTATGGCGATGGCATTTGCTGCAGCTACGGCAGTGGTCAGTATTCGCTGAGCGTGGCCGGACAGACTCTGGCAAGTGGCGGGCAGTTCGGTGCGCAGGATGTTACTGCATTCTCAGTTGGTAGTGCCGGCGGTGGCGGTTCAGATCTAAGCGGCTACTACAGCAGTGCAGACGGGTTAACAGGCTTTGCACTTAAAACAGAGCTTTATAACATTATCAGAGGGCACAGCACCCAGTCTTATTCCGACCTGTGGACCTTTTATCAGAGCTACGGCGACGATAAGTATTACGAGAACGATGGCAGTATTCTGGATTTTTATTCAGAAAACCCGACAGGTAATGACCCGTACAACTTTACCGCCGGCGCAGACCAGTGCGGTTCATACAGCGGCGAAGGCGATTGCTACAACAGAGAGCATGCATTCCCGCGTAGCTGGTTTGGTGGTGCGGTAGCACCAATGAATACAGATGTTCATCATGTGTTTTCAACAGATGGTTATGTCAACGGTCGCCGCAGTAGTTATCCTTATGGTGAGGTTGGTAGTGCCAGTTATGTCTCGTTAAACGGCTCGAGGTTAGGTAATGCGGCATCTGGTCTGGGTTATAGCGGCACTGTTTTTGAGCCTATCGATGCGTTTAAAGGTGATGTGGCTCGTGCTTATTTTTATATGGCTACCCGTTATGAGCCGAGCATTGGCGGCTGGCAGTACAATTCTTCCTATGGCGATGCGGTACTTGATGGCAGCGACGCTCAGGTATTCGAGTCGTGGTTCTTAACAATGCTCAAGCAATGGCATGCACAGGATCCTGTTAGCCAGGCAGAGCGTGATAGAAATGATGCAGCGTACAGCTTTCAGGGGAACCGCAACCCGTTTGTGGATCATCCTGAACTGGTTAGCGAAATCTGGGGCAACTGATAACAACCATGACACGCCTGTATCAGTCAGGCGTGTCTTTTTAAGCGTTATGAAAGGTGCGTATAGAGAATAGATGCGCCGACAATAATTAGCGTGACCCCACCGAATATCTCGGCCTTATTTCCGATATAGCGTCCCAGTCGATGTCCGGCCAGGGTGCCAATGGTGACCATTGTTGCTGTCGCCAGACCAATTAACACCGCCGCAAGCACGATGTTCACACTGACAAAGGCCAGACTCACACCCACTGTCATTGCATCAATGCTGGTGCCAATCGCGGTGAATATGGTGGCACCGATAGCATGCTGCGTCATTGATGATGAACTTTCACCTTCCTCGCCATCATCTTTCAGACTGTTGATAATCATGTGTAACCCAAGCCCGCTTAGTAAGGTGAAGGCTACCCAGTGATCCCACTGCTCAATAAAAACTGCGCCGGCCGTTCCTATGAGCCAGCCGATAATCGGTGTAAGCCCCTCAACAGTACCGAAGATTAGCCCGGTTTTAAGCGCGTTCGGAATACGAGGGTGCTGTAATGAGGCACCTTTACCCAGTGAAGCCGCAAATGCGTCGGCTGACATAGCGAACGCTAAAGCCAGTAAAGCAAAAAAACTCATAACGGTAAAAAATAGTGGTTTTATCTATTGTCGCATGGAAATTATATCGCACATAAGTGTTCACATCGAAAAACAGCGCAATCGTACTAATAGCGGCTGGGATCAGCACGCAATGGTGTGGCGATGTAATCAAATGTCTTACAAAGAAGGGATGGTATTAGTGTTAGCGTCAGGGGAATATCTCATCAATACTTGTCAATTTCAGAGCCCTGGCGGCAATTGAGTAAACTATTCAGGAATCGAGCGTATCAATATCTGAAGATAGATTTTCAACAGATTGAAAGAGGAAAGCGAATGGATAAGGCCGCAAAAACACTTAAAAAATTATGTGAAATGGACTTTGATGCTATTGAAGCTTATGAAGAAGCAATGAAACGCTTAGAAGATAAATCAATATCAGACAAATTGGCGGAATACAGAAGCGACCATATGGCGCACACCGATACCTTAAATACGCTGTTATCCTCGCGTGGGGAAGAAGTCGTAGACGGGCCTGACAGTAAAAGGGTCTTAACAGAAGGGAAGGTTGTTATCGCCGACTTACTTGGCGATAAAGCAATTCTTAAAGCAATGGTGGCAAATGAGAAAATTACGGTGAAAGCCTATAAAGAGGCCGCTGACAATGACGCGCTGAACGCCGAAGAAAAGAGTAAAGTTGCAGAACATTATGAAGACGAAAAACGTCATCATGACTGGATCAAGTCGACCAGCGAGAACATGTAAGAACTGTAATTTATATGCGCATATAACCGCTGAAACTCTCAATATTCGGGTTAGTATTTTATATAGCGTTTTCTCTTAATAAGGAAACAGTGCAGCGATTTGCTGCACTGTTTTTTTCTGAAAGTTACTCTTCCTCTGTGTCTTCGTCAGTTTCCGTTTCAGCTTCCTCGACCAGTACCGCACCCTCTTCGGTGAGGGTACCTTCAAATTCCACCACCGCGCCGGTTTCCAGCGCTGCCAGGAATGTCTCAACACTGACGTCTTCGCCGTCAACTTCCAGTTCACTGTTCTCATCAAAAAGTAGCTGATAGCCGCTGACAGTAACAGAGGTTTCTGAAATTGCTTCAACCTGACCTTCTACAGAAACTTCAGTGTCCTCAGCGTCATCGTCTTCATCTTCGCCATTACCCTCGTTACCTTTTCCTGGTTTACCCTTATCTGGCATAACCTTGACTTCATCAGCTACCAGGCTGGTATCGCTATAATCACCTTCCACTTTGACGCTAACAGCTTCATTTTCATCGATGTAAGTCAAAAAGGTCTCCAGTGACATATCACCTCGTCCTTCAAACTCAGTGTCCTGGGTAAAGGTAACGGCTACGCCCGCGACAGTCATTCCTTCAGCTGTTGCCTGAGAAACCTTGCCTTTGATTTCACCGTCGCGGTCATCCTCATCGATTCGCTTCACTTTAAGCGCCATGACAGTACCATCATCAGTTTCAACTGATGCAATCTTGAGCAAATCGTTAACCAGAATATCGTCGAAGGTAAAGCGACGTTCTTCCAGTTCCGACTCATCTTCATACTGGGTATCGTCGTCAGCGACAAACGTAATGCCATTGACCACAAACGTTTGCGCGTCAGCATCAACACTGGTTACCGTGCCTTCTGTTTTGGTGTTGCTATCGCGCTTTTTAAACTCAACTTTTTCGGCAACCCATTTATCTTCGACCAGGCTTCCCTCAATATTCACCCAGATATTTTGCGTGAAGTCTTCACGAGTACCATCTTCAAAGTCAGTTTCTTCATCTAGTGCGAAATCGTAACGGTTAACTTTAAAGGTCCCGGCTGCTTCATCATAGCTGGTAACTACACCGGCTATGTCGACATCTTCAATATCGCTCATATCACGTGGTTGATCGTCAGATTCGCCCTCTATTTCAGTGGCAGTAAGTGCCGCGGAGGTTTCTGACGTGAGTGTACCTTCAACTTTCACCACCAGGCCATCAGTCAGGTCTTCAATAACCATCTCCTCGAAAGTAGCCTGACTGTAGTCTATGAGTTGCTGACCAATCAAGAATGTCTTTTCATCGGTATTCAGGCTGCTTATCTCACCGGCCAGTTTGACATCAGTATCTTCGGTCTCAAGTTTTACGAAGGTTGCGTAGAACCCATCTTCGGTGGCGTAACCACTCACTTCGACCATGTCGCCAACGGTCAGTAACTCGGCATCGGTTTCGTCAAACTCCGTTAAGTCATCAAAGTAAACATTCTGTCCCAGTACCGTAAACTGTGAGTTGGCGTTATCAATAGCACTAACAGAACCCTGCAACGTTTCTTCGTATACAATTTCGGTGGCCTGTGGATCGCTACCATCATCGGTTTGGTTCGCCATTACTCTGACGACCATACCCATTTTAAGCCCGGACTCCTGAGCACCACTTTCACCAGAGATGGTAAAAGCTGCACTGTCTGATACATACCGTTTGCCGTTAACATACACACTACCAAACCCGGTTACGACCCCTTCAATAACAGTTGAGCCCGAGGGTGACTGTTCTGTTGGTGGTGCCGTATCCGGCGTGTCATTGTTCGCAACTTCAGTTTGTGAATCACCACCGCCACACGCACTCAGTGTGGTGGCAATAGCCAGTGCAATCAGGGACTTTCCGAACGTCATAATAAATACCTCATTGTTACAGTGAGCTTCAGAATATGCGTTTACCATTCTTAAACAACAGGCTAGCAGTATACCAACCGATAAGTGCGCACCTTATGCCATAACTGTAACTTCGCGGATGGGCACTATGTATATGACGTGTAAAACTTTTTATTTAGGCTTTGTAAATTAAGAATTTAATTTTTCTTTAAAAAATGTGGAGGGTGATATTGCCTGATAAGCAGGGCTGAGTTTATTTTTCAGTCTTACACTGTCGGGTCATTATGTGATGTTACCGGCGTAGTGCCGCGCTCGGGCGCATCGTTTTGACGGAAACGGCCTATGGCAGAGGTGCCTATATCGTGAAATGGTCGGGTATAAGCCTGCACAACGTTGTGATGGCCGGCGTCCTGTCTGCCCAACCCGAAGCGTAGGCGCATGGCCCGCTTAGATAGCACCAGCGAGCCAAACATTCGATCCCAGACCGCCAGCGCAGTACCAAAGTTTTTATCAAAATGCTTTGGATTCGTGCTGTGATGAATCTGATGCTGTACCGGGCTGATAAACCATTTTTCCAGCTTGCCCCAACGCCATTTAACATGCGAATGACGCAGGTTGCTGCCCAGCATATTGAAGGCAAAAACCAGCGCGTTGGCGCCCAGGATATCGAACATCGACAGCGCGGTGCCGAAAAAGTAGTAACTGATGCCCACAGCAAAACCCTGTGCAATGGCCATGCGGGTAGCATAAAGGAAGCTTTCTACAGGGTGAGAGCGGTACACGGTCATCGGCGTCAGTACCAGTGCGGAATGGTGAACCTTATGAAAATGCCACAAAAAAGGAATTTTGTGCATCATCCAATGCAGTAAGAAGCGCGTAAAATCGTCAAACAGAAACAATATCAACGTAAATGCACTGATAACAATGACACTATTTTGCGTAACCGGAGGCTGATAGCCGAAAACGCTCTCCAGAGCATCACTGATACCCAGTGCGATAGGCACCATAGTAAGCACTATCGGTGCCCACAGCAACGCTCTGATCAGGCGGTTTATCACATACAACTGATAATCGAGCCGGGCAGAGCGATGCAACCAGATTTTGCGATTGAACAGTTGTCTTACAGCACCCTGTTGACCACGCAGGCCAAACTGAGTGGCTGTTACCAGCAAGCCAATAAGCAGTGCACCGAGCAGGTAGCCAGCAAATAACCTGCTATTCGGATCAAGCACAGCTTTCGCCATTTGTCCGAATTCAGTTAGCAGCAGGTCTGTCATCACTGGCTCCCTAAAGGTTTAAAATGCGTATTTAACACCGAGCTGGAACTGGCGCGACATATTGGGGCGGGCACCATAGGGACGGCGGCTTACGATATCTTCGTTATCCAGCAGGTTGGTTACTTTGGCATACACCCGGCTTTGCGGTGTTAGCTGATAACCTGCTGACACATCCATATTCAGTAGCGCATCCGTCTCTTTGCCCGCCAGTGTGCTATCGCGTACATCCCCGGTAAGTGCCTGCTGCGCAGACTCAGGCATGCTGTCAGAATACGAGGTAAGAATATGGATATCAACCTTGTCGCTAACCAAACCCAGACTCACAGACACCATATTCTCAGACAGATAAGGCACAGAAGCCCCTTCTTCGACGAAGCCCCACTGTGCGAACTCAGAATAGAATGTCTGATTAAATTCCGATTGTGTGTGAGTGTAAGTAACATTAAGCGGTAACGACCAGTCTTTCATCACCTGCCATTGACGCTGGTATGACGCTTCAACCCCGTACACATCGACATCGCCAGCCTGAAACGTGGTATCTGTATCGCAACCGGCAGATATTGAACAGGATTCAATCAGATTAGAGTAATCATTATAAAAGCCAACGAGTTCAACACGCTGAGTGGGCTGGATAAAGCGCCAGCCTGCTTCAAAGTTGTTACTCTGCTCGACGTCAATAGAGGCCGACTGAATAGGACTGGTCGGAACAAACCCCTGATGAAATCCGGCGAACAGGGCATGCTCTCGGGTTAGCTGATAAAACGCGCTGATTGCGGGCAGCCATATCCGGGTGGATTTATTTTGAAAGTCCTGCTCGAAGCCCGGTGCTCTGTTCTGGTACTCGCCGTCAATAAATTCACCGCGGATACCGGCGGTCAGCGAAAGCGCGCCAAAGGATACGGTGTCGCTGGCATAAACAGAAAAAGCATCTGTTTGCTCAGTGTTGGTGGTGGTGGCACGCGTTGGCTCGCCGGTTAGCGCCAGCTCACCCGAGCGCATGAAATAGTTGGTAGCAGTATGATTACGCTGAATTTCATCACTGTGATAACGTGCGCCAAACTCAACCTGATGGGCAAAGCCGGCCAAATTCAAATCCAGGCTGATATCCACCTGCACGCCCAGTGAATAATATTCTCTGGCATTGTTGCCCAGTACAATTTTCTCGCGTACGGTGCTGTCGGATTGTCCGGTCAGTATGCCGTAATACCCTGCGTTTTGTTCGGTGGCAGGGTTAGTCAGAATTTGCTGCAGGGTAGGTATCTGTCCGCCCAGAGAACTTTCAAACCCGTTAATTTTATTCCAGGCGCGTTCAAAGTTGTTGCGATAGACACGGGTTGTTACGTCAAACCAGTCGCCAGCCAGAAAGTGCGTCAGTTGCAGCTGATTATGTTCCCAGTCCATTTTGTCCAGCGCTGATGCAGCATATCGCCGATAGGGATCTTCAGCAAAATCGTCGTCAGTCAGTCCCAGGTAGGTTTCGTTGGAGGTTTCCTCACTGTAGCCACCCTTAACCTGCACATACTGATCATAGTGCGCGGTACTCAAATCGTAGCGCCATTTGGCCATCACATCGATTTTTTCAAAACCGGTATCTCCACCGTTATCCAGCGACTTAAACCCATCACTGCCAATGGCGATACCTTCTACCAGAAAACCGTGGTCGTTGATGGTATTACCATAATAGCCATGACCTTTGTAGTACCCGTCTGTTCCGCCTGCAATATCGAGCTGACCAGTTTGTTCGCCAGGTATCTGGCGGGTGACCAGATTCAGTGCGCCGGCGACCGTGTTGGGACCATAAGCAATAGTAGAAGGGCCCTTAGTGACCTCTACCGCCGTCATTTTACTGACCATAGGAAAATAGTAAGCTGCCGGTGCCGAGTAGGGCGCCGGGCCAATCAGCACGCCGTCTTCCATGATATTAATTTTTTTACTGCGCTCGGGCGTTACGCCACGAAAACCGATATTGGGGCGTAGTCCGAAACCGTCTTCCTGACGAATATTAACACCGGGTACAGTGGCAAGTACCCTTGAGATATCGTCAAACTCAAAGGCTTCAAGTGCTTCTTCAGTGATCAAAGTGACCGAACCTGCAGTGGTATCAAGCTGTTGCTGACTACCAATAATACTAATGTGCTCTAAACTGCTATCAGCCGGCTCGGCCATGGCTGATGCTGAGTAGGTCTGGCAGGCTGCAGCGACGGCAACCGACAGAATTCGTAATACGTGCTTTTGCATAAAATAACTGCTCTTATTAGTCGTTGTCGCCAGCAGAAGTGGCAGGCAGTTCCAGGGCCAGACTCTGGATAAAATCAGTCTTCACAGTGTCGGTGACATCTTTTACTTCTGAGTGAAGTTGTTCAACATCCTCTGTCTGCTCACTTAGCAGTGTTGAATATGAGCCAGTAAGGCTTTCGGCGTGACTGATAGCTGCATTGATGTCAGTAAGTAACCGTGTCGCAGTATCGCTGTCGCCGACATCATTCAGAAAATCATCGAACCCGGTATTGTCTGCTTCACCGCCTAGGTACAGAGCTTTCAATCCTTTCAGGTTGGCAATAATGTTTTCTAAAGAGTGGTCAGCGTAAACCGATTCAGCATTTTGCGGGCAAGGGGAGGTGCCGCAGTCATTCGCGATGATACCTACCGGGGTAGCAATTTTCGCGTCTTTGGTGACCTCTGTGATGTAAAACATCGCATCGCTGATATCGTTAACAGCCTCCAGAGAGACTGCGAACGGGCTATCCGGCTGACCGGCATTTTTTAAAACCTCACCATACCCCTGTTCGCCTTCAAAGGCAGCGACCAGTGTATTGGCATTCGTCACCAGATCTTGTGCAAGTAATTGCGAATAGGCACAACGGGCCTGACGTCGATCCTGCTCGGTGCGGTTATTCCAGCCCTCAGGCTCGGTGCCAGCGACGGTACACTGGTGATTTAAATCTGAATTAAAAAGCGTATATTCCAGTGCATCCAGGCCACGTCTGCTGGGCGTTCGCGTGGTTAAATCATACCCATCGGACTCTGCCAGCACCACATCCTGGTCGATGGCACATGCACTTACGTTAGGCCATGAATAAATTTTGTTGCGCAGCGCATAGCCATTATCAGCTAACGGACCTATTTGCATGACTTCGGCCAGTTGCCAGGTGGACATCGTTGCCTTCCAGCTTTGCTGCGCCTGCTCCTGTGCATCAGAAGCATCGCCAGATGTCAGCGTTTCACAATATGCCGTTATGTCGGCCTGAAGCGCAGTGGTATCTTCTGCAAATTTGTTATAGGTGGGCAGTAAAACATTATCTACAACTGAAGCCAGTAGCAGTGATTCGTTGAAATTGTTTTCTACAGGTTGTTCCGGCGCACTGTTATTACCATACTGCGCTCCCGTATCGCTGCTGGTGCTCTCGCCGCAGCCGGTTAACAAACCAGCCATCGCAACAGCGATAGTGTTAACCAGTAAAGAACGTTTCATAGGGACTCCATAAAAAAGACACCGCTGCTATGAAAGGCAGCGGTGTTCGTCGTGTCGGTTTACCAGTTGGCTACATTTTCGCTATCAAAGCTATATGCCTGCTCAAGAATATCGCGAGCCTGCATCAGTTCAGCCTGATAAGCAGCAACCGCATCGCTGTCGGTCAGCACTGGCTTGTCACCCATGAAAGCATGTAACTGGGCAAACTGTTCATCTGTCACAGGAGAGAAAGGATTAAACTGTAAGCCCAGCGCAAAGCCTTTCATCTCAGACCAGTGCTTGGCTAAATCGCTGTAGTTGAAATCATCTGTACCAATTGCGTCAAGGTCGGCGTGGGTATCATTGATGTAGTGAACAACGGTAGCTGCAATTGCACGTTCCCAGGCATCCAATGCACTGTCACGGTACTCTTTAAGCTCTTCAAGTTGCGCATCGGTCAGTGCTGTACCTGCCGTATCGTTTAGCAATTCACGCCCCATCAGAAACGCATTCATCGCCTGAGCAGTATAATCAGTATCTGTAGTTGCACCCAAATCACGCTTTGCCGCGTTGGTAGACTGACCAAAATTGTACTCAGCATTGAAGTCGATAGCATCGTCGCCATCGGTATCATGGTAGCCTTGCCAGTCGTCACGACCGCCTTTACTGGCAATTTCTTCGTCAGTGTATTCAAGGTAATCGCGGGCTGCACCAAAGTAACCGAAACCTTCGTCGAACTGGTGCTCAAGAGACGTGAAATTTTCATCACTGTTAGTGTGGTCTGACAGCAGCCCTTTATCTGGTGTGTCGCTGTCCAGATAGTCATCCGCTGCCTGACTGTATGTGACAGACATAAGCAGAAACTTTTGAATGAGTTGCTTAAGGTCGCGACCGTCATCGGTAAGATAAATTTTAGTAATGTCGTTACCAAAAGGATCCTGACGCAAGGTTCCGCCTAATTGTGCATCGGCATTATCTGCCAGCTCATTAAAAAACATGCGCACCAGGCCTTCAGGGGTAGTGCTACCGGCATCACCCCAACCAACAAACTCGCCGTTATTCCAGTCTTTATGTTGACCGACCTCATCATTACCGGCAATTTTACCTACCAGATTTTTACTGGATGATGAGACATCTGCCAGCGTTTGCTGTACTGCCGCCGGATCAGTGGTAGTGAGCAGGGCGCGCTGTGACAATGCATCATAATCGCTCACGTCGAAATACGAATTTAATGCCACAATAACATCTTCACGGGTCGTGAAGTTGCCGTCGGTATCAAAGGCTGCGGTATCACCTAACTGTGTATCAATCAGGATATTTAAATCATTGATTAACAGATGACGCGCAACCTGACCGCTGTAAGAAACCGCTGATTCACCATTTACAAAGGCACTTTCAAACCCGTAAAAGTCCAGCGCGTCGTTAATATCGATAGTCAGCGTTTTGGTGTAGGTCTCGTCACCGCTGTCAGTGACAGTCACATCAACATCAACGGTAGTCTGCGTCTCATAATCAAGGGCTACACCGTCAGCCAGAGAAAGCGTAGTACCATCAATAACAAACTGTTCATTTTGCGTGGTAAAGGTAAATGTTTCGTCGCTGTCAGCGTCAGTTGCAGATAGCATTCCGATCTCTGCGCCTGCTGCATTCTCATCCACACTGGTAGAAGACACTGAAATATCAGTAGGTGCAGAATTTGAGGGAGGCGGAGTTGGCGTAGGATCATCATTATCAGATGATGAACTACCACCACATGCTGAAACCAGAAGAGAACTTGCAACGGCGACGGCCAAAAGCTTTTTGTTAAACATTCCTTACTTCTCTTATTACGTTAAGTGAAGCATGACTATACCAGTTTACAATTGAGAATCAATATCATTCGCAATGGTTTTTGCGCCTGATTCTCATTACAGTTGCACGTACTGATTAAAGCGAACCGAATTATACAAATTGCCATAAATACCGAAGACTTCGCGTATTTTTGCCCGGAATTGAATTCTAGAAGCACCCTGAGGCTGTAAAGGAACACTGACACATGGCACATCATCATCACCACGGCACGTCAACACGTATTGGATGGGCATTTTTGCTGAATCTTACATTCACCATCATTGAATTTATTGGTGGATTGCTGACAAATAGTACCGCCATCATGGCTGATGCTGTTCATGATTTGGGAGATACGCTTTCCATAGGCAGCGCCTGGTTACTCGATAAGTTAAGTAAAAAAGGTGCAGATTCTTCTTTTACCTATGGGTACCGGCGACTGAGTCTGCTTGGAGCCCTCATCAACGCGCTGGTGCTGGTAGCTGGCTCAGTGTGGATTTTAACGCAGACAATCCCGCGGTTGCTGGAACCGCAGATGCCACATACTGAGGGTATGATGGGACTCGCCGTGTTGGGTGTAATAATGAATGGCTATGCAGCGTATAAACTTCATGGTGGACAGGCACTGAATGAAAAGGTACTCAACTGGCACTTAATTGAAGATGTGATGGGGTGGGTTGCGGTACTTATCGTCGCCATTACCATGCATTATGTTGACTGGCCAATTCTGGACCCACTGCTGTCGTTGCTATTCACACTGTTTATTTTATTCAATGTATTTCGCAATCTTAAAAGTACCGTAAAGCTTTTTTTTCAGGCTGCACCGGAAAAAAGTATTACACGCAAAGTATCAGAGCGGCTCCTGGATATTTCTGCTATTTCAGATATTCATCATTTACATATCTGGTCACTGGATGGCGAGCATCACATAGCAACATTGCATGCAGTGGTAAAATGCGAAACGCTTGATGAGTATCGTACGCTAAAAAAGCAGGTGGCAGATACATTAGGGCAGTTTGATTTTACCCATACGACTGTCGAGTTTGAATTGCAGGGTGAAGATTGCCGCGATGAAAATGAGTAGCGGGTTCTAGCGCTTCACTACGAAGCGCTACAAGTATGCTGCGTTACGATATCAGGTTCAGGAATGCGTACCGCGAATTGGATAATCGTTATCAGGTTTTCTGAGCCATTGCAGACCATCTACCAGGATATCCACATCAGGTCTTGAAAAAGGTGCGTTAGAAATATCAACGATACGAATTTTATTTTCCTGATCGACGACAAATATAGCGGGTTCAGCAAAGGAGTGGTCGGTTTCCTGCTCTGAACGGGGCGCTGAAATATACAGCCCTAACGCTTTCATATTGTCTTCGCTAAGCCCGTAACCCAGCGTAAAATCTACTGAAAGATCGTCTAAATGGCTTTCCAGCTGGTCCTTGCTATCGGCAGACACCGCAATAACATCTACGCCTGCATCCATGAGTTTGTTTTTGTGTTTTGCCAGTTTATTCAGATATTTTGTGCAGATAGGACAATGCTTTCCCCGATAAACAACAATCAGCTGCCAGTCCTGACCTTCACCAGTTTGCCCGAGCGTATGCGCTTTACCATGCAAATCGGTAACGGAGATATCGGGAAAGGTACTGCCGGCCTGTAACTTCTGAGAAAACGTAGGTTGTGACATAGTACTCCTTATCATTTATATGAAAGCCGGGTGGTGTATTAAAACGGCGAAATCCGGCGTATTGCAAACTGATAAAGTGCTTACGGGTAACAGTGGCTATCAGGATTAGCCCGGACTGGATGAAAAGCGCAATATGACAAATCTTTAAAAAAGCATCTGATAGCAGGGGCGCACCGTAGTGCAACCCCCCGCCTGAAGTAAACAGCTCTGAATGTTTTCAGTGCAGAAATTTCCACACAATACTGTGTTCAGAACCCATGCTCCATAGCAGCACAACAGCCATAAGCAGCACTTCCAGCAACAGAACACCGATAGCCATCATGGTACTGGAAAGAATAAATCCTTCCTTGTTGCTGATACCCAGGAAGTTGGGCGTTCCCTGATATAGAAGGTAGGCCGTGTAGCAAATTCCCGCAATACAGGCCAACGCGCATACCCAGATAATTGGATATACCGCAAATAAACCACTAAGAAACATGGGGGTAGCAATATAGCCAGCAAAAACAATGCACTCATGCCGTGAAGGACGGGATGGAAATTTTCTGGCAAGCCAGTGAATAATACTGCCAACCGCTGCAACCGCCAGAAGTATCAATAAGTAAAAGCAGGCGCCAATTAGCAGACCCGTTTCGAAACTTACCTGGATTGTGTCGGTTTCGCCTCCCAGCGACCAGCCAAACTGGGTAGTACCGATGAAAGAGCTTACAACAGGTATCAGTGCCATCCACAGTACGTGGTGCATATATAGATGAGAAACGGTTTCGTGTTCGTCATTAATAGTGCGCCATTCACGATCAGGATGATGTAATAGTCCCCACAGATGATTGCTCATTGACTTCTCCTACGTTGCCTAAGCTTTTACATCCTATTAACAATATACGTAAGATGTTTTAAATGTGTAGGATGATATTTGTATAAAAAATGAACTTTAAAGAACTGGCGAATATAAGCGGCGCTTTCAAATTGGAACAGGGACCTGTCTCTTTTTTCCGCAATATAAGCCTTTAAGCGGTGCATTACCCGGCGGCTTAATCTACACTAGGCGTAGAATCAACTAAGATATAACCGGTCGTTGTTATGCTTAAAAAGTTGCACGAACTGACTTCGGATGAGTCGTTGCGCTTCGAGCAAAAAATCATTGCTATTCTTGAGCTGGGACTGGAAAAGTTTCAGCAGCAGCATGCTATCGTCAGCTTAATAAGTGGTGATGAATATACGATAAAATACGTTGTATCCAGCGATCCGGCACTGGTGCCCGGCCTGTCATTTTCACTCGGGCAAACGTATTGCTGGCACACATTGCAGGCAAACGAGGCGCTGGCCTTTTCCAACGCGTCACAGGTGCCCACTATAGCCACCCACCCCTGTTATGAAACGTTTCTTTTGGAAAGCTATATAGGCGCCCGGATTGTTGTCATGGGTGAGCTGTACGGAACACTTAACTTCTCCTCTCCCTCAGCCCGTAATAAACCTTTCAGCACTGATGACACTGACTTCATAAACCTGTTTGCACAATGGATAGGTGTGGAGATATCCCGGCACATAGAGCAGCAAAAGCTAAAGCAGCGTATTGAGCTGCAACAACAAATGGAAGAGATGGCGCTGATTGGTGGCTGGGAAGTTGATCTTATCAACAATAAGATTTATTGGTCAGAACAGACCCGGCGAATTCATGAGGTTCCCGACGATTATGAGCCAGATCTGGTCAGCGCTATTGAATTTTATCCCGAAGGGGAGTCCCGCGATACCATCTCTGATGCGCTGGCCGAAGCGATGGCTACCGGTAAGCCCTGGAGTCTGGAAATTTTGCTAAGAACCTATACCGGTAAGGTCAAATGGGTCGCGACGCAGGGCCGGCCGGAATTCAGGGACGGTCAGTGTGTAAGAATCTTTGGCGCCTTTCAGGATATCGACACGCAAATGTCGTTACGCCATGAGTTAATTGAAAAGCGAGATGAAGCAGAGCGTTTACTAAAGGCCCGCAGTGCAATGATTGGCAAAATAAGCCACGAACTGCGTACGCCAATTAACGGCATCGCTGGCATGCTTCAGACCCTCAAGGGCGAAAATAACAAGGATATCATTGAAAGCCGTGTGGCTATTGCAATGCGCAGTGCCGATCTTTTGGTCCGGCTGGTCAATGATGTACTGGACTACTCAAAAGTCGAGTCGGGACAACTTGAGCTTGAAGAGGTGCCTTTCTCTGTCAGAAATATTTTCGACGACCTGTTTTATCTCTACGAGCCCCTGGCGAAAAAGAAAGGGCTTACGCTAAATGTGGATGCGCAGTTCCCGGAAGGATTACGGGCACTTGGGGATCCGGGGCGAATGACGCAAATTTATTCTAACCTGATTAATAATTCGGTGAAGTTTACCGAACAGGGCAATGTAAGTCTGACAGCGCGTATCAAGGAAAAGGCAGGGCGCGAGGTGATTGCTGTCACGGTAACTGATACCGGTATAGGCATGGGCAAACAGGCTATTGAAAGTCTCTACCAGCCTTTTAAGCAGGGGCACTCAGGTATATCGTCAAAATACGGGGGCTCCGGGCTGGGCTTTGCTATTGTAAAAGAGCTTTGCGATGCGTTTGGCGGTACCGTGAAAGTGAGTAGTCGCGAAGGGCAGGGCACCCGCATTTTTGTTGAACTGCCTATAAATGCAGTGAATCAGGAAGAGGTGGTCCAGGAAGATTATATCGGCCCGCAAAACACCAGCTTTGAACATGTTAAGTTACTGGTAGTGGATGATAATGAAATAAACCGGCTGGTGATGGAGTCTTTGCTTTCTCAGCTTCAGGTCAGCGCAGATTATGCTGTTAACGGATTAGAAGCGTTAACCTGTATTGAGCGTGCTACCGAGCCGTATACCCTGGTATTCATGGACTGCGAAATGCCGGTAATGGATGGCATTGAGGCGACCAGGGTTATCAAAGAAACCTACAGCATCGATGGCAAAATGTTTATCGTGGCTATGACGGCGGATACCTCAGACACTAACCGTCAGGCTTGTCTCAAAGCCGGTATGGATGCCTTTTTGACTAAGCCGGTAAAATTAGAAGCTCTGCGCAGTGTATTGAGTGAAGTGGCTTTCCCGCAAATTACAGCTTCTGCTATTCCCGGTGCCCGCTGAGTATTTTCCATAACGTGGCTCCATAATCGGGGCTCCATACGGTGGCTTCATACTGAGGCCGCCTTTGCGGTCACCTTCAGTACCATTTTGACCTGCCTTACTATTTATGGCTTTCTTTCGTGCTAAGTAATCTTTAAGCATACTTTGTGATGTACAACATAGCAGGATGGAAAAAAGACGAAGAAATCATGAGTTCAAAATTATCGCCGGTGGCACACTCGGTTTTGCATCTTCCACTTAAAAGCTGGTGGCACATTTGCAAAAGAGTGGTGAAGAAAACGCAGGAGCATAATCTGCCTATAGTAGCCGCCGGTGTGGCGTTTTACTTTTTGCTGGCCATATTTCCGTTATTGGGCGCACTGATATCATTGTACGGACTGATGGTTTCTCCCGAAGAGCTTAGAGAACATATGGCTATGCTGGTGGATGTCGTGCCCTCACAAAGCCGTTATATTCTGGAAGAGCAGCTAAAAAATCTGACGGAAAAGTCGAGCTCAACCCTGAGTTGGGGGCTTATTCTTTCTATTGTGCTCTCACTATGGAGCAGCAGTAAAGGGGCGAATGCGCTGATAACCGCGTGCAATATTACGTACAACGAATCTAAAGGCCGAAACTTTTTTAAAGGCCTGCTGGCCAGAATGACGGGCACCACAAGCATTATCCTCACCATCATTCTTGCCCTTGCGCTGATCACTATCGTGCCTAAATGGATAAGCTGGGCTACAGCAGGGTTTATCTCTACCGCGCAGGCCAATTTTATCACTCTGCCAATTATGCTCTTGTTATTTAATGCGAGTCTGTCAGCGTTGTATCGATACGGGCCACATCGCAGACCGGCTAAGTGGCGCTGGGTAACCACGGGCTCGATCATGGCTACGGTGCTGTGGATACTTGCCTCATATGGCTTCTCATTCTATTTAAGTGAGTTTGCCAGTTACAATAAAACATACGGCTCTGTAGGTGGCATCATCATATTATTGATGTGGCTGTACCTGACCGCGTACATCATCTTACTCGGGGCAGAGGTAAACGCCGCTATTGAGCTGCAGACATCCGCAGATAGCACCGTGGGTGACGAAAAGCCCAAAGGTGATCGCGGGGCATTCGTGGCTGATAATACCCCTGAAGATTTGCGCAATATGAAGGCCCGCGAGAAGTCTCCCTTCCAGCAAAAAGAGTAAAGTATTGTTATTTCCCTATAAACGTTGATTTATTGAGCAGTTACTTCAATCCCGGCCCTCTGCCTATTGCTGTAGGGCTGGAATTTGATAGAGTTGACGGCCTTAGTCTATAGATTAACCATGTTCGCTGGCACGTGCGCTTGTCAGCAACGTTCAGGATACACGAATGGCAGAGCAATGCTTTCGGATGAAAGGCACAACGCTAACCAGCATTGTGCTTGATATAATAACGTTTGACCCTGATGAATTTGACACGCAACTGGCAGCAAAGGTCGCCAGTGCTCCGCAGTTTTTCACTCGTTCTTCCCTTATTATTCAATTAAGTTGTAACATTGATGCAACCGCCTTTGAGTTGCTGGTAACACTGTGTCGCAAACACCAGCTTCAGCCTATGGCAGTAAAAGGGCAGGTAAATGATTTACGCGAAACTATCAATGATCTGGGGCTGTCTGATATCAGCCAGAGCAAGTCAACCGATAGTGAGCTACCGGCTTCCGGGGCGACAGAAACCCCCGAGCAAAAACCAGCAGGCGCGACGCCAGAGGTCAACAAAACGCGAGTGGTCTCACGTCCCGTGCGCTCAGGACAGCAGGTTTATGCCCAGGGCGGTGATCTGATTATACTGGCGCCGGTAAGTGAAGGGGCTGAAATTCTGGCTGACGGTAATATTCATGTATACGGCACAATGCGCGGCCGGGCCCTTGCGGGGGTTAAAGGCGATACTGAAGCGCGGATTTTCTGTCAGCAAATGGAAGCTGAACTGATCTCCATCGCTGGCAGATTCGTCATGCAGGAAACTATACAAACACAGTGCTGGAAAAAGCCGGCACAGGCATATTTAGAAGAGGATGCGTTGCTGGTCACCGAAATGGGGTAGGGCAGTACGTTTTCGTCGAGGAAAAAAGTAGATGGCAAAAATTATCGTTGTAACCTCCGGAAAAGGAGGTGTTGGAAAAACAACATCCAGTGCGGCTATTGCAACCGGCCTGGCGCTTCAGGGACACAAAACGGTCGTTGTAGATTTTGATGTCGGTTTGCGTAATCTTGATTTGATCATGGGCTGTGAGCGACGCGTCGTCTACGACTTTGTCAATGTGATTAACAAAGAAGCCTCACTGAATCAGGCGCTTATTAAAGATAAGCGTACCGACGGTCTGTATATTCTGCCCGCTTCGCAAACCCGTGATAAAGACGCGTTGACGATGGATGGGGTGCAGACGGTACTGAATGATTTGAGTAAAGACTTTGAGTTTATTATTTGTGACTCGCCTGCCGGTATCGAGCAGGGCGCACAGATGGCACTGTATTTTGCCGATGAAGCCATTGTTGTTACTAACCCGGAAGTGTCATCAGTCCGGGACTCTGACCGTATCCTGGGTATTTTACAAAGTAAATCGATGCGTGCAGAGCAGGGCAAAAGTGTTAAAGAGCATTTGCTGTTGACCCGTTATAACCCGCATCGCGTAGCAACCGCAGAAATGTTAAGTGTTGCCGATGTTGAAGAAATCCTTGCAGTTCCGTTACTTGGCGTGATCCCTGAATCTGAAGCTGTACTTGCGGCATCTAACCAGGGTGCACCTGTTATTCTTGATCAGCAGTCTACAGCTGGTCAGGCCTATTCAGATGCGGTGCGCCGTTTAGTGGGCGAAAAGGTGGAACATCGCTTTTTGGAAGCTGAGAAGAAAGGTTTCTTTAAGCGGTTGCTCGGAGGAAAATAATGGGAATTTTTGACTATCTGTTAAAAAAGGGAAAGTCGAATTCTGCAGCCGTTGCTAAAGAGCGTCTGCAGATTATCGTTGCGCATGAGCGCCGCAAGCGCACTGAACCTGACTATCTGCCAATGATGCAAAAAGAAATTGTTGAGGTCATTCGTAAATACGTACAGATTGCAGACGACCAGGTGTCGGTGCAGGTTGAAGATAGTGATGATTGCAGCGTGTTAGAGCTGAATATTACCTTGCCGGAATAATTAGCCGGCGGTAATAAAAAAGCGCTTCAGTTGAAGCGCTTTTTTTGTGTCTGACTGTGTAGTTTATTACCGCTGATAACGAGCCGGCTGATCTTCTTTAGGAATGGTTGCACTGATGAACTCACGAATATGTTCATTGGCAGTTTTCAGATCTTCTTTACGCAAATACATCATGTGCCCACTACGATAGCCTTTGAAGCTCAGGCGGTCTTTCATTTTGCCACTGGGATCCAGCTGCCACATAGTGTATTTAGCATCAAAGTAATTGGTGGCTCCATCGTAATAGCCAGATTGAATCATCACATTCAAATACGGGTTGGCTGCCATAGCGGCGCGCAGGTTTTCACCGGTACTGTTGTCTGAGCGATCCCACGGGTGAACCGGACCGAACATGTTGTATTTTACGTCTGTATCAAACTTCAGCTCGTTCTTCAGATAATAGTTGATTGCAGGTGTGAAGGAATGAAGCCATGATGATAGCTCGGCATTGTAATCAGGGCGGGCGCCGGAATCCTGTTTATCAATACCCAGGTAGCGACTGTCCAGTCTGCCGATCGTTTTCCCTTCATCCCGTAAAAGCTCTTTCCAGAAAAACCAGGTGCTGACATCCAGGTTGTTTCTGGCAATGGCTGTTTCGCTGATACCAGAGTAACGCGCCATCTGGCGGATAACATTCTGCTTTTCTTTATCACTGATAAAGCCACCGCGGCTTAGCGCAGGCGTTAGTTTTCCCAGCGTGAACGTTTCTACCTGTTCAAGGAAGCTTTCCAGCTCCATATTCTGGTATTCGTCAGGCAGCTTCTTATGGTGCCAGGCTGCCGCTGCAAAGTAGGGCAGGCGATTAGCCGCTTCAACGACACCATCGCGGGCAATACCCAGCTCAGTGGGCGATACCAGGATCACACCGTTAAGATACATCCACTGCTGATTTTGCAATGCCAGCGCCAAGCCTGATACCCGGGTCGTGCCGTAGCTTTCGCCAATCAGATACTTTGGTGAGCGCCAGCGGTTATGACGTGACACAAAAGTGTTTATCCATTCAGCCAGGTATTCAACATCGGCATTAACACCGAAGAACATTTTTTTCTGCTCTTCTTTTGACGGCATTTCACCGTCTTCGTTAGGAAGAATGCGACTGTAGCCAGTGTTGACAGGATTTACGTAAACGATGTCAGCGACATCTAACACTGAGTACGGATTCGATTTCAGTCCATAGGGCTGTACCGGGTAGCCCTCGTCGTCTACGTTCAGAATTTTGGGGCCGGTGTAAGCGATATGCATCCACACCGATGCCGAGCCCGGTCCGCCATTAAAGCTGATAAGAAGCGGGCGCGTTTCAGCATCCTTTATATCGTTACGTGAGTAATAGGTGTACTGCAAAGTAGCAATTGCATCGCCTTCGTCATTCCAGACCGGCTGCATGCCTGCCTGTGCCCGATACTCAACCCGGTCGCCGCCAATGGTGGTCCGGTGCTTCGTATCTATCGACAGTTCTGTATCAATGCGGCGATCGTGGTTTTCTTCACCGTTTTCCTGTGCCTGTACGTACACCGATGTGCCTGCTGTCAGACCTATCGTTGCGGCAAGTACATATCCCTTCCAGTTCATAAAGCCTCTGTATGTTGTTATTTTTACCTAAGCCATCTGCTTTTGGCCGAATTAACCCTATCTTAACAAACCTTAAAGTAGTTATTAGCGTTATTTAGCGTTCACTATCTAAGCTTGGTCGAACTTTCAGGAGCGCAGATAAACCAAAAAACCGAAGGAGGCTGTAAGAAACCAGAGAATCACTTTTTAGGCTTCACAGAACACGAGGTGCATATGAAACAAGTTGAAACTGGCAACCCTGAGCAGGGGCTTGATGGCATAAAGGTCAACGAAGTAGCCCCGCCACCTGAGCCAAAAGCGAATGAGATTATGGTTGAATTACACGCCTCAAGTCTTAACTATCACGACTACGGGGTCGCTAGCGGGACCATGAAAGCACCAGAGGGCAGAGTACTGATGTCAGATGGTGCCGGTGTGGTTAAAGCCGTAGGTAGTGATGTGACTACCTTTAACGAAGGCGATCATGTGGTATCAGTGTTTTTCCCTGACTGGCAGACCGGCGGCCCTACCATAGGAGATTTCAGCAGAACGCCCGGCGATGGCATTGATGGGTATGCCCGCGAATTTGTAACAGTACCGGCAAGCTGGTTTACCCGGGCCCCCGCTAACTGGTCACACAGTCAGGCAGCAACAATTACTACAGCAGGCATGACAGCCTGGCGGGCACTGGTCGTGGAAGGCAACCTCAAACCCGGTGATACAGTGCTATTACTGGGAACCGGCGGCGTCTCAATCTACGGGCTGCAGATTGCTAAGGCGATGGGCGCGCGTGTTGCTATCACTTCTTCCAGCGATGATAAGCTGGAAAAGGCTAAAGCCTTAGGTGCTGACTTTACGGTAAATTATAAAAAGGATGAGAACTGGGGCAAAACGGTCAGTGAATGGACCGGTGGCCGCGGTGTGGATCATGTTGTCGAGGTGGGCGGGCCTGCTACTCTCGGCCAATCAATAAAGGCTACGCGTGTAGGTGGCAGCATTGTACTGATAGGCGTGTTAACCGGTATTGGCGGTGAAGTACCGACCGCCTTGTTGATGAGAAAGCAAATACGTTTGACAGGCATCATTGTTGGCAGCCATCAACATCAGGAAGAATTCGTAAGTGCATTGGAAAATATGAATTTTACGCCTGAAATAGACAAAAGTTTCGCCTTAGAAGAACTGGCGGATGCGTTTCGCTATGAGGAATCAGGCGAACACTTCGGTAAAATTGTTGTCGAGTACTAACTGCGAAAGAGCCTTCAGGCGCACCATCGCGTCTGAGGGTTTTACTTCCAAACGATGTAAACGGGCTTATTGCGGAGCACTGAGTAACAGATTAAACCGTTTACCCCACCACCTCCTGAACCAGCGAGTTAATCCCTGAAGCAACGGCGTTCGTAAAAGTCATTCATATCAAAGCAAAACCCGCACTTTAGCGGTAAATCGGAGAGCTAAAGTGACGCTGCAAGTCGTGACTGATTCGTCCCATGAAAAGACCATACTGGAAGGTTGCATCCGGGAAAAAGCCTGGCCTGATGCTGAGCTACGCATCCTTGAGGCTGGCTGTGGGAATAAGTGGCAGCTTTCGCTAAAAGGTTTGCAATACTCTCTGTCCGGTATAGATTTAGACGAAGATGCATTGCGTTTACGGCAGGCCCGGTTTCAGGATCTTGATGAAGTTATTGTCGGTGATTTGCGTACAATATCGCTGCCCAAGGCACAATATGACGTCATTTATACGGCTTATGTACTTGAACATGTCAGCAATGTGCCACTCGTACTGGCAAACTTCAACCGGTGGCTCAAACCCGGCGGCTTGATGATTATTAAAGTGCCAGACCGTGACTCAGTCTATGGCTTTATCGCCAGAAGCACCCCTCACTGGCTGCATGTTTACTATTATCGCTTTATCAAAGGTAACAAAAATGCGGGCAAGCCGGGCTACCTGCCTTATCCCACTGTCTATGATACAGCCCTCGGCAGAAACCGGATGCTAACGTATTGCGAGCAGCAAGGCCTGTCAGTGAAGGGGGTCTTTGGGAAAAATAATTACCTTCGCAAACGTTCAGCCCGTGATCGCGTAATCAAAGTGTTTGTCAGACTGGTGAACTTATTCTCCTTTGGCAAACTCGCCTGGCACTACAACGATCTTATCTACATCATAGAAAAGCCTGCATCGGATACTGACGAAGCACAGTAGAAGGCGCTAATGATGTGCATAGATGCCGTATTGCAGACTATTCTTGTTAATTACTGATAACAAAGGTCGAAAAGCCGCGCTCAATTCAGGATAATACCTCTATTCTAATCAAACGATGGGATCGTCACTTATTATGACGAGTGCCCTAAAGCATACCGGAGATAATCATGGCCGTGCACGAAATCAAACATCCGTTAGTTCAGCACAAGCTGGGCGTAATGCGTGAAGCTAATCTGAGCAGTAAGGATTTTCGCCAGCTTGCCAGTGAAGTCGGTAACTTACTGACCTATGAAGCGACTCGCGATCTCAAGACGGAACCGGCAACAATTGAAAGCTGGTCAGGCGATGAAATCAGCGTTGAGAAAATTAAAGGCAAAAAAATTACGGTTGTGCCGATCCTTCGAGCCGGTTTGGGGATGCTGGATGGGGTGATGGAATTGATTCCCAACGCAAAGATCAGTGTGGTGGGGTTGTACCGGAATGAAGAAACGCTGGAACCGGTGGCTTATTTTGACAAGGTGGTTAAGGATATCGACCAGCGTACTGCATTAATTGTCGACCCGATGCTGGCAACCGGTGGCACGCTTATCGCCACTATCGATTTGCTCAAACAGCGCGGCTGCAACCATATTATGGGCCTGTTTTTGGTGGCCGCACCTGAAGGCATTGAAGCGGTGCAAAGTGCGCACCCTGATGTGGACATTTTTACAGCGTCTGTAGACGATAAACTCAATGAACAGGGCTATATCTTACCCGGACTGGGTGATGCCGGCGACCGTATCTTCGGTACGCGATAACGCTTTTCTAAAACGCGAAAGAAAGTGATTAAAAGACAAAAAACTGGCGAAATTTAATCGATTAAGTTACAACATTTATATAGTCGTGAACGGTTGATGGTTAATGCCGCCAGTCGATATCAAAGCTAAAGCCCAAGCTGTAATTAGCGGACAGCGCCGGGCCGCCGCGCTCATGTGTTGATTTTCATTTTGAAGAAGTATGAATAAAAACAAACTGACCTTAAAAGGCGTCGCCGATATTATCGGCGTCTCCACTGCGACGATTTCAAACGCATTCAATCGCCCTGACCAGCTTTCTGCTAAGAAGCGTGAAGAGATCCTCACTAAATGCAAGAAAATTGGTTACCACGGCCCTAATAAAGCGGCTCAGATCTTACGCAAGGGACAGTCTGGCATCGTTGCACTGATTCTGGCTGATAATATTGAGTATATGGTCAGTGACCCGGTTGCCAGCACGTTTATCAAAGGCGTTTCGCGAGTCCTGCAGAAAAATAATAAGCACTTACTGCTATTTAGCGGAAACGAAGGCAGCATCCGGGATGTCAGTGACTTTGTAGATGGCTTTATTTGTTATGGTGCACCGCAAAACGCAGCCCTGGCGCAAGAGCTTAAAAGTGCCGTAAAACCTGTGGTCACCGTAGACTTTAATATCGAAGGGTTGCCATCGGTTAATATTGATAATGAGCAGGCAGCTTACGATATTGCCACAACCGCGCTAGGTGATGATGAGCGGGTGGCGATACTCGGCCTGAAGTTGATTAATTCCCCAACCACATGCCGCATTTATGACAGCCCCTTATTCGGCGCAGAGTCATCCATCGCTCAGCGCCGATTGCAGGGGTACCTAAAAGCGATAGAAAAAACAGGAAACCATATTTCAAATGACTGGATATGGCATATTCCTGAAAGCCAGGGGGCTTACGCGAGGCAGGCTGCTAATGAGGTGCTCAACTGTGAACCCCGGCCCACAACTATTCTGTGCATGAGCGATATCATCGCCCTGGAGCTGTTACAGTGTGCGCTGGCTAAGGGTATTGATGTTCCCGGTTCGCTTAAAATTACTGGCTTTGACGGGATTGACGAAGCAGCGCGCACGCGTCCAAATCTCGCTACTGTATGTCAGTCGAGCATCGCAAAAGGCGAACTCGCTGCGACCAAGTTGTTGGAGAGCGCAATCGATAACACAGTCATGCCTTACGACATTATTGGCGGCGAAACGGTTTAGCCTGCCGCATAGAACAGACCAAACCGATAGTGGTTGTTAGCTCAGCGTTTCGCATCTGCATACCTGATCGCCGTAGTAGTTATCCTGATAATTGCACACTACCTGTAAGGGCTGAGCGACAACGGCGGCTTGAGGTGAGCTGAAAAGTTTTTTTAATAGTTGCATAGCGTGTATCCAATGTTTGATCTAAACGATGAATAAAGGATGCACGCAAAATTGGTTTGAGTAAAAAGATTAAAACCTATTAACCTAATAGTAATTTTAGAATCTAGCTCATGCGGGATAAAACAGATAAAGGGGCGACACGAAGAAAATAACGCACAAATGCCCATGGCCATACGGGAACATACGCATTGGCTGGCTCTTTGTTGATTGCTTTAACCAGCGCTTTACAGCCGGTTTCGGTATCCACGATAAACGGAACATTCTTCACTTTCTCATTAATTGCAGAACGGATAAAGCCGGGATGCACTGTTGTTACCTTAATTGGCGTGTTCATAACATCAACCCGTATCCCTTCAGACAAGGATGAAAGTGCTGCTTTGGTCGCAGCATAGACAGTCAGGGCTCGTCTGAAACCGCGAATACCACTTACCGATGACACCGTGACCAAATGTCCATGATTCTGCTCACGAAAAATCTCCATCGCTGCTTCACACTGCGCCAAAGCAGAAACAAAGTTTGTCGTGGCGGTTTCTTTATTCGCCTTGAAGTGGCCGGTGCCGATAGATGCCCCTTTACCCATCCCAGCATTAACGATGATTCTGTCAAGCTTGCCAAGCTCTTTGGCAAAGCCGTGAAAAACATCGAATACAGCGTCATGATCGTTCACATCCAGTGTCTGAACACGTACCTTCAGGCTTCGGTTTATGGAAAGGCATTCATTGCGTAATGAATCGAGGTGCTCTTTACGGCGGGCACATAGCGCAAGATTGTGACCTTTTCGGGCAAATTCAATAGCCATACCCCGGCCAAGCCCGGAACTGGCGCCGGTTATTAAGATGTTACGTCTCATTGATTACGGTTTATCCCAGACGAGTTGTTTGAAGTGCTTACGGCACATCGACTCGTACCGATCGTTTCCGCCTATCTGCACCTGGTCGCCACACGTCACGGCGTGACCGTTATCGTCCAGACGAACCACAAAGCTGGCTTTACGCCCGCAATGACATACTGTTTTAAGCTCAGCGAGTTTATCGGCCCAGGCAAGAAGATAGTGACTGCCCTGAAACGTTTCACCCAGAAAGTCTGTGCGAAGACCATACGCCAGTACCGGAATATTTAACTCATCCACGACCTCAACCAGCTGGCGAACCTGATCCCGGGTGAGAAACTGCGCTTCATCTATAAATACACAGTCCAGCTTCTGCTCTGCAGACTGCGCTTTAACGTTATCGAACAGGTTATCGGTATCGGTGAACAACAATGCGTCAGCCTGCAAACCAATTCGGGAGGCAACTTTGCCAACCCCGTACCGATCATCCAGCGCTGCGGTAAATATAATTGTGTGCATGCCGCGCTCTTTGTAATTGTAAGCTGATTGCAAAAGCGCGGTAGATTTCCCAGCGTTCATTGCCGAATAGTAAAAGTAAAGCTGTGCCATAGTCGTATCGTTATTATTATTTAAGAAGGCAGGGCAGGGGGGAATTCGCATACCCTGATAAACAGCTGGTTATTGTAACCAACGGGAAACCAGATGTGTAAAAAATCTGCGTAGCCTGGATGCAGGTTTCCAGTTGACGCACAAATAAAAACAGGAGCCGCTGGCTCCTGTTTTTATTTTATATTTACTGAAGGCTTATATTAAGCGGCTTCAGTTTTACCGCTATCAGGCTCTGGTGTGACATCCGGCATAGTTTCTTCCGGTGACAGCAGCTCCAGGTCAAAGGTAAATTCATCAACCCGTACAGCCAGCTTACGCTTCTCATTATAATCGTGCAGCTGTTCAGCTTCAGAGGCATTAATCACACCTTTTTCCTGTAGCTTATTCAGTGCATTTTCAAATGATACAAACGGAACCACCGGTTCTTTGCGCAGTGCTTTTTGCACTTTGCTAAGCAAGTGGGCAACCGCATGCTTCGCTTTGAACGCCTGCTCGTTAATGTCATTCCCATCGCCAGGCAGCGCACGAACCAAGTGCGTAAGCTGTGCTTTCACACTGCTATCCTGCATAGACGCCGCGGCCAGCTCATTGACCAGTTTGTCTGAGATACCACTTACACTGTTGCTGTAGGTATTCGTCAGCACGCGCATCAGACCACGGGTAGGCGTATTCGGGAAGTTGTTGATAAAATCAACAATTGCCTGTTCCGCCTGCATCAGGCTCCACTGCATCGCATAGTCAAAGAACGGACGGGCTTGCTGACGGTCTTCAATGCGTTGCTCGTAAAAACGAACCGCAGCCATTGCACCGTACAGGTAGCTCATCACATCACCCAGGCGAGCAGAAAGCAATTCAGCTTTCTTCAGATCACCGCCTAGTACCGCCAGCGACAAATCAGCCAGAGGGGCAAGTTTCGCCGAGATGCTGTTCATACGCTTTTCGTATTTACGTACTTCAGGTAACGCTGATTTTGCATTACGGGCAAAAGGCGCATAGCTTTGAGCAATACTGCGCAGCGAGTTTTTAACACTAAAGCTGATTGTTTTACGCAATACTTTATTAAACTCACCATCAGCACTGCTATCATCACTGTGGATGAGGTCAACCATCTCTTTTAGGTATGGGTGACAGCGCATCGCACCCTGACCAAAAATCATCAGGTTACGGGTAAGGATGTTGGCACCTTCCACTGTAATAGCAATGGGTACTGCGCTGTAAGCGCCGGCCAATGTATTCTGAGGGCCACGCTGAATCGCTTTACCGGCCTGAATATCCATCGCTGAGTTAAGCACATCACGGCCCAGCTCAGTCATGTGGTATTTGGCGATTGCAGTAACAACAGATGGCTTAAGCCCCATGCCCAGACCTTCAGTGGTCAGTACACGCATTGACTCCAGCAGGAATGTTTTACCGGCGATGTCTGCCATCTTGCCCTGAATACCTTCAAAGCGACCAATAGGTAATCCAAACTGTTCACGAACATAGCTGTATTCTGCCGCACCTTTAAAAGATGCCTGCGCTGTTGCTACGCCCATAGCCGGAAGTGAAATGCCACGTCCCGCGCCCAGGCAGCTCACCAGCATTTGCCAGCCGCGACCGATATTCTTTTGTCCACCGATGATGAATTCCATAGGAATGAACACATCTTTACCACGGGTTGTACCGTTGTAAAAACGCTGGCCCATCGGATCATGACGATTACCCAGCTCTACACCAGGGTGTGTTTTTGGCAGCAGCGCACAGGTAATACCCAGCTCTTCTTTGCCACCCAGTAAACCGTTTGGATCATATACTTTGAATGCCAGACCCAGCACCGTAGCAATTGGCGCAAGTGTGATATAGCGCTTATCCCAGGTTACTGATAAACCGACAACTTCTTCGCCGTTCCATTGACCTTTTGTCACGATTGCCGCATCTGGAATACCGCCGGCATCTGATCCCGCTTCAGGGCTGGTCAATGCAAAACACGGAATATCCTGACCGACTGCCAGACGGGGTAACCAGTAGTCCTGTTGCTCTGTTGTGCCATAGTGCATCAACAATTCGCCCGGGCCTAATGAGTTAGGCACCATCACGGTAACCGCGATCGCACCACTGCGCGCTGCAATGGTGGCAACAATTGTTGAGTTGGCATAAGGGCTGAACTCAAGACCACCAAATTTCTTTGGAATGATCATTGAAAAGAAACGGTTCTTACCCAGAAAATCCAGAATTTCTTTAGGAATATGCGTGCTGTTAGCCAGCTCGAAATCATCAATCATGCCCAGTAGTTCTTGCACTGGGCCATCCATAAAGGCTTGCTCGTCAGCGCTTAATTGAGCTTTAGGAACAGCACGCAGTGCGTCCATATCAGGCTTCCCCTGGTAAATTGACGACTCAATCCAAATGTCACCGGCATCCAGTGCTTCCTGCTCGGTAACAGAAATTGGAGGAAGGACTTTTTTCAGACTTTTTCTAATACTCATAATAACTCATCCGCTCATCTGACCAGTTGTTTAAGTGAAGTGTACATCAAAATCTGGAAAGATCAAATGAGGGTAAGAAAAATGTTAATTGTCTGACGAAAATTTAACGTTGATACCTGCAGTGACGGGCGCGGCACTGTCAGTCCATCATCTATCTGCATACCTATGAATAGGAATAAAAACCGCTTGGTGGCTTATACTTGAGGATAATTCTCGCTACACTGTGGCCTGTTATTTATCTTTAAGGATTCGCCTGTTCATGCAAAAACTGCCCGGATGGATGAAGTGGTGCCTTCACTCTCCAAAACTCGCGATATTACTTTTTATCTTCCTTTGTGCTGCCACCGGATGGGGCGCGCAGAATCTTTATTTTCGAGGCGATTACAAGGTTTTCTTCGAGCCTGATAATCCGCAGCGCAAAGCGTTTGAGGATATGCAGAACATTTTCAATAAAAGTGAAAATGTCTCGTTTCTCATCGTGCCGAAAGAAGACACAGTTTATCGGTCTGAAACCTTTGAGCTGATTTATCAGCTTACGGAAGACGCCTGGCAGCTGCCGCTCTCTACGCGGGTAGAATCAATATCCAATTACCAGCACACTTACGCAGAACAGGACGACCTGGTGGTTACTGATCTGATTCGACAGGGGCAGTACGACAGCGACCACGTCAGCTGGGTAAAAAATGTGGTTCAGGAGGTCCCCGAAATTGATGGCAGGCTGGTGTCAGATGGCGGCGATGTCGCAGTGGTTAATGCCACTATCCAGCTTCCTGATGGAGACCAGACCAAAGAAGTTATCGAAATTGCAGATTACGCCCGCGAGCTGCAAAACAAATATGAGCAGGCATTTCCTCAGCATGATATCTACCTTACGGGTATGGTTATCATGAATGATGCGTTTGCGGTGGCCGCACAAAATGACGCGCAGACATTAATACCGCTGATGTTTGTTGTCATCACGGTCATGATAGCGCTACTTACCCGATCCATCGTTTCTGCCCTGGCGACCTTGCTAATTGTCGGCTCCTGTATTGTGGTAACAATGGGCCTTGCGGGCTGGGCCGGAATATTTTTAAGCACCGCCACGGTCAATGTACCCACCATGGTTATGACTCTGGCCGTTGCGGACTGTATTCACGTTATCGTCAGCTTCAGACAATTCGCCCGGCAGGGCATGGCTAAACATGAAGCGCTGGCAGAAAGCCTGAAAGTGAATACCAAACCGGTCTTCATCACTAGTGCGACAACGGCCATCGGCTTTTTAATGCTCAACTTCTCGGCTGTCCCTATTCTTTCTGACTTGGGCAACATGACCGCAGTAGGCGTTATGTTCGCTTGTCTGTTCTCGTTAACCGTACTGCCCGCAATACTGAATCTGGTCCCGCTACGGGTAGCGTCAACACAGTCACAAAGTCATTCCCGGTATGTACAGGCGAGTGAGTGGATATGTCAGCATCATCGTCGCGTGTTACCAATATCGGTATTTGTTGTAGTAGTGGCGCTGGTCTTTTCTACAAACAATGTACTTAATGATATAGCTGTAAAATATTTTGATGATTCGAGTACGTTCAGACAGGCAGTGAATGTACAGGAAGAGACAATGGGCGGAATGTCGAACATCGACTTTGTCATCTACACCGATGAAGAGTACGGCGTGACTGATCCAAATGTGTTGCAAAAAGTAGACGCGTTTTCAACATGGCTGGGTGAACAGCCTGAGGTCAATCATGTGACCAGCTTCAGTGATACCATGAAGCGCCTGAACATGAATATGAACAACGATGACCCTGCCGCCTATCGATTACCACAAACGCAGGAAGAAGCATCGCAATACTTATTGCTTTACGAAATGTCGTTGCCTTATGGCCTTGATTTAAATAATCAAATCGATATAAACAAATCTGCTGTAAGGGTTATCGCCGTATTAGATAATCTTGGTAGTAACGAATTTACCGAGTTTGAGCGTCGCGCTAAAAGCTATTTTGGTGATTTGGCACCAAATTTGCGAGTTGAAGCGGCTAGCCCGCCGCTTATGTTTGCACATATCGGTGCACGCAATATGAAAAGTATGGTGTGGGGAACCTTGCTGGCACTGGTGCTTATCTCCGGCCTTATCTTTATTGCGTTACGCTCATGGCGGCTGGGGCTGGTTAGTTTAATGACAAATCTGATCCCGGCCGGTATTGGGTTCGGCGTGTGGGGCATGGTTTCCGGTCAAATCAACATGGCATTATCAGTAGTGCTGAGCATGACCATGGGGATAATTGTGGATGATACGGTTCACTTTTTATCTAAATATCAGATTGCACGGGACAAAGGCCAGAGTGTTCGCGATGCGATTGGATACACATTTGCAACGGTTGGCCAGGCGTTGGTGACTACCACACTGGTACTGGCCGCAGGATTTGGAATATTGATGCTATCCAGTTTCAGACTTAACTCTGATATGGGTACGCTTACGGTAATTATAATTGTCGCCGCATTGCTGGTGGATCTGTTGTTCCTTCCGGCATTTCTGATGTGGTTAGATCGCGAAAAAAAGCAGTCCAGAGGTGAGCAAGATGCAATATCTGAAACGAATTAATTCCTGGTTTTTATTGGTAGCCGTGGCGCTGGCGATGCCGGCTTTTGCTGATGAAAAGTCAGAAAAGCAGGGTTTGAAAATTGCCAAAGAACGTAAAGACCGGGATCGCGGCTGGCAGAACAGTGTGGCCGAAATTACCATGATTCTGCGCAATGCCAGTGGTCAGGAAGCGACCCGGGAAATGCGGGTCGATACCCTTGAAATGGAAGAGGACGGTGACAAAGCCCTGACGGTATTTGACTCGCCTCGCGATGTAAGTGGCACGGCTTTTTTAAGTTTCTCTCATGCTATGGAGCCTGATGAGCAGTGGATTTATCTGCCAGCGATAAAACGTGTTAAACGCATTGCTTCCAGAAATAAATCCGGACCTTTCATGAGCAGTGAGTTTGCCTTTGAAGATATGACGTCGTTTGAAGTCGAAAAGTTTAAGTACGACTTTTTGCGCGAAGATACTTATCAGGGCGATAAGGTTTTTGTTATCGAGCAAATCCCTCAGGATGAATTTTCAGGCTATTCAAAACAAATAGTATGGATTGATCAGAAACACTATCGTGTGCGCAAGGTCGACTTTTTTGATAAGAAAGGGGATGAGCTTAAAACCCTGGAGTTTGAAGAATATGAAAGTTACGAAGTCGATGGCACCACCTTCTGGCGTCCACAGCGAAGCTACATGTATAATCATCAGACCGGAAAATCGACTGAACTGGTTACAGAAAACCTGAAGTTCAAACAGGATCTTGATGAATCCGACTTTGACAAAAACAGTTTGCGCAGAGCACGTTAATCGTATGATTAAACCAAAACTTACCGTAATGGCAGCGCTGGTCGCTGCCTCTTTTTCATCACAGGCAGAGGTTGAGCTTGGTGGTAGCACGTCATTTGAAGGGCGCTACTTTCTGCAGGACGCCGCTTATCCTGGTCAACCCCGGACCCAGGCTTCTATTGCTATTGAGCCAGAAGCTTATACCGAGTGGAATGATGGACAGGACAGCCTGCTTTTCAAACCCTTTGCGCGGCTTGATAATCAGGATGATGAAAGAACCCATTGGGATGTAAGAGAGCTTCAGTGGCTGCATGTTGCCGATGAGTGGGAAACCCGGGTAGGGATTGGTAAGGTATTCTGGGGGCAAACCGAGTCGTTGCATCTGGTAGATATCATTAACCAGACAGACATGGTTGAGCAGGTTGACGGTGAAGATAAGCTTGGTCAGCCGATGGTTAATTTTACAACCTATGGTGACTGGGGCACGGCATCAGCTTATATCCTGCCATACTTTCGTGAGCGTACCTTTCCCGGTGTAGACGGCCGGCTTAGACCACCACTGCCGATAGTGTCAGATCGCGCGCAGTATGAGTCTGATGCCGAGCAGAACCATATTGATTTTGCTTTGCGTTACCAAAACAGTTTTGGTGATTACGAAGTTGGCTTATCTTATTTTAACGGAACCACCCGTGAACCTGAATTAAGCGTTGCGCAGGAAGAAATTACCGACCCGTATATTTTTCCCTATTATGCACAAATTCAACAGTTCGGCCTTGATATGCTAAAGGTTCAGGGCTCCTGGCTGCTGAAGTTCGAGGGTATTTACCGGGAAGGCCAGAGTGAAGATTTTCTGGCTGCGGTAGCCGGTTTTGAGCGCACCGCTGTGGGCGTGCTGGGCACTACGCACGATCTTGGTTTTCTGATGGAATACCAATACGATGAGCGTGAAAATAACTTTTTCGCTACCGGTCAGAATGACCTCATGGCAGGGGTTCGCTGGTCGTTCAATGATATTGACGGTACCGAAGTGCTTGCCGGGTTTGTTCAGGACTTGGATGAGTCTGCTACCTACAATGCGTTCGTTGAAGCATCCAGCCGGATTACCGATAACTGGCGCTGGAAAGTGGATGCGTATCTTTTCTCTTCTGACGATGAGACCGACACTTTCTATTATATGCGCCGTGATGACCACCTTCAGGTCACACTTGAATATTTCTTCTAACTCTTAAAAATCAGCGGTAACAGCGTCATGAGAATAAAATGGATGGCTGCGCTTTTGGCATTGTTAAGTGTCAGCGCACAGGCTACGGAAAAACTATACGGTGTCATCGGAGCGGGTTACACCGATGCCGATTTTGAGAATGCTGAAGCGAGCAGTGAAAACCTGAATTTGGCGCTGGGGCATGAGTTTGCGCCAAAGTGGTATTTTGAAGCTGGCTACAAGCGCTTATTCGATGAAGAAACCGACCAGGCCGATATGAAAGCGGACGCACTATATCTGGCGGTTCTGGGGAAAGCTGGCGGGCGCAAGGGTGAACTGTTTTATAAACTCGGGGTAATGCGTGCTGATGTCAGTGGCTTCCGAACAACAGAAACAACCTGTAATGGCGCTGCCAAGCAGGCCGGTCAGTGTACTTTCGATGAAGGTGTATTTGCTGGCATGGCAGGACTGGGTTTCGATTTTCACGTCGGTCTTAACAGCATGATTCGCCTTGAATATGAATATATTTACGGTGAGGACGACCTGACAGCGAATTTGTTCAACGTAGCGTACAGATACAACTTTAACTAGTCGCTAAATCTGCGTGTTGAAGTAAACTTTCCCCCTGGTCGGGCGGTATGAATAGGTAAACCAGCTAAGGGGTACTGATATTCATGAAGAATGAGTTGGACAATACTTTCATACTTCGGGTGTTTGATAAAATTCGTCAGTTCGGCACCAAACAGGATGACCGCTATCAGCTTAACGGCATCACAGCGTTTACAGATATGGACGGCTACACGTTATTTGTAGAGGATCCAAAGGTGAAACTGCAATATGGCTTCCATAACCAGTATCACTATGATTATGAAGATGATGAGCACGTTAAGCAGTTTACTAAGAAACTCAAAGAGATAGACGAAGAGTATTAACTTCTCACGTTTAACCAGTGAATTTGTTAAGCCCGCCCTTTGGCGGGCTTTTTTGTATGTACAGAGACTGACTGCCATTTACGCACAACATTGGTATCCGCGCCAAGTATAGGTACAATAACCGAAAAATTTTTTAGGTAGTTCGTTTTTGTCAGCAATTACACCTCCTTCTTTTAAACTGGCATTTTTAGGGCCGAGATACTGGCTCGTCTGGTTAGGCGTACTTATTCTGTATGTGCTCACCTGGTTGCCGTTTTCCTGGATCCGCGCTATCGGCAGCGGTACCGGCAAACTGATTGGCCGAATCGTTCCCAAGCGAGTGAACATAGCCCGCCGTAATATTAGTCTTACCTGGCCGCATCTCAGCGCGGACGAAGTAGAGCGACTCACGAATGAGAACCTGAGCAGAGCAGGGATGGCCTTGTTTGAAACGGCGATGGGGTGGTGGTGGCCAGGGTGGCGTATCAAACGTCACTTTACTATCGAAGGATACGAATATGTCGAAGCCGCGCTGGCTCAGAACAAAGGCGTGTTTGGTCTGGCGCTGCATAACATGAACCTCGAGTTCGCCTGCCGGGGCCTGGGTTACACCCATCCGGCAATTGCGTTTTACCGTAAGCACAACAACCCACTTATTGATTATCTGCAGTATCACGGGCGCGCCCGTTCAAACAAATACATGATTCACAAGCGAAACGCCCGCGCGCTGATAGCCGCGCTGGATAGTCAGGAATTGTGTCTGTATCTGCCCGATCAGGATTACGGGCGCTCTCAGAGTATATTCGTACCTTTTGGTGGTGTGGCAAAAACCGCTACGTCTACTGCCACGCTGATGTTTGCCCGGCGTGCTGACTGTGTCCCTATGATTTTCACCTCGCAGTACACTGCAAATGGTTATAAAGTAAAGATATATCCGCCTATGCCTGAACTGGCGTCGCTGGATGATGAGCACGCACTGACCATGCTGAATGAAAAGGTGGCAGAAATTGTTGCTGAACAACCGGAAAGTTATTTGTGGATGCACAAACGTTTCAAAACAAGACCAGACAAGGATGATCCGTCGTTATACGATTAGCTAATTGTGTAGCGTAGTTACGCTTTACTAAAATGCGACGGACATGAGCACAGGAAGATGGCTGAAAATGACGAAAAAAAATTATTCAGGTAAACGGTTCTGGATAAGCCAAATTGTTATTGCGCTGGTTCTTATCCTGATCGCCGCAGCAGTCATTTACTGGCAACAATCTGCCGGTGATGGTGAAGAGAAGCGTAGCGTATCCAAGGGTTTAAGCGACTTCTATAGTCAGTTCAGAATGGGGCCTGACCAGTCTGAAGAGCTGACCGAGGAGGACTTCGTGATCGATATCAATCGTGATGACGGAGCTTTAGAAACCCGGCTACAGACAATGTCCAGTGAATTACGTCCGGTGAAAAAAAGCTGGGTCGGTGAGCATAAGCACCGCTCATTCAAAGCGGGCAGAACATTACGCGAGGCTATCTCAGCATATGCAGAGAAAGAAGGTATGCAGGTTATCTGGGACCTCGAACAAGACTTTGTCATCAAACACCATTTCCAGATGGACGACACGCTTGTTGGCTCTCTGGACAAAATTGCAGCAGCAATAGACAGCAATTTCAGTGGAGATGTAGAAACCTTTGTCTGTCCGGGGCAGCGAACCCTGGTAGTAACGGCAAAACCCTCGGAGTACCTGGATGATAACTGCAGAAAGCGCTGATTCCGCAGCGCTTTACTGCACTGTGCTTACTCTGCGCCCAGAACCTGCTGCCAGATGCGTTTGACGTTGTTCAGTAGTGCATCTAACTGATCAGAACGTTGTGCAAATTTATCATCGGCCAGTGTTAGCTGGTGATACTGATCACGCAGTGTCTGATAGGCATCGACCAGGTTGTCGCAGGTTTTATTGTCGATGATACCCAGCGTCATAGCCTTATTCAGAATCCGCGTATTGTCGGTATATCGGGTCAGCGATTCATTTTCATGCGAGCAGGCTAACACCCAGAACTGAGTTAAAAACTCTATATCTGCAATTCCACCTTCGCATTGTTTTAAATCAATTTCAGAAGGCGTACCGGCATTCAGGTGGTCACGCATTTTTTGGCGCATGGAAACCACATCGTCACGAAGAGAGTCGGTGTCCCGGGTCTTAGTTAAGATGGCATGCCGCACCTTATCAAACGATGCCAGTAAACTACTATCGCCGGCTACGCCTCGCGCCCTGACCAATGCCTGGTGTTCCCATGTCCAGGCTTGTTGCTGTTGATAACTTTCAAAACCGTCAATGTGGCAACACAAAAGACCTGCTGAGCCGGAAGGGCGAAGCCGCAGATCGGTTTCATAAAGCTGACCGAATATTGTGTTTGTATTGAGCAAGTGCATAATGCGCTGAGCAAGTTTTATATAAAATTGCTGCGCACCTACTGACTTCTTTCCGTTGGTTGACGCATCCGTTGGTGCATTATGGATAAATACCAAATCCAGATCAGAGCCATAACCCAGTTCATAGCCACCCAGCTTGCCATAGCCAATGACCGCGAACCCCCGGTGATTTTCTTCTAAATGCTCGGGCGTGCCATAACGGCTAGCAACCTGCTCCCAGGCCTGATAAATAACCGCTTCCATTAAAACTTCTGCCAGTACGGTAAGTTTATCGCTGACTCTGACCACCGGCAGCGAGCCGCTGATATCTGAAGCGGCGATACGAAGTTGCTGGCAAAGTTTGAACTGGCGACACGCGTCCATTGAAAGTTCAACATCATCCGGATCGACTCTGAGCAACTGTTGTCGCAATTCATCTTCATACTCACTGCGACTTTCCTCCAGACCGGTGTTTTGCTGCTCCAGATAAAGCGGCGTTAGTAGCTCATCCAACAGCAGCGGAAAGCGTTGGATCTGCTTGGCTATCCATTCGCTGCGCTCACAGAGTTTGACCAACTGATTCAGGACATCCAGGTTTTCCAGCAACAAAGTCAGATAAGTGGTTCTGCCAGTAATTGCACGAATGACATTCAACACGCGGGGCATTACACGGTAAATTCGATTTGGCGAGGTCTCGATAAGCGTATGTAATAACTCCGGCATGAGCTCATCCAGAGTACGCAAACCCCGTTCACCGATGCGAAATTGCCGCAGATTGGCGCGAAACTCCATCAGCTGCTCATAAACTGCGTCGGCGTTGTCCTCATCCATATATGGCGTGAGCAATGCGCAAAGTTCCCGCCTGTCCATATCTACCTGCCAGACATCGTTACACACGTGAAACAGCGAATCTTCATGAGAGTGAGTCTCGTGGTGCTCTTCGACCAACGCATTGAACTGCTCATGCACCTCCTGCATTCTTTGTGTCAGCTCATCGTAAAAGGTGTCGTAGTCGATAAAACCCATGACTTTGCACACCACGGCTTTAGGCCACTCATCATCGGGTAAGGTTTGGGTTTGCTGGTCATCAAACTGCTGTAACGTATGTTCGACTTTACGTAAGAAGCAATAGTGGCCGTATAGCTGGTGAATGGTATCCGGCTCTACAATATCCAGTTCGGACAGGGTATGCAGAGTGCGCTTCAGACTGCGCCGCTGCAAGGCGGGTTCACGCCCCCCGTGAATAAGCTGAAAGCTTTGGGCAAAAAATTCAATTTCGCGAATACCGCCAGCGCCCAGTTTAATATTATCTTTCAGCCCGCGCCGTCTTATTTCACGGTTTATCAGCCCTTTCATATGCCGAAGTGCATCAATCGTTGTGAAATCCAGATAGCGTCTGAAAGTAAACGGGCGCAATATATTGAGTAATTCATCTACATAAGGCGAGTCGGGCGTAATAGACCGCGCTTTTATCATCGCAAAGCGTTCCCAGTTTCTTCCCTGTTCCTGATAGTAATCTTCCAGCGCCGCAAAATGTGTCACCAGCGGGCCGCTGTCTCCGAAAGGGCGAAGCCGCATGTCAACCCGGAATACCTGACCCTGCGCCGTTACCGTATTCAGCGCACTGATGAGCTTCTGCGCCAGTCGGTTAAAAAACTGCTGGTTTTCGACCTGTTTACGGCCGCCCTCGGTCTCACCTTTATACGGGTAGCAAAATATCAGGTCGATATCGGATGAGAAATTAAGCTCTCTGCCGCCTAATTTACCCATACCCAGAATAATCATGGGTTGTGGACCGTGCGGGCCCGCGGGTTTACCATAACGCTCACTGAGATGATTATACAGCCAGTCGTTGGCAGCCAGAATCAAACTATCCGCCAAAGCTGAAACCCGTGTGACGGAAGATTCAATGTCCTGATTGTTGAGCAAGTCGCACTGCGCGATAGCTGCCATCTGAGTATTGCGAAATTCTCGCAACACCCGCATCAACTGGTCCTCAGACTTAACCTGTTCAAGTTCAGCATTTAACGCCTCGCGATAACCCTCATCAGATAAGGTGGCATCTTCTAACTGCTGAATGTTCTGGTGTTCAAAAATGCGCCCCAGAAACCGGCTCAGGCCCGGCAGGCTGAAATTTTCATCGTCGTCAGAAGGTATGGCTTCCTGCAAATGAGAGGCGTCATCATGACGTTGCCAGAAAGTCTGTGCTTTTTCCCTGATAATCCTGTTCATCTGCTCTTGCGTAGGCATAATACACGGCCTCATTGTCACTGCCTGAGTTTGGGTTTCAGGCCGATTGCATGAATAATGACGCAGAGTCTGTCACATCCGGTTATCAGGCTCCAGCAACAAATAATAATACACCGTATGTAAGGGAACTGAGATGGAAACGCTGGTCAAATTAGTACCGCTGCCCCGCGACTTGTGGGTCTACCTTGTTATCGACCTGGCGCTGGCTTTGCTGTTACTGGTACTGCTTAAATGGCTGGCCGGATTATTCAGAAAAGGCTCAGTGACTGACGAACTGGCGGTTAAAGATAATTTTGCTTTCGGTATCAGTATTGCCGGTGGCATGTTGTCCTTATGTATCGTGCTGGGCTCCGTGGTGGGTCGGCATGTCGGGCAGGGGTTTGAGTCGGCTGCGACTGGCATGGTCAGTTTTGGATTAATCGGTATTGTACTGGTTAACTTCGGTCGCTTTGCTCACGACAAACTGGTGCTCAACCGGGTAGATACACGGGCGCTGATTGGTGATCGAAGTGTGAGTATTGCCATGGTCGACGCGGCGAGCCTTATCGCCAGTGCTATTATTTTAAGAAGTATGGTGTTGTGGGTGGATGGCAGTGATATGAACGCCATGATTGCGATTACCACCGGATTTACAGTAGTGCTGACAATCCTGTTGTTCATGACACGTATCTACGAGGTGCGCTATGCCAGAGACAATCAAAACGATTCATTTCAGGGCGCATTGCAAAAAGGACAACTGGCACTGGCTGTCGAACATGCCGGTAACCTGCTTGGTACAGCGCTGATAGTGGCTTCAGCGCGACACTTGCTTAACTACCATCCTGATGGCTATGTCAGTAATGTAACCGGCTGGCTGATAGTCAGTGTTGTCTTATCACTGGCGCTCTATATTCTGGTCAATGCCAGTAAGAAGCTTATTCTGTGGGGGCTGGACTACCGGCAGGAAGTGGACAAACAGCACAATATCGGCGTAGCGTGCCTGGAGTTTTGCCTGACACTGGGCATCGCACTCATTGTTAATGGCATACTTGAATTCTTATCTTAGCAAAACCTGGCGGTAACAATCTCGACCTGTTGCGCTGTCAATGCGCGCAGGTCTTCCTCAATCAGTGCCAGCTTTTCGCGCTTACTCAGTTGTTTTATCGCGTACTCGGTCTTCAAAGCAACAGACCGGTCGCTGACGTTCAGGATTAAGCGAAACTGCAACGGGCCCTTTCCTTTCAGTGCGCGGGCACCACCTTTAAGCTCACCGCTGTGCTGCCGAAGTCGACGGTTCGGGTCGGTGGTGATTCCGGTGTAGAACTGTCCCAGCCGGTTCTCAATAACATAAACATACCACCGGTCAGTGCTGTCCTCATTTTCCGTTAAGACTGATATACTTGCTGCCAATTTTCATATCTTATTGCTGAACGACTGAATATGATTCTACCAGATTTCAAAAATGCTAACGTACTGATTGTCGGCGACCTGATGCTCGATCGCTATTGGGGAGGAAGCACCGGTCGTATCAGCCCAGAGGCGCCGGTACCGGTAGTCAATGTTAATACCAGTGAAGACAGGCCAGGCGGCGCGGCTAATGTGGCAATCAATGCGGCTATGCTGGGGGCAAACGTGAGCCTGCTGGGGTTATGCGGACAAGACGAAAATGCCGAAATACTGAAAAACAGATTGTCTGCGTTTGATGTCGATTGTCACTTCACGTCGGTTGCCGACCGCGACACGATTACCAAGTTGCGGGTCATGAGTCGTAACCAGCAGTTATTGCGACTGGATTTTGAGAAATCATTTGCTGACAGCGATAAATCGGCAATGGTCGAACGGTACATGGAACTGTTACCCAGCGCAGACATTGTTATTCTTTCAGATTACGCTAAAGGAGCGTTGTCTTCGCCGCAACCACTTATCAGTGCCGCCAGAGACGCACAAAAAGTCGTGATTGTTGATCCAAAAGGTACGGATTTTGCGAAGTATAGAGGCGCATCACTTATCACGCCAAATATGGCAGAGTTCAGTGCTGTCGCGGGGAATGCGCAGAACGAACAGCACCTGGTCGAGCTTGCTGTGGCAATGAAGCGTGATTTAGCGCTCGAAAGTTTATTGGTCACCCGCTCTGAAGAGGGAATGACGCTGTTTCACGGCGAATCAGACGCATTTCATTTGCCGGCGAAAGCAAAAGAAGTGTTTGATGTTACCGGCGCCGGAGATACCGTGATATCGACGCTGGCAGTCGCTTATGCAGCAGGCGCTTCTATTCAGGATGCATGTATGCTGGCGAATGTCGCGGCAAGCATTGTTGTTGGCAAGTTAGGAACGTCAACGGTTACTGCAACGGAACTAGCGGTAGCATTGCAGGAGCAGCATAAAAATAACGATACTGGCGTAATGAGCGAAGATCAGTTGGCCATTGCCATAGACCAGGCCAAAAAGCGTGGCGAGCATGTAGTGATGACCAACGGCTGTTTCGATATTCTGCACGCAGGCCATGTATCTTATTTGCAGGCTGCAGCGCAGCTGGGCGACAGATTGATAGTGGCTGTCAATGACGATGCGTCTGTAACACGATTAAAAGGGGAGGGGCGACCGGTCAATAATGTTCAGCGCAGAATGGCAGTATTGGCAGGGCTGGCATCCGTAGACTGGGTTGTTCCTTTCAGTGAAGACACGCCGCAGCGGGTCATCGGCCGATTGTTGCCCGATACGCTGGTTAAAGGTGGTGATTATAAAGTAGAAGACATTGCCGGTGGCCATGAGGTAATCGAAAACGGCGGCAGTGTGAAAGTATTGCACTTTGAAGAAGGTGTCTCAACGACTGCCATTATCAGGCAAATTGTTGGTAACGAGGGTAAATAGCCCACAGACATCAAATAAATAGTTACGTGTCACGTATAGTCGTCTGGCTGGTATTAGGCTAAGATTCGTTCGGGCACTCAGGCAGAAGTATAGCGGTAATTCCATGTATGAAAGTTATTACGGGCTGGATTCAAAACCTTTCCAGCTAACACCGGATCCAGATTTTTTCTTTGCCAGTCGCTGGCACAAACGTGCAATGTCGTACCTACAGTATGGCCTTTCACAGGCCGAGGGCTTTATCGTTATCACCGGTGATATCGGTACGGGTAAAACGACGATTGCTAACTCTCTGGTCGCCGAGATTGAAGACGATATTGTGGTTGCGCATATCGTAACGCCCAAACTAACTCCGGACGAGCTGGTTAAAATGGTGGCTTCTAAATTTGAGTTGGATGTCGCCGGAAAAACCAAAGCGGATATTCTGAAAATTCTGGAAGTCTTTTTATACGATTTGAGTAAAACCGGTCGCCGTGCGCTGTTATTGGTCGACGAGGCACAAAACCTGCCGTTAGAGACCATCGAAGAGTTGCGTATGCTGTCCAACTTTCAGGAGTTTGGCAAACCGTTGCTTCAAAGCTTCTTATTAGGGCAGGAAGAACTACAGCCGATTTTGCGAGCGCCTAACATGGAACAATTCCGTCAGCGAATCGTTGCATCATGCCACCTGGCACCGCTTACTCTGGAAGAAACCAAAGAATATATTGAGTTTCGCCTGCACCACGCAGGGTGGAACGGTAGCGCATTGTTCAGTGACGATGCTTATGGCCGCATTTATAAGTTTACCCGTGGTGTCCCTCGTAAAATCAACACGTTGATGGACCGGATTCTGTTGTTCGGATTCTTAGAAGAGCTTGAAACATTAGATGGTGACGCAGTTGATTCTGTGATCAACGAGGTTAGCGAGGAAATGTTTCTGCCTGAAACGCCCTCTGTAGAGGAACAGGAAGCAATTGATGAAGAAGAGTACGAGGCATCGGTAGGTACTGGTGTTCCGCACAAGCCAAAGAAAAAGCTCATGACGCCCAATGGTAATGAAATTCAAGACGCTGAATACTATAAGGCGATGCTTAGTGAGCTGGTTGATGCGTTAGATGACGCCATCAGTCATAAGATAAAGCTGACGCAATATATCGATAAGCTTTTGAAGAAAAAGTACAAGACCTATGTTCGCTTGAAAGAAGATGACTAATGTCTGAAAACTTTACACACTGTATTATTTTTTCGAGAAACTGATTGTAAAACAAGAGGTTAAAAATTGGCCTGTAAATTGCTCAGCGATTAACCAGGAAGAAGTGGTAGTAACTATGGTAGTGAGAGGTCACTGATGAGATTACTGAGCAAGGCGGTTTTAGGATCAATGTTATTCGGGGCAGCATGGACGTCGCAGGCTGCAATGTGTGGTGTGAGTGATGTGCAGATCACTGAAATAAAAGTTTTGGATGGTAGTCCTGCCACTCAACTTGATACCTCGTTAAACGCAACAGACTGTATTGGCGCATTTGAAGGTAATAACAGCGCGTTCACCCAACCAGATTATAATCTGGGTTATAAGGATGATGGTTGGTTCAATGTAGATAGTTACAACGGCTGGTGGGATACCCCTGGTGTTTTCGTAGAAGATGACGCATTACAGAACCTACAGGGCAAAGGTGAAATCGACCCGGGCTGGATCTATGTAGGCAAAGCCGAAGCTGATAGTGGTTTTAGTTTTAATGGCGCCACTATGGATAATGGCGAGACGTCTTATACCTTCCTTGATTCGCTGTTAACCATCAGCTGCCCTGATCAGGAAGGTGGCATTTGCGACGATGCATCAAGCGGTACATTCCAATGGACGCCGCCTGCTACAAATCCTGATGCGCTGATGGAACTGCTGGGTGGTGAGTTCTTTGACAAAGTTGGTATCGTGTTCAAGGCTGCTAAACAATTCGTTATCTACGAGTTTGACTTGAAAGATCTTGGTTTAGACCCTGTGTACGAAGGTGACCCGAATTATGCGTTTAAAGGTACATGGGACCTGAGCGATACTTTGGTTAAAGAGAGTGGAAACGGTAAGATAGTTTCACAGGGCTTATCGAATGTATCTGTATGGGCACGTGACCCTGCTGCAATCGTTGATGTACCGGCGCCTACAACTTTAGTGCTAGTTTTATTTGGCTTAGCACTAGTAATTCGTAGACAATTCATGCAATAATAGCATCGAGTAATAAAAAAAGCCTCTGGAGAGAGGCTTTAATAATTATAAAATTCCATATTCCAAACATTCATAGCGGGCAATTAGCTCGCTATTTTTTTGTCTGAAGAAACATCTGGCTAATCTTCCCTAACTAGCCAGCATGTTCACATAATCCCATATTCCGAATAGTATAATGCAACCTGCAGGCCAATATTCTATTCTTACTGCGATTAAATTGTTTTATCTGTAAGTTATTGAATATTTAGCTATTCCGTTAGCTGCTCATAAAGCCTCGAAACTACCAATCAAGGGTTAAGTGCAATTGTTGTACTGCAAATGCTGCATAGGCTTGTAAATGTTACACATCAGAACTGCATTCAATGGTTGTATTACGCACTTGGTGTGTAACTTCGTTACCAAATACCGACATAGAAGTTAGGCAGGGCGGGAAAGAGGTGGGTATCATATTATTCCTCAGAGTGATTATCAGTGCACGACTTCTCAAGCTGAGAGCTTCTGCTTGTTCTGTCAGGTGTGATAACCGCTCCTGATAAGTCTGGTTCGAAAGAGATAGGGTTTGCCCATAGGCTTTATGATAACCACAGCCGCTTTCGACCGCTGAGGCCCTGAATCCACATCGACCAGGTTACGAAGAAACTTTCACATTTAGGTTAGCCCAGTCACCTTGCATCATCGGGACAAGGGCAGGCTAAGACGAAACAACAATGTTCGAATGTAGAATGAGACTGGTATCGTATAAACAATATTAGTCGCAGGAGTAGCGATAGCTTGTATGATTAAAGCAACATAGCAGAGTAGGGGGCGGGAGGCCTGTTACAAAGATGGCTGGCCAGAGACCTGAGACGAGACAATAAAAAACCGAGCTTTGCTTCACCTTACAGGTTGCAAAAGCCCGGTTTATATCAGTGACAAAGCTGAGGTGGTGTAGAACTAGCGCCCTTTACCAAACAGAACGATTTCTACAGTACGTATAAGGATCAAAATATCCAACAACATACTTTGGTGTTTCACATAATAGAGATCGAACTTCAGCTTCTCCATAGAATCTTCAACACTGGCACCATAGGGGTAGTTAAGCTGTGCCCAGCCAGCAAGACCCGGCTTTACATTATGGCGTTGGTTGTAATAGGGAACTTCACGTACCAGCTTTTCGACAAACTCAGGACGTTCTGGTCGTGGCCCAATGAAAGACATCTCACCCTTGAACACGTTGAACAACTGAGGCAGCTCGTCAATCCGGTATTTTCTGATGAAGTGACCGATACGGGTTACGCGGTCATCATTTTTGCTGGCCCATTTAGCACCATCTTTCTCTGCATCAGGACGCATACTGCGGAACTTGATAATTTTAAACAGCTTACCGTTTAATCCTACCCGCTCTTGTTTATAAAACACCGATGTACCTGTTCGACGACCATCGTCCAGCCAAATGATAATGGCTGTAAGTAACATAAATGGCCAGGTGAACAGAAAGATAAAGCCTGCAAGAAAAGCGTTTATCGTATAATCCAGTGCATCGCGTAAATAATTCTGACTGTGGAAGCCGTTAGAATAAATAACCCAGCTAGGATACATCAGGTTAACTACAATCTGCCCGGTTTCACGTTCCATAAAGTCCAGCAGGTCAGTAACCTCAATGCCACGCAGACGACACTCAAAAAGTACTTCAATGGGCAGGGTGCCACGACGTTGGTCACAGGCGATAACAATCTCTTCAATATCGTTGTCGGCAATAAATTGCTGAAAATTCTCATCGACTTTAACGTGAATGATTTCCTCTTTACGAATGCCTTCCTCACGGTTATCACCCGGTATAGGAATAAAGCCAACAAGGTCGAAGGCAATACGGTCTACGTCCCGACGCATCCGCTTTTCAATAATAGAAGCACGCTCACCTGCACCTAAAACCACAATGCGAACCTTACCCAGACCTAACAGACCCAGCCGGTTGGTGAAATAACGGAAGACTACCAGTGTAATGATGATTGAGGCGACGGCCGCTGGTAAATAGTAGGGGTGCATAATCAGGTCATCAAAAAATGCCCGACTGATTATCTCCACGAAAAAGTAACTTAACCCGACGCTAACAAAAATACGCCGGATGATGCCACGGAAAGTTTCGCGCAATTTTGCTTCATATAACCCGACTGATAAGGAGCAAAGCAGGATACAAACGGTTAATAATCCAACATTTACTACGAGTTTCTCGATAGTTACAGAATTTGTCAGTGCTAACTGAACCAAAATGAAATGCGTAATGTACCCCATATACGCAATAAGTAATGCTTCCGTTGCAACTAATATGTTGGAACGTTTACTTTGATTATGCCTGTTTAACGCCACTCCTGGCCCCCTGATACTGCAAAGTCGAAGTACATCGTAAAGCTATTCAATGTAATAGACTATAAATGATGTTGGCATTATAGTGGTATTTACCGTAGGGTAAATTGTATAAACAAAAAAATTTCACCATAACGAGTTTAGGAAGATCTCTTATGTATAATTCTAAAAGCATCATTCCGGTTGTTTTAGGAGCAGCAGTATCGTTACTATGCGGCTGTACCAGTACTTCCGAACTACCTGAAGCGAAAACGCGTGCGTCGTTGACTACCAGTGTTGATGATTATCAATACCTAATCGGTCCGGGCGATACGTTAAATATTTTCGTGTGGCGAAATCCAGAGATCTCAGGTCAGTATACAGTTCGACCCGATGGTAAAGTGACTACTTCACTGGTCGAAGATATTGACGTCGCCGGGCGAACCCCAGCAACGCTTGCCCGCGAAGTTGAAGAAAAACTCTCTACATTTATTAACAACCCCCGTGTCACCGTCAGCGTAAATAACTTTTCCGGTCCGCTTAGCGAACAGGTTCGGGTTATCGGCGAAGCAGCCAATCCACAGGCAATCAGCTATTCACAACATATGACGTTGTTGGATCTGATGATCGCGGTAGGTGGTCTGACAGAATTTGCTGATGGCAACAGCGCTAAACTGGTGCGAGTAGAGGACGGTGAACAGCAAACGTATAACATCAACATTGATGATTTAATTCGTGACGGCGACATTTCACAGAATGTTGATATTTTGCCCGGTGATATCGTAATTATCCCTGAGGCCTGGTTCTAGTAGTAGCGGAACAAATTTACATGCAGGATTTACAGCCATCTATTGCGCAGTTCTTTGACTTGCTCAAAGGAATATGGATAAAAAAGCGCATTATTATTATTTGCTCGTGGATTATTTGCCCCATAGGCTTTTTCTACGTCGCAACTTTACCTAATCAGTATGAGTCAGCAGCCAAGGTGTATGTTGATACAGGTTCACCCCTTGAGCCTGTACTTACAGGTATTGCCATAAAATCGGATCCCAAACAGGAGATTCGTATGATGGCTCAAACACTTTTAAGTCGCTCGAATCTGGAGACTATCGCAAGAGAAAGTGATTTAGATATCACTACCACCACTGACGAAGAATTCAGTAGCCTTATTAACGACTTAAGCAATGATATCAAGCTTATCGATACCGGTAAGGACAATATCTATAATATTGCCTATGAAAACGAGAGCCCGGCTGTCGCACAGCGAGTAGTGCAGGAAACGTTATCACTATTTGTTGAAGGTTCGCTAGGTAACAATCGCCGCGATACAGATACCGCAGGAAGGTTTCTGGACGAACAAATCGCTGACTATGAAACGCGACTTGCTGACGCTGAGCAGCGTTTAGCAGCGTTCAAGCGTAAGTACAGCGAAATTCTTCCGATGACTGGGTCATTTTATGACTCTTTACGTCAGTTGAAGGCCAGTCTTGAGAATACGCAGCTTCAAATTCGCCAGGCGCGACAGCAAATTGATTCTATGCGAGCGCAAATTTCATCGTCGAAAATGGCAGACAGCTTCGGCGTTCGCAACGATAGCTCTTCAGCATTGCAAACGCGATATGATCAACGTATCAAGTCTTTAGAAGACCAGCTCGATAGCCTGATGCTGCGCTACACAGATCAACATCCTGATGTTATCGAAACGAAACAGCTGTTGAGCAGTTTGGAAGACGCCCGCCAGGAAGAGATCGACCAGTTTTTGCAAGAGCAGGGCGCTGAAGAAGGGCAACCAGTCGGCGCTTATAACAGCCAGATATCTCTGGAAGTCAGTCGTCTTCAAAGTGAGATAGCCTCGCTTCAGGTCCAGGAAGAAGACCTTAAAGCTAAAATTACTGAATTAGAGTCCAAGATTGATCTGATTCCACAAATTGAAGCTGAGCAAGCATCATTGAATCGTGATTATGGTATTACCAAAAAGCGCTATGAAGAACTTCTGACACGTCGCGAATCTGCAGATATTAGTCGCCGTGCTGATGTTTCTGCCGAAGAGTTCCAGTTCAGAATTATTGAGCCGCCATTGGTGCCTTCTGAACCTTCAGGACCGCAACGCCTGATGCTATACACTTTGGTATTGTTAATTGGCTTCGGTGTGGGTATTGGTATTGCATTCTTACTGAATCAGCTATCACCGGTATTGGTTCGAGCAAGACAATTGCGTGAGCTAACTGATTATCCAGTTTGGGGAACAGTGACCCACCTTGAGATAGAGTCTATTGGCAAAGATAATAAGCGTCGTTATGTGGTTTTTGCGGCAAGCTCACTGGCTCTGGTATTTATCTATGGAGCGTTGATGGCTGCAGAATTAATGAACCTTAACCTGCAAGGTGTGTTGTCATGAGCAGTACAATAGAAAAAGCCCTTCAGCGCCGTCGTGAAGCGATGGCGGCAGAGAAGGCGAAAAAACAGAGCGCTGATAGCGCAGAGCAGCAGTCTGAGCCGTCAGTATCTGCTACTCGTCAAAGATCGGCGACAAAAAGACCGCAGGGGCCAGTTTCGCAAATTGAACCCTTTAACATCGATATTGAAAGGCTGGAGCGAAACGGCCATGTCTCGTTGTCAGGTGTTCGCAAGGGTATAAACGAAGAATATCGTGAGATTAAGCGTAAACTGCTTGCAAATGCGTTTGGACCGCTATCTTCAACCATAAAGAATAGCAATATCATTATGGTTACCAGTGGGCGCCCTTCTGAAGGAAAGACATTCACTGCGACGAATCTTGCGTTGAGTATAGCCTCAGAACAAGATAAGACGGTTCTGCTGGTCGATGCTGATGTATTAAAGCCAAATGTACTGAATACCTTTGGTCTCGAGCGCAGAAGCGGACTGATGGAGTATCTCACTGGGGAAGTTGACGATATTGCTGACGTACTGTATCCGACGAATGTTGATAAGCTGAAGATAATTCCAGCGGGCCGTACACATCATTTATCTACTGAATTGCTGGCTAGCCAGAAAATGCATGAAACAGTTGATGAGTTTGCTAATCGCTATCCTGACCGTATTGTTATTTTTGATACGCCACCACTAATTGGTATTACAGAAAGTGCTATTTTGGCTAACTTTGCCGGTCAGGCCGTGGTTGTAACAGAAGAAGGGAACTCTAAGCTATCTGATATACGCTTAAGTGTTGAACGGCTTAATCCTGATATGGCAATTGGCTTCGTCGTTAACAAAGTAGTCAATAAGGATGCCAACGACCCGGGTTACTATGGATATTATTATGGACAAGAACAAGAAAGAGCTAATGGCGCGTAAGTTTACTGCGTCTAAGTTAGCATTGTTCACCTGCTCCGCATTGGCGACGGGTGTCGTCAGTGCCGGAGATCTGGAAATACGACCCAGAGCGTCTTCTGAACTTATTTTTCAACAGATAGATTCTGATATCCGTGGTGATCGAGATGTGACCACGCTCCGGATTGAGCCATCTGTTGATGCGGTTTACACAGCTAAACGCGCCAGTGCATCAGCGAATATCTCTGCAACCCACTTAGAGCGTGATACCGATGCATTTAGCTCGCGCAATGACTTCCTTGAATATCAGTACGAGGGTCAGCTGGATGTTATTGAACGCTTACTAACAATAGGTGTACTGGGGCGTTCCAGATATTTAAACGCGAATACGAATAACTTTCTTATTTCCGACCAGCTAACAAATTCTAATGATCTGACGCGCACGCAAACCGATACGATTCGCGCATCGAGCGACTTTACCCGAAATCCGCTAATCGAAGCGAGAACCTCTGTATCGTTCAGCAAAGTGCAGGCAGAAGAAAATCAGTTTCGAAATACCGGCAGGCTCAATAACGAAACATTTGAGGCAAACGCTAACATAACGGATGGTAGCGCTATTCAGGGCTTCAAATGGGAGCTGGATGGCATGTATAGCGATACGGATCGTTCAGAAGCTAACCTGGGAACCTTTGAAACGCATGAGGTTGATGGATTTGTTGACCGGTTGATTTACGGAAGGTGGGCGTTTAGGGTCACTGGCTGGTCAGAATCTTATGAATTTCGCAGCCAGGGCAATTTCATTCAGGACGTTCGCGAGTTTGATAGCTATGGTGGGGGTATAACCTACTATAAAGCTGAAGACCGCTACATATCACTGACTGTAAATAAGGCGAACTCGTCTAATCCGGAAAATGACGGTGATGTTTTCCCTGGCGTTGATGTTAATTGGGCATTTACGAACCGCACGAATATCAGTGCACGCTATGGACAACGTTTTTATGGTGATGCTACGAATTTGCGTATCAGTCACGCGACGCGCAAAATCAGAACGTCAGTCTTTTATTCTGAAGACGTAAGGAACGCCTCTCAATTCCTGGGGGCGAATAATACTGACGGTGTGTTAGTTTGTCCTGGGTCAGGATTTTCTCCAGGCTGCTTCCAGCCAGATACCCTTGCCTATGAATTAACAGGCGGTCAGCAGTTCATTCAGCTTGGCGAAGATAACAACGTTATTGATGATAGTATTATCCTGAGAAAGGGCGGTGGCTTTGAAATGAGCTATCAGTCCAGGGTGTTCACGGTTGGTATTTTTGCCAGATACAATGACGATAACTTTCTTGGCCAGCAACGGCGACGCAAAACGGAATCATTTGGTACCAACGGTACCTATCGTATAGGTGCATTCACACGTTTAAATGCGGCCTTAAGCTTTGCTGACATTGAACGGGATGACGACCTGCTTGGTCGAGGAACCGGAGAAAATATGCGGTTCAACCTTGGTCTCAATCATAGGTTTTCACCGCATCTCAATCTGAACGCAGGCTATTCTTTCGTAGAGCAGGAAGGTGGTGTTTCGCTCGGCGGGTTCGGAAGTAACTACACAGAAAATCGCTTCCAGGTAGGTGTGACCTATACCTTCAGGTAAAGCAACATGACAACAAAAAGCCAGCAATCGCTGGCTTTTTTTGTGTCTGGGTGAATACGGTGAATGAGGGTAAGTAATTACCTTAAGTTTAACGAGACTTTCTTTTATTAGTAGCGGTAATTTAAGAGATGCCAGTATTAGTGGTATTTCTCAGCCAGTACCGTTGTATCGAACAGAAATAAAGGATATTCAGGCTGCCTGATTAATTCTATTGCCCTGCGCGTAACTTCTCTATCCACGACGCGTAACGAACGGCAGTATTGGTTGTTGCAGGCAGGCTCAATCGGGGCACGGTAAACGGATTTTTATTGACCGAGTCCAGTACAAAATACCCGGGCTCAGAGGTCAGGGCACCAATAAATCCGTGCTGCTCAACAATTTCGGTAGCCCGCTCATCAAAATCTTCCTGCATGCCCACCGGGTAGCAGAACAACTGAGAAGGAGATTCAATATTCTCATTCAAAACGCTCAGGCTATCGGTGAGTTCCTGTTGAATATCTTCTTTAGATAATGTTGACAGTGGACTGTGACTACACGTGTGTGAACCGACAGTTAACCCCTGCTTCTGAAGCTCTCTGAGGCGCTCCCAGCACGTTGGTTCGAAATGCCGGGTGTCAACGGCGCTATCGCCGCATAAAGTGTCTTTAAGCTTACGTACAAAGGTCATACGAGCATTTCTTTCCAGACGCTTTGCATGTAATGATAAATATCGGCGCGCGTGGCGCTTATCTTTTAACGATAATATACGTTCACCAGGAACCCCCAGTGCACCTGCATCAAGACTTTCATGCTCGGTCGCGCGGATCGTTGTTGCGATTTGGGCATCCCACGGCAGAATCTGCTTATCGATCAAATCAGTAATAACAAAAAGCGTCGGACGGGCGTCGTATTTCAGCAAAATCGGAATTAATGTTTCAGCCTGGTCGCGGTAACCGTCATCGACCGTGAAACACACATAGTTTTTAGAAGGGTTCAGGTGCTGGCGTTTTGAAAACAGCGCATCAATACTGATAAATTCACAACCATGCCGACGCAAAAGGCGTAAGAAACCTTCGAGCATCGTAAGATCCACACCATTTAATCCATGTGGACCGACTGGGCGGTGTAAAGTAAAAATGCAAATATGCTGGCTTAATGCTTTATTTAACAGCCAGTTCAGTCCTTTGCTCAGAAACAACGAATGTATCAAACTACTAGTCCAACTTCTCAATTACCTGTACGTGCCTAATGGCAACGCTCCTGCATCTGCCAGCAGAGCACTTGTATACGCGCCAAAACAGAAAAAGCAGCACTCGAAAAATCTGATTGCACAGATTTGCATCACGCGTAAGCGCTACACCCACAATATTACTACCGGAAAACCCGCTATTAACACGCCTGAGAACAGCCTGTAGTATCGAAGCAAAAGCACCCCGACGAGGCCTACCACAATAACTTCAAATTAACATAATCCAATAAGTAAGCCTATATTTCCTTTTTCGTTCAGTTGCACGTAAACTGTAAACAAATTACTTTATCGCGAAACGATCTGTTGTAGTAATTAATTACTATAAGTTGTTATTAGTAATCATGCTCAAAAAGAGCAGGTGTAAGGGTTTAAAAATAGTATGGCAAATGTGAATGCGATGACAGTAGATGTGGAAGAGTACTTCCAGGTCGAAGCTTTCGCCAGTGATATCCCCGTTAACGAATGGTCAAAGTACGAATCCCGCCTGGCCATTCAAATGGACAAACTGCTGGGCACGTTTGCTGACACCAATGTTAAGGCCACCTTTTTTACACTTGGCTGGATTGCAGAGGCGCATCCCGACATCTTAAAGCGTATTGTGGCCGAAGGGCACGAAATTGCCAGTCATGGTTTTATGCACCAGCACTTATCTAAGCAAAACGCGGATATATTTTCTGAAGACATCAGTAAAGCAAAGAAGCTGATTGAGGATACTACGGGCGTCGAGGTAAAAGGTTACCGTGCCCCCTGCTTTTCTATTAGTGCCGATAATGACTGGGCGCATGATCTTATTGCAGAGGCGGGCTATCAATATAGTTCAAGCAGTTACCCTATTAAACACGATTTATATGGAGTGCCGCTGGCGCCGCGTGATGCATATCGCCTTTCAAATGGCTTACTGGAAATTCCGGTAACCACAACGATTTGGCGGGATAGGGTGTTTCCCGCCGGCGGTGGTGGTTACTTCAGGCTTTTACCATTCTGGGTGTTTGATTTTCTGTTTGGAAAAGGACAGAAAGACCGTACAGCGAACTTCTATACACACCCGTGGGAGTTCGATCCTGAACAGCCCCGCATTGAAAGTAATTTTAAATCGCAATTCCGTCACCACGTTAATCAAAAGTCAGCAATGAAGAAACTGGCAAAGCTGTGCGGAAAGTACGAATGGACGACGATGGAAAACGCTTACCTTTCAAAAGAACACCCTACACTGGGTGATTGGTTAAGTGTCGCCAGTGGCAAGTACAGTGAGAAAGCCAGCTGATTGTAAGTAGAATCCCATTTGCGACCTGATGACTGTTTTTAAGCATTTGTCAGGCGCAATTATCAGGCACAATGCGTAACGGCCTCAGGGATTCCGCTTTAGCCAGATGTGCGTCATCAGCCGCTGTTTGAGGTTCAACCCAAACCTGGTAGGCAATAATAATCCATGCCGCGGTTCATGAACATTTCCCCAGTCCTGTTTATAATCCTCTTCGCCACGCAAATAATCTATAACATCCAGCCCCTGATCGCCCAGCTGCTGAATAACTTCATGCAGTAAAATAATACCTGGCGAAAAACGACGTTCGTCCTCATCAGTAACCGGCACAAAATAAAGCAGAGTAGATGCGTGGGTAAAGCCCAGGTGCGCAGCAATCAACTTACCGTCTTTCGTTATATAACTTAAATGGACGTGCCGCTCCAGTGCATCTAACAGTGATAATATAGTCTGCCTGTTTGCACTACGCGTGAGGGCGTTCTCGCCGTGGCGCTGCGCAGACATATCCAGAATCTGAGAAATGATTTCCCTGCTAAACGCAGCATTTATGTTTACAGTGATATCACCCGTTTCTTTCAGCTTACGCAGGCGACGCCTGGCTTCCCGGGCAACCTTGGCCTTTATTGGTGCGCCAAGACTTCTGAACTGTGTGTGCGTCCAGGACTGACACGGCTGACATCCTGATTGGGCTTTTAACAAATTACTAAGGGTATTGTCAGGGTAAGGGAAGTACAGCGAGTGCTTTCGAAATGCAGAACTGGCCAGTTTATCCAGCATTAATCGGAATACCGAATTCAGTTGGTCCGGGTCTTCCGTATCCGCGAGCAGGGCCTGGTAGTCCGTAAAATGCTGGCAAAGATGTGTAAGTACGCTGACGCTGGCTTTTGCCGATAACCGGCGTTGAGCCAGTGGCAATATGGCAACGCATTGTTCTTCATGCCAGACACTTAGCAACACAGGCTCATTGCCCAACGCTACCTGCGCCTCACACCACTTATATCGAATAAAAACGGATGGGTTGAGGCGCTCTTCCAATTCCTGCCATTGCGGTTTGAGAGCGGTAAGCCCGGACTCACCAATATCCAGCCTGGCTTCCATCAGGGCAGCTGCTTGGAAAGAAAAGGCCCGATATGCCGGGTAAGCCACACGGGCAGGCGTTGCCAAACGGCAATCGCAAGTTTGAATTTAGGGTTGTCGGGGTTTAACGAGTCACCCGATGGTTCGGCACTAAAGTTATACCAGTAATGCTGTAATGGTTCTGCGCCCCATTGTTTCTTAAAACGATAGGTGCCTGCATCCTGGGTGGAACGTCCAAAATCAAACCACTGCATGTTCTTCTCAATAGCGAAATGAAGAATCTGATGATATAACCACATATTCATATTCATCTTATTCGCATCGCGAATGGTCGACGCCCACGGTATCTCCATCATGCTGCCATTAATCAACAAAAAACCTGTCGCGACAGGTTGATCGTTCACATAAGCCACGGCAATGAAAGTTTGGTCTGGCAGCACATCCATCAATGTCGAGAAGAATCGCTTATCGTTTACCGGCGTTCCCAGATCACGCATGTTTCGAGCAAAAACATCATAAAAGTCGTCAAGCAACTCTTGTTTGCCAACCTTAAATTTAGGGCGATACGGTTCGGCTTTTTTTACTTGCGCTCGTACCTTTGCTCCTATTTCATTGTCGAATGTTGCACCCGAGTCAGGGAGTGCCCGCAGCATCGAGACCTTTTTAGTTGATGCCTCGAACCGACTCTTCGCCGTTGTTCTTATCTCGGTATATTTTGCATCACCCTTCTTGGCGTCATTTTCGCAGACTTCAAGCAGCGCGGCGAACACATTCTCAAATCGGGTAACCGGTCCGCCGTAATTGAAAAAGGGCAGCGAGACACCAAAATTTCCTAGCAGGGGTGTGGTTAAAAAAATCAATGGTAATCCACCGATGACCTTATTATTATCATCACGGGCAAGCAATACTTCGCCAGTCGTGTAGGGCTGGCTGGTCAGAAACTGCCAGATATCTTTTTTGTGATATACCGTAGCGTGTTTATGAGTGGATACAAACTCCCACCACTGGGTAAGGTCGCCATCCTCGCCAATGCGAGAAACCGAGAAGTTGCCATTATAGGTTGCTTCTGGCTGGGCAAACTGACCAGGCAAAGCAGCTTTTGCAGACGTTTCCTGTTCAGTATTTTGCGCTTTTAAAAGTGCCTTCTGTTCAGCTTCAAGATCTTTAACAGCGGTGCTGACTTCCTGCATCTTCGCTACAAGTGCCTGATGCTCATCAGAGCCTGACTCAACATCTTTAAACTGACGCGCTATCTTACCTTTTTCCGCTTTTAAGGCTTTGAGTTGTTTTTTTACTGCTTTGATATCCATACTCGTCTTAATTTTGATTCAGCGGAGCGTCCGCCAGCCACTGCCGATGGTCATCCAAAATCGTTACCATACGATGTACGTGGTGTTTTTTCACGTGATGGTGCAGGGGCAAAGTTAATAATCGCTCGGCTAACACTTTACTTACCGGCGTGGCGAAGGGGGCCTGGCAGTCCCTGGCGACGCCTTCAATATTATAAAGAGGTTCACCGTACATGGGGGAGGCGCCTAACCCGGACGCGTTGAGTACTCTTAGTAAGTGATTACGCGCTTGCTTACTTTGGGTCAGAACCGGAAAGCGGAGTAACCTCCGTTGAGTGGACTGTGAGGCCCATAACGGTGTTACCGCCTGCTGTAACATTGTCTGAATATGCACAGGCTGTCGCAAATAAGCCAGTATGCTGGCAGTCAGTCGTTCCTGTCGGGTGGCATCCATTGCGTGGACATCATCCAGTGAGTGGTAAACGGTTGCACCGACATTTAAACCGGGTAAACGGGAAATGCCACCGTAGAAAAGTGGCTGACATACCGTGTTAAAAACCCGGCGCTTAATGTCGTACATGGAAGCGTTTTGCGGTGCCGGGGCGATATCAGGCTCAAATGATGACACCCGCGATGTATTCCAGGCCAACAAACCGCCACCCATCAAATTCACCGGCTTTCCCCGACCGAAGGAGGTGATGAAAAAATCAGCGTGATGGGTGTGTGTCGGCAGGGCGTAGTGTTTCAGTGACGCGATGTGAGAGGTCACTGATACTTCCGGAAACCATTGTGCATTGTCTTCAATAATCAGTGTATCTTCACCAACAATCGAGCGGATTTGCACCAAGTCCATACTCATACCGAATAGCGCCGGGCAAATAACGATGTCAGGCTTTTTATCCAGCCGGGTAAGGTGTTCAGGATTAAGTTGATAGTGTTCAGCGGCAAGGTCAACAATAACCGGTGTTATACCCGCGTAAACACAAGCCGCCACCAGATCGGGACAGGTGTAGCCAGGGATAACCGCTGTCAGGGATTGCTCAAAGTCATGCTGACTCCGGTACCACGCCAAAATAGCGCCCAGTGCTGCAGTGCCCGAGTTAACCAGGCTATGCTCGAACCCACTGAGGGTTAGTGAGCTCGACAAGTAGTCACGGGAACGGGGAAGTACGCGTGTGCCAACCGGAGCAAGTTGCGACCATTTCATCGTGCCGACGGCTGCCACACAGTCATGCGCTTACCCGATAGGAACTGTACACCGGCATCCAGTAAGGCAATGTTGACCTGAACGAAAAAGTAAACAATTTTTGCCCACGACTTTTGTCTCAGTGATTCAGACCAGTGGGAGGCCAAAGCAATGCCGTAGAAGGCGAGCTGCGCTACGTAGGCTAAGACATAAAATGCGCCTTCATCCATGCAAAATGGCGTGATGATAAATAAACCCAGTAAGGTCCAGGGTACAGACCAACGCAAGAGTTTGTGCGATAACACCTGAAATGAAAACAGTCCGAATTTACCCGGGTTCATCACTTCAGGATGACGTTCAAGGGCGGTCATACCACGAATAACCGTGCGTATTTTGCGCGCATATTCTTTACTGGGGTCGGCCAGATCGGTATAGAAACCCAATACATCTGGCGCAGTTACCGCTTTATAACCGGCCTGAGCGCAATTCAGGGCCGTGTTGAAATCGCTTGGAGCATGAATGTCCCATTGCTCACATACTTCAACACGGGCTGCGAAGAATGAACCACTGAGGCCTACCAGGCCTGCCAGCTTAGATTCCTGCTTGCGCAGCCACATTTCGTACTTAACATAAGCGCCTTCGCCCGCAACGCTGCCATCTTTACTGACAAAGCGGTCTTCACTGCTTATTGCGCCGACTTTCGGATTATCAAAATAGCGCACCAGCTTCATAATACCGTCTGTCTCAATACGAGTAGCCACATCAGAAAAAACAATGATGCCATGCTCAACGGTTTTAATTGCCGCTAACTGGGCATTTTCTTTACCCAGGCGCTCCTGCGCCCGTACCAGCCGCACATTCTGGTCTGCATAAGATTCAACAATGCTATCTGTTTCATCGGTTGAGCTATCTGATGCAACGACCAGTGCCAGCTTACCGTCCGGATATTCAAGCTCCAGAGAATTTTCTATCTTCTCTCTGATTCGCTTCTTTTCGTTATAAGCGGTCACTATCAGAGTAACATCCGGATAGCTGGCAGGCTCATCAGGTGGATTAATGGCTGCTTCATCAGCTTTGAACTTGTTTAGCAAAAGCAAGGTAAAAGGGTAAATAAAGTAGCTAAATACGGAAAGTAGTAGAAGTATCCAGAATAAAAACGTCATATCCATTATGTCTTATTTGACAGCCGATTGATGCTCTACTTTACCGATAAATTTCAGTGAAGTACACGCAAACAAAGTGGCTGGTTACTGCTAAAAAATGCGCACAGGCGGCACGTGTTGCACTAATATACGTAACGGGTAAGATAAGGCTCAATCATGCGTTAAATTGTTATAAAAATCACTGCGCAACAATAGCTTCGGTAAAGCCGGAGTAAAACAAAGCGAAAGTGTGCTAAAAAATATCAGCACCGGTGATGACAGTAATGCTAAAAATTAAACAAATCGTGCCGCGGTTGTTACAGGATCCGAAGTAAATATGGACACATCTGGTTTTTTCTCATCGTTCAGCGGAAAAGCGCTGGCGATCATTATTGCGGTACTGGTCATCACTGGCCTTGCCGTCCCTGATACCTACCTGACCCTACACACTCTCTGGAGTAAAAATAACGAAACGTATTCTCACGGCTATATCTTGCTGATGTTCGTGATTTACGTATTGGTCACTGATTTTCGCTGGCAAAAATTCTCTCCCTCGTTCTGGCCGGTTCCTCTGGCACTGGGTGCCGGATTGGTATGGCTGGCCGCGAACGCAGTTCAGGTTATGTTACTACAAACGCTGGTTTTGCCCGGTGTGCTGTGGTGCGCACTCGCTGCCATGGTAGGCATAAAAAACAGTCTCAAAACGCTGGTGCCGATACTGTCGCTGTATCTGGCGTTACCCATTATGGATGTGCTGATTGTACCGCTTCAGAATCTGACCACCTGGGTTAACACCAAACTTATTCACGCAGTGGGAATAACCGCATTTATAGATGGCTATGACATTCACATGCCCTATGGAGTCATGCGTATTGCCCATGGCTGTGCAGGCTTGAACTATCTGCTTGCCGGCGTGTGTCTGGGGGTGTTTTATGCGTATCTCAATCTGCAAAAGTTGTCACTGCAACTGCGGGCGGTTGCACTTATTGTTTTGCTTTCGCTGGTAGGTAACTGGGTCCGCGTGTTTTTGCTGATTCTGATTGGCTATGAATCCAAAATGCAAAGTGAGCTTGTTTACGAACATGGTTTCTTTGGCTGGGTTATCTTTGCCATCTTGGCAGTTTTCTTCTTTTTCTATGCTAAACGTCTGGAGAAAAAGGACGGTGAATTTACCGGGAGTGGCGACAAACCTGAGCTTAAATTAAACGGTAAAATGATTGGTGCACTTGTTGCGACGATGGTGGCCTTTGCCGCATTACCGGTATGGTGGAACCAAAACACCAGCCAGACCAACCAGGACACGGTTGAGGTTAATTTACCGTCATCACTTGAAGCACTGTCTGTTGCGAAAAACGATTTGGCGCGAATTGGCGCTAAGTATGAAGGCCATGATTTCAGTAAAGTCTTTACCGGACGAGACACCGACTACCGCCTGACCTTAGCAGTGGCTTCTTATTTTAAACAAGCGCAGGGTAAAGAGCTTATCTATTATGCTAATCAGCCGGCCGCCGGTATAACAGGTAAAGTAAAAATCACGGTAGATGGCAAGCCGGTTAATGCAGCCCTGACCCGGCGCGGACAGGTTGTTTTCTGGATATACCGAATAGGCGATGAGGTCGTGACTTCAGAACTGGACGGCAAGCTGGCCCAGTTAAAGCAAATATTCAGCTCGCCGGTAGCCAGTGCGCTCATATTACAGGTAGATTGCCGGGGTAAATGTGGTGATCCGGAGGAAGTCGCCGGCGCACTGACACCGCAAATAAAAGCCCTCTACAATACAAAGGTCAGGTAATGAAAATACTTCATATTGCCTCCGGGGACACCTGGGCCGGTGCAGAAGTTCAGGTTTGGACGCTGTGTACCGAACTGGTTAAACAGGGCCAAACGGTTCATGCCATTATATTAAATCCAGGTCGGCTGGCCGAAATGCTGGCTGAATCTGGTGTAACGGTGACAGTATTGGATGAACGCCGCTTTGGTTTTGCCAAGTTGTTGGAGAAGATAAAGCTTGAGCTGCACCGTTGGCAGCCTGATGTTATCCATACTCACCGACAAAAAGAAAATATTCTGGGCTCGCTCGCGAATAAAATGACGATCAGTGTACCGGGGTTTCGAACTGTGCACGGTGCGCCTGAGTTTACGCCGAGTCTGAAGCAACGTATCCAGATTGGCGCAGACCGGTTCACGGGCAAAAGGCTACAGCATGGCATCATCAGTGTTTCTGATGATTTAACGCAAAAGTTAACCGGCCAGTTCCCTGCCAGTAAAATTCACACCATTGCTAACGGTATCGACCCGGAAGCAGTGCGTAAAGATGCAAGTGCCCATGATGGTGAAGTGGCGATTAATGACCAAACCAATAGTTTGCATGTAGGGTTCGTCGGACGGATGGAGTCGGTTAAGCGGGTGGATTTATTTCTGCAAATGGCTGAGTTAATTCATCACAACGCGAATACGGAGCATCCAGTACATTTTCATCTGTTTGGCGGCGGCAGCTTACTTGAAGAGCATAAAAGCTGGGCAACGCGCCATAATCTCAATGAGTTTGTCACATTTCACGGCCACACCACTATTATCCGCAGCTGGATTGCCAGAATGAATTTATTGGTTATGCCGTCTGATCACGAAGGGCTGCCCATGACCGCACTCGAGAGCCTGGCCCTGGGTGTACCAATGGTAACGCACGCGACGGGGGGACTTATTCCGCTGTTAAAAACGGCGGGTTGCAATGGACTGGTTGAAAAACACTGCGCTGCTGGTTATGCAGAGCGGGTAGAAGCGTTATTGAAAGCGCCACCTAGTGTGGCGCTTCCCGAAGCGTATACTGCAGCGCGCAATGCGAATGAAATTGTTGCGCTGTATCAGTCGGCGTTAACCGGGTAATCGGCTGTAGCCCAGACGGTCGAGCATAAAGCCGGCCGTCTCATTAATTTGTGCAATATCCGCTTCAGATAACTTTTTAATACTTGATGCATTCATATCTTTAACGCTGTCGTTACGCTCATGAATGGCGAAGTTCTGCGTGCTGAGATCAGGGAACGCTTCCAGCCCCAGAAAACTGGCTATTTTATTGAGCTCATCCTGCGGAGAGCTCGCCAGATCTTCATAGCGTATCATGTGGAAATTGTTCAGCTTTTGTGCGTCGTCCAGCATAATTTGATTGCTTCGCGCCCATTGCCACGCAGACTTATCAATAGGCCAGCCATCTTTAATTGACTTTGGATCGCCCTTTCTTGAAATGCCCTCGGCAACGGCATAACCATTGCGCACAATCCCGATGAAATGCGCGTTTTCAAAATGCTTTTGAAACCAACGCGTTCTGGCAGCATTTGGCGGAGACTTTTCTACCAAAACCGGCTTTTTCAAATCCAGCCGCATTCCCCATTCTTTTTTAATACGCGCAACGTCCGGGCCTTCGTCATTCTCGTTCAGACAAAAAATATCCTCACGGTCTACCCACATTCTGGGGATGCCCAAATCGTAGTCCTTGAGAAACTGGTCTGTTATGAAGTGGCCTTCAGTGGGTAGTGCAGAAATGCTCGGGTGGCGTCCCATGAGCTCAGAGAGCAGGGTGGTGCCAGAATTGTAACAGCCTACCAGGAAAACCCATTTCTCAGGTTTTGGTGTAGGTTTCGCTGCGATCTTAACTTCGCGTAAAATATTACCCAGCGCTTCGCGGGTGACTTGTCTGAATCGGGTTCCAGCCATGTTTACCTCAATACTGCATTAACATCGTAACCAAAACGCTCAATAATAAATTTTTCGCGCTGCAAAATAATATTTGCTGTTTCCTCATCATAGTAATGAGAAACGCCCTTACGGGAAGATGTATTGGTTTTTTTATTTTTTCCATCAAGGATGGATGCTTTATCTGAATCGGACAAGGAAATTCCCGCCTGGGCGACTGAAGAAATGAAATCGTCTTCTAAATTTTCCTGTCGAACAAAGGCATTTACAAAGCCCTGTTCATTCCAGATCATTTTTAGTCTCTCGAAAGAGGTATCCAGCGAGTCGTCATATATACGTTCATCCAGTGCCGCGAATAACTTAAAAAAGCGGTAGCTTAATAATCCGGCATGTTTACTGAACGGGCTGAATCCGTATCCCTCTCCAATATCCATGGCTCGGTCAGGGTCAAACATCATTCTGACCCACTGACGAAAACCCTCGACATCTGAGGAGTCGGCATAAACCGACTGCCATGCATGATTATCTTTTTTAAAGTCGCTTTGCATCTGACGGGCGATATGGCCTACAGCGGGGCGTTGTCTACCCATTTCTTTGGGTAACTGTTGCACACAATAGCGCAGGCTGGTTTTGCGTGTGGTTTGAAGATAAACACTACCCTGACGGTCACAGCCATAGCCCCACAGGCTAACATACCAATCCCAGGGGTTTCTGATTGATCCTAAAACGAATTTATTACGAAGATCTTCTGGGATTCGATTATGTTTACCGATCTGCTGTCCACCGACGTAGGTCGACAACAATTTTAAAAGATGGCTTCCTGCAGTTTTGTGTAACTCTGTAAAAACAAGTGACTCAGATACAAACATACTCTATTGTTCTGTAATATTTGGTGCATAGCATATACAAAAACCCTGACGTACCATAACTTAATTTAAGAATTTTTGATGTTGCCCTTGATAAGAAGTATTTATAAAAGCGCTGTACCTGCCGAATTCAGATTCTGGCTATACAAAAAACGCAATCCAGTACATATGGCGAATTTGCGAAAACGGGTCAATCCCTCTCCGAAAGGCGACTTCTCACTGGCGCCGTATGATCAGAAAAAAGCCATTTTTGTTCACATTACTAAAACAGCGGGAACGTCAGTTGCCCTGACATTGTTCGGCGCGTTGCCTTACCATTACAGGGCGTGGGAATATCGCGTTATCTTCGGTAAAAAAGATTTTAATGATTATTTCAAATTTGCTTTCGTTCGTAACCCCTGGGACCGCCTGTATTCTGCCTTTTCTTTTTTAAAAGGTGGCGGCTGGGACGATATCGACAAGCGTTGGGCAGAGGAAAATCTTGCCGGCATTGATGACTTCAACGATTTTGTTATCAATTGGCTAACGCCTGAAAGGTTATATGCGCATATGCATTTCTGGCCCCAAAGCGATTTCATTTGCGATAGCAAAAACCGCGTGATGATCGACTACCTGGCATACTTCGAGACTATCGGAGATGACTTTAAGCGGATAGCGAATCAGATCAATTGCGAACAGTCTTTGAAGCATACAAATGCATCCAAGCGTAAGGGCTATAAAGACGTTTACAGCGAAGAGGCCAGACAGAAAGTTGCGCTGTTGTATGCTAGGGACATCAATAACTTTGGATACCGGTTTGACGGGGTCACCCGACAGCGTGTAGACGGGGAGTCCTTTGTCAGTGAGTAGTAAGAAGAAGCCGGGTATCTTATGTGTAGCAAACTGGAAGTCAGATGTTGGTTATGCCTGGTGGCTGATGGAAAGCTACTGGGTACGTATTAGTGAAGTCTTTAAAGATTCACATACGACATTTCTTGCCTATCCAGAGATAAATGCTGTTCCACAGCATATTGAAGACAGCGAAATCCGTTATTTTCAACATACATTTCGCCCTGAAAGATTCAGTGATATTCGTCGTAATACAGCGCTTATAAAAAAGCATAATATTCAGGTGTTGTACCTGTCTGACTACGGCGTTTCGTCAATCGCCTATGCGATGTATCGTGCTGCCGGTGTTAAAAAAATCATTGTGCATGATCATACTCCCGGACTGCGAACAAAAGCAACAGGCCTCAAGAAGCACCTGAAGACAATAAAAGCCAATTTCCCGCTAGCACGTGCAGATGCCGCTTTCGGCGCTACCAGCTTTGTTACACGCCGGCTCACAGAAACCGCCTGCTTCAGCGAGGCGCGTTGTTATACCATTCAAAATGGTATATTACCGTTTGAGTGTGCGCCGCCTGACGATGGCAGATTGCGCCGTCTGTTTTCGGGTAGTCGCAATAAAGTGATTGTGACCGCAGCACGGGCCAACAAATATAAAGGTATAGATTTCGCGCTTGAGGTTATCGCCGAGCTGGTGCATTCGCATCATATAACGGATATCAGCTATTTACTTTGCGGTGATGGACCGGACTTGGAAAATTTTCGACAGCAGGCGAAAAGTCTGGATATTTCCCAGTATTGCCACTTTCCCGGAAGAGTTGATAAAGCCAGCGAAATACTCTGCCACTGTTATTTAGGGTTTCAGCCTGCGAAAGGCGAGGTAGGCTATTCCTTATCGATTTTGGAATATATGTACGCGGGTTTGCCCGTCGTTGTGCCCAATAACCCTTCTGTCTGCGAAGCTACCACACACGGCCAGACAGGCGCTGTTTACGAAGAAGGAAATGTGCAGGAAGCGGCAAACGCTATTGCGCACTATCTGACAGACTCAGATGAACAGGTCAGGCAGGGACGAAATGCACGTGAGTCCATAGAGCAAAGCTACACACTGGCATCCACACACAGCGCTTTTGACAAGGCGATAAAACAGGTTATTGAAAAGTAGTATGAAAGGACCGGTTTTTAAACATTTCGATAAAAAAGACGGACAAGCACTTGATATACTTACCGTCGCGGCCAATTACCCCAGTCAGGTTCAGCCGTGGATGATAAACCACCTGTACCAGATTGAAAAAAATGGTGGCACGAACCGTATTGTGTCGATAGGTAAAGACGACATGGTGTTTGATCAGGCACTTCAGTCCTGCGATTTAAGTAAGTACTACTGGAATCTTGGCGAGAGCCATCAGGCGCTGGTGACAAATGCCGTTAAACAACTTGTAAATCCTGCAACGCTGGGGCGTACAGTGAGGTTATTGTCAAAAGCCGGTTGGCCAGACAGTCTGAAGAAAAAGATTGTACAGGCCATCAGTGCCTATTCAATGACGTTTAAACCGGATTTGATTCATTGTCACAGTGAGCCGGTAGGTGCCAGGCTGAATCATCTGATAAAAGCCAACGGCGCGCCGCTTATCCACACCTTTCACGGGCAAACCCCGGTAGGCGTTCCTACAATAAGCCGTGAGCTTCGCGCTCAGTACACACGGCATGCTCGTGCGATTCTGGTCAATACCCGCTTCGCGCAAAAGCAGTACGAAGCACTCGGCGCGGTAAATGACAATTTTATTGTTGTCCCACAAGGCACTGATATTGAACAGTGGCCCTTTAACCCCAAGCCTTGTCCAACAGGTGAAGAGCCATTGCAGCTACTTACAGTAGGCAGGGTCGTTGAGGAAAAAGGTCACAAATATGTGATTGATGCTGTTGACCAGCTTCGCAAAGACAATATTAATGCACATTACCATATAGTGGGTCGCGGCCCTGAAATCGATACGCTGCAGGAACAAATCAATCGGCTTCAGTTGCACAATGAAATTACGATTCACGGCTTACTGACCGGGGATGCGCTGAAGCAACAATATCAGCAGGCCCATATTTTTGTACTACCAAGTTTGAAGGGCAACGGCGAGACCTGGGAGGAAACACAAGGCGTTGTGGTTCAGGAAGCCCAGGCGTCAGGTTTGCTGGTTATTGGTGCTGACTCAGGCGGTATTGCTGAGTGCATCGATGATGGTGAAAACGGCTTTGTCGTGCCAGATAGGGATGCATCAGCGATTTACCACACGGTAAAACAATTAATATCAGCGCCGGACAGATGGAAGCAGTGGCAGCAAAACGGGCGGGACTGGGTAACAGCGAACTATAGTCTGGATGCCATCGGCAAGCGCGTCGTTTCTATCTATCAAAGTATTATTGCGAAGTAGCCCAACGCCGCAATAGCAAACCGTAGACATGGCGTAACAAGCGTTGCGCCTAATTTATGACAACATAGGCGGTGAGGAGTATCACCGCCTATATTGCAAACAGAAAGTAGATATAGCTATTTGCGCTTGCGAAGCTTTTCCCAGCCCAAATCTGCAAAGCAGGGGCCCTGTGTTGCTTCTGAAAACTTAATGCCGTTGTGCGCACCATTCCATTCCATAATGGCGACTTCACCATCTTTATCCACCGCCAAATCCCAGCCGATAATCCGGGCAAAGGGCAGCTTAAGATGCGACTGTTTAACCACATCAATGCATTTGTCAAAGCTCGGAATACTTTCACCGGCAAAACGTAAGCCACTGGTCGGGTGCTCTGAGGTCGGCAGCCAGGTAGGTAAATAGCCATTATCGTGCATGACACCCGTAGACAGGGTAATCGGGATACGAATATTCGATGCAGACATAACGTGGGTGTCTTTGCCTACGCCTAAGCGTAAATACGCGGCCCTGACTGAAACATCACCGGTTTCATCAATGACAGAGGTCACTCTGAGGGTTGCCACCGAATTGGGCGCATAGGCATGAAGCATCGGGTGTTGCTCAATGTAATACTGGAAAACACCGTTACCAATCTTCTTAACCGCTTCCGGGGTAAATGAGTCCCTCTCAAAAAAGAAAATTCCTTTACCCTGAGAAACATCATCAACCTTGAAAACCACCCGGTCATGGTCGCGAAACAACAGGTTTTTAAATTCCTGTGGTGGGATGACATTGTAATCGAGGTCTAAAAATAAGCCGTTAACGTGACTGCCAAGATCAGGGAATGCATTATTTTTAAAAATAGCGGCGTTTAAGGGCTTGAGTCTGGACATGCTTCCATAAGGCCCCTTAAGCGAGGATACGACAACAGCACCATAGTAATTATCGGGTATCCACCCTTCTTTAAATTCACCTGCCATCAGGCTGTACACGCGCAACCATGGAGCAAACTTTTTTTCACCGAATACGGACATCGCATAGTCATCACACTTGGCGGCGGTTTGCGGATCCAGAGGGCCAAACTTTTCTGACAAATGTTTTTCAATCGATTTGGCCTCATTGGCATGAAATACATCATAAGGAATACTCGTCGGGGGCCTTAAAATGGCCCTGGCCACGTTCTTGATATACAGTTTTTGCTTATTCATTTTCTAATTAGCCTGCGAACAAATTCTACATACAGTTTGCATCAAACCCGTTAAACCGACAATGCATTTGCTACTGCCGGTGTTGCTTAATATTTTCTTGCTAGCCAGGAATTAATCTGCAAAGCATTAGTAAAATAGAAGCCCCTAATAGAACGTTAGATCTAAGAAAAAAGTTTTATCATTTACACGCTAAGTGAGTGCGTTAGCACCAGCGAATGAGATTATCCAGACACACCTGAGCAGGTCTCGCGATAGGCCAGTTGGATAAAACCCTATTCGCGAAACAAAGAGTGATCCACATTAAGCGTTTTTAAATAATATAAACGATATTAGTATGCAGGCAGGTCATTGAATACTATGAGGTTAACGCGTTGGTATTTCTCGAATAACTTGCCTGTAGTAGTCATCAGAGACTCTTAATGCAGCAGTTAAAAAATTTGCAATATTTTTTCAGGCAGCCCAAAGCTCTTCGCATACATGTTGGTGCCCACAAAACTGCGACCACTCATCTGCAGGATGCTTTGAAATTATGTAAAGCGTCACTGGAGCTGCAGGGTATTTGCTATATACCGATAGATGCATTCAGGTACAAGCTTAGGCTGCTTGATCAGAACCGGGTATTTAGCCAACAGGGGAACTGGCTGGAAAAACGCTATACCCTGACCTCTAAGCTATTCAGTGTGGTTAACAACAATCAGCAGCGCATTGTGCTTTCTGAAGAGAATATTCTGGGGCGTGTGACCGATGCCCTGTACATTTCGCCGTATCCGGCACCGAATGTCGATTTCATCAATTATGCGACAACGTATACCGATATCAGCGTATTTCTGAGTATCCGCAGTTTCTCGCAAATCTATCCGGCAGCCTATGCAACAGGACTTAAGTTTTTCCCAGAAGAAGCGATCAGACTCAAGCATGCGTTGCAGGAGGCGCTGGATAAGGGCTTACGCCCCAGTTGGGTACCTGTCGTCAAACGTTTAGAAGCGCAAATGCCACGCTGCCAGCTCAAATGCTGGACGTTTGAAAGATACAAATCGCACCAGACAGAGACGGTTTCACGACTGCTTGGTGTCTCGATAGATGATTTACCTGCCGTTGAAAACCCTACGCTAACAGCGACGCCCGGTGTCGAAGCTATACGTGAGGCAGAAGCACAGGTTGCCAGCGGCGAGCACAGAAAAGTGAAAAAGTGGTTTAAGGTATGCGGTGATATTTACAGAGCAAATCAGGCCTGCGACGGACAGCCTAAGTATACCTTTCTTACACCCGCGATGCAGAAAGAGCTGGATGAACAGTACCTTACAGATATCGCGACACTAACGCCGGACGGCTACTTTACATAGCGCCCGGCCAATTGTGTTACTTAAATAGTGACGGTGCGATTTTTGAAAAGGGTATCTTGGCAAAGTCAGCAGGCAAGGGGGATTTCTTCTCACTGATGTGCGTGTACGAAATATAAAACTCTTGCGGGTTTTGCTTATAATCAACAAAACAATGCTGGAGGGTTTTCTTCCAGGTCATAAAGTGCAAATACATAATTTCGCCACCCTGGTCGCCCAGCTCGAACAACTTACCTTTCTTCCACAGCCAGTGATTTAAGACTTTAGGTACCTGCGAAGGCTTTTTTGCACGGGGTTGCTTAAAGTTAAGCAAATAGTCAGGCCAGTAAACCCGGATATTTTCACCGTCATTCTGCTTTTTCTTGATGACCTCAGTCATACCGACTTCATCAAAGTAATAACTTTCAAGCTTCAAGAACGCATCTTTGTAAATCGGGTGAGACGCATACAGCGTGTTTATTTGTTCGCAATTACGGTACAGCGTAAAGTGACCGGCAATATTGTTCTGACGGGCAGAGATCACATCATGATTCTCTAAAATATCGTCGGTAATAAAACTGCGTATATCACCAAAAATAACATCGATGTCGCAGTGGCCCCAGAAGTCATAACCTTCCAGTTCTTTGCTGAATATCTTACCGAACAACGGGCGAATGTCGTTTAATTTATACGGGCGCTGCATAGCAATATCCAGCCCGGTAACTTCGCTGGCCTGCTGACTTAATTGCGCCAGTGAGCTTTTGACAAAAATGACGTTATCCGGCGCATCCGCAGGAATGTCACAATCTGTTGGAATAAGCCAGGTTACATCAGGGTTTGCTTTACATGACAGTAAAAAGGCGGGGAGCCAGACGGGCCACTTTCCATAGTACGGATTTATCAATAACATTTTATTTTTTGCAGACACAACAACTCCCGAGTGACTCGTCAACATAATTCAAAACATAAGAGCAATAACACAGCGCAGTGCACAATATATTATTCCCTGTTACCGCACTAGTAATACATGATCTATTAAGCCGAAACCAGACCTAATATACTGTAAAAGTAGTAGAGCGACACGCTACTATACGCGTGCCGAAAAAATAGGTTTAACCAACGCTAAAAATACCTGCGTTACTCACACCGTTTTGGTATCAGTATGTAGTACTGGTTCGCAAAGGGATTTGTCTGCCAAGAATGTCCTGCCACTCTGTCGGCTTAAACGGATTAAAGCCAGAGCCCGGATGAAACGTAATTTCACCAAAATAAACCTGTGACCCGGTGTCATAAAAATCGATGCGGGAAAACGCAAACGGCTTAGCCAGTTTTTCAGCCAGCTCAAGCATAAGTGCAAGGTTGGCCGGAGGGGGCGGCGGTGTGTCACTGTGTTTGTAACGATACTCCAGCGATTGTCTTTCCCAGTCGGTATTAAAGATATCTCTGGTGTGGTTACCGAAACGATCGCTGTCGACAGAAATGTACGTTGGCTTTCCGTCAAAACAAAAAATTTTGTAATCTGCGGGTAAATTGCCTTTATCGTCGATGATCAGTTTTTCGACAATAACTTTAGGAGGAATGTCTCTGTATTGCCACTCCCGATAGCGGTAATAAAAATTGCGTCGCAAGCTGTCACGCATTTTTTGGCGTACATCATCAAAGTCAATATCCGCCGCATCCCGCACAATAACAACATTCATTGAATCATGATTACACTTTACCACGCACTTATCGGGCACGGTCTCTGGCGTAAGTGTTCGGTGATCGTCGGTAACATGCAACAGTGGTATTAGATACTCTTTACCTATCACCTTGGCAACAATATCGCGCACGGCGTATTTATCTGCACATTGGGTATGAAGCGGCGTTCTGTCGTAAAGCTTTAACCACTGGATTTTGTCGTCATACGTGCTTGGGTTGTCCAGGTTTAATGGCTTATTAAACAGGCGTTGATACCGCTCTTCGTTAAACCGGCGATCACCTGCCTGATTGTATTTAATCCGTTTTAATTGCGACTTTACGGGTACTAAAACATGTTTTGCCAGGGGCGAATCATGATACAGGTAACCGGCAAATTCCCTCATATTTAACTTCATTGCTTTCTGTTTTCTCGAATCGAATTGTTACTACTGTCAATCAGGGCTTTCATAAACCGCTGTCGCTTTGACCTCAGCATCACAACTGGGTAGCGGATAATCTAACAAAAGGTGTCGTGCTGCAATTATTAAGCCTGAAAACAGTATAAAAAATTTTTGATGGAAGGTTTACGCTCCACAAACTAATAAGGATTACTGATATGAACGAAGTTTTATGACGTTTTTGTTACAATATAATAAGTATTACAAATAATGGTCATTATGAAAAACTTACTGCGGGGAAAGCTTACATTTGAATCGGGTATCATCCTGTTTGCATTGATGTTGCTGGTAGGCGATATGGTGTTTATCGTGCTACACACACTCAATGCGTTTGTGTTAAGTGGTGGCAGTAAGTTTTTTAATATCGGACACGACTGGGGTGTTGAAGAGTTCTTCCAGTACCTTAAATATATCTGGGTAATGCTCTTGTTAGTATTGATTGCAGTACGCTACAGACAGTTAGCATTTTTGGTATGGTGCCCGGTATTTGTATACCTGTTATTAGACGATGCGGTAAAAATTCACGAAACAGTGGGTGACATGCTCGCCGCGAATATCAACGCTGAGCCTGTGATGGGTTTAAGGCTACAGGATTATGGTGAGCTAATTGTTAGCTTTTGCGCTGCCGTCATTGTTCTTACGCCAGTGGCAATCGCGATGTTAAAAGGGTCATCCGAATTTAGAAAGGCGTCACTGGACCTGGGCTTTTTAATCGGCCTGCTGGCATTTTTTGGTATTGTGGTAGACATGCTACACGTTGCATTACCAACAGAGCGTGTAAGCTACTTCGTGCTTGGCACTGTAGAGGATGGCGGTGAAATGCTGGCGGGTAGTATAATGGTAGCCTATGCACTTGTGCGTATTAACAGTACACAATTACATTATTGGGTAGCAAGCGTTTGGTCAGCGATAACACACTGCAAATCTGAATCCCATAAGGCTAGCGTTATCAGCTGATCAGAAGTTGTCTGTCACAGGTTCATGTCGTCTGTTACGGGTTCATAGTGCGCACGGCCCGCGGCGGGCAGGGCGTATTGATTACCCGCCAGCATAAACCGTAGTTCGGCGCCCCTGATTAATTTCTGCCAATAACTTTTTTGATATCTTTTTTCATTCGTCGCCATTTACGCGTTCTGTACTCAGCAAATGGCTTAACGGGATGATAAAGCGTGTCCTTTTTGATTCCTGCAAACAGCTTGGGCGGCATGTATATAAAAGAGCCGGGGCCCATTCCCAATGATTGTGGCGTACTGGTATAGCAATCTGTGACCTGATTAATATCAGTCACTGTCATGTTGTTGTAGCGCAATACAGAAGGCCAGCTAATTTCATGATGCCCGCTCCAGCCTGATGCGTAAGCTGAAATGATAGTTTCAGCAGCGGCTTTTGACAGTCTGAAAAAGGGTAAAAATACCGATTTATCAGACATACTATTTGCGACCGGCGATTTATAACTGTTTTGTGGCCACCAGTTTGAACCGAAAGACCGATAATTGGTTGCCAGCAGCGCGTCATCGCGCTGAGCAAATTTTTGAATAAACAACGCCATATCACCGGTATAGCGCACGTCATCTTCACAGAACCACATGTAGTCATAGTGGTTGTTCTGGTGAGCAAAAAGCAGATGACACAAATCCAGATTGCCCGGCATGATTGCCCAGTTTTCCATAGCAAACTTGGGGGCACTGTCGCCAAAAAGCGTATTCAGCGATTTGCGATTGTATACAACGTGCCTGATGCCATTTACATGCTCGTCTTTTGCGGTTCCGGCATCATCGTAAGTCAGCACACAAAAATCGGTTTTACCGGCAAACTGCTTAGCCAGTTTTCTGGCGTTGCGGTCTATAAATCGCGAAAATAAAACAAAGCACGTTTTATTCACGCTATTCGCCTGATTTGCCACACTTCATCCCCTCTATACTTCGTTACCGGCTGCTATGTGCAGGTAATACTTCTTTTTATCAGCCCGTGTAGCACGTAACAACGCGCTCATATCCGTGAACTTCACGGGTGCTTTGCTAACGCGTCTTACGCTGTCTCTTCGTTACCTTCAACCAACTCTCTGAAGTAATCAGACTGTGTCAGTAGCTGCTGGTAATTTCCCTGATGTTGAATCCGACCTTGCTCGAACAGATAAATCATGTCGCACTTTTCAACGGTACTTAACCGGTGTGCAATCATAATCACCAGCATTTCATCGGTCAGGGTATTGATTTCACTCAAAATCCGACGCTCAGTAATATTATCGAGTGCACTGGTCGCTTCATCTAAAATCAAGACAGAAGGTTGTTTATATAATGCCCGCGCAATGGCCAGACGCTGACGCTGTCCACCACTGAGTATTTCGCCGTCTTCACCCACTTTTGTGTCGTATCCGTCAGACAACGAGGCGATGAATTCGTGAAGGTTGGCTTTTTTAGCAACTTCAACAACGCGTTCCTGATCAATCTCTGCTTTGGGAACGCCAAAGCAAATATTCGCAGTAACAGTATCATCTACAATAAAAACAGATTGTGGGACATAGCCAATTTTATCCTGCCATGCTCTCAACCGGCCATGTGTAAGCTTATCACCGTCTATTTCAATAGAGCCCTGGCTGGGGGTTATAAGACCGGCTACCAGGTTTGCAACAGTCGTTTTACCTGCACCGGACCCACCAACAAAAGCAACAAGTTTATTTACTTCCAGCGTCATATTCAGGTCAGCTATCACATTGTCATCACTATTGGGGTATTGGTAGTCGACAGCGTTAACGTGCATCTTCTGAAAATTATCAAACGTTACAGAGGTATCTTGCTTCTGAGTAATATGCTTGGCCCGCTCTTTAGCCGTAGTAAATGACGCCCATACTTCATCAACCACACTGGCATTGCCTTTAATTGACGTGATGGCTTTATAAATGGTTTGGGCCGCAGGCAGTAGCTTATATCCTGCCATTGCATAGAAACTTAACGTGGTAACGATTTGCGTTTGCGGCGTGCCGGAAGTAATAAGATAAACGCCAAGTACGATAATTGCGCTAAATACGACCGTTTCCACAATATAGCGTGGCAACTCACCGGAAAGCCGGATAAACGCCTGCGCTGAAAGCCCTTTACGCGTTGTTTTATCTACTTCTTTTTCATACCAGGGCTCAGCCCCCAGTAGTTTAATTTCCCGAATGCCTTTAATCGATTCGCGAAGCATTTTCAGCTTGACCCGTGCAACCTCAGAAACTGTTTTGCCTGACTCTACAGCGCGGCGGCGAATAGCAAAGTAGATAACAATGTAAACCGATGTCACGATTAACGCAGCGATAAGCGCAAGGGCCGGGTCGACCACAATCAGACCGATAACGATAAATAAGGTTAGTACAACCTGCGACACAGCCTGAAGAAATGGCTGAAAAACCATATATACCATTCGCGGAACCTGATTAGAGATAGTGGTAATCAGGTGGCTGGAGTTCTTTTCTAAAAAGAAAATATACTGATTTTTCATAAAAGCAGAGTACAGCTTTCGCTGCAGTCCACTGCCGATATCGATAGTAAACTTGATCGAAAGCCACAGAACAGCAGAGGCCACCGCATTAGAAATAAAGATGATAGAGCAAACGCATACCGAGTAAATCAGCAGAAAATCAAGATAGCTTTCCGCTCCGGTATAGTCGTAAGCCATACTGAAATACTTGTTGGTTTCTAAATACGCCGGGTCGGAAAGAAGCGTGATGTAGGGGGCCAGAAACGCGATACTGGCCATTTGTAAAGCGGCAGAAAAAACAAAACAGACCTGAAGAATAAGAAACTTTACTTTTTTATCCCGGTCAAGTAATTCTCGAATATGGTTAAAGGGCAACATCTATTTTCTCTTTAATCAATAATACCTAACGGTATAAATTGGATAACAGACGCCATCAATACCGTGAAAAAAACGATTCCCACATAGCGCTGTTTTACTGCATTTTCGCTGTTGAAATGGCTAAAAAAACCAAATCAACAACGTTTCATTTTGTATTCTGGTGTCAAAGTTTATCACGGTATTGGTCGTTGACTATTAAATAAGTGCGGCCGGCTATTAAAACCCGTCACATTCGACCTGCTACCTAACAAATGCCATCGGAATGCACTTTAATAACAAAGGCTTAGGCAGAGTGTTAGCAGCAATGCAGGTTTACCTCCACATATGCCCCATGACACTTTTAAAACAGAACACGCAACGACCCCTCGTTTTACAGGGCGGGCCACCCAATTAGATCAATTCAAACAAAACTCATTTAAAAGTATGAGTTTTTAAGCGGTCGTAACGTTACTTTTACTGCTATCGCCATCCGCTCAATTTTGCCTTGAACTTCATTGGTGTATCGCTGATATCATTGTGTACACCAATTCGCAGCAGCTTATGCGCATCAAAATTATGGGCGCTGTTAATGCCCCGTAGTGTGGTAACCGCAGCGCTGTAGTGTGACTGTACAAGCTTATGTGCCTCAGCTGAAAAATCCCCATTGGGAAAGCAAAAAGTAGTCACGGGTGCGCCTGTCATCTCCTGCAAAATGTGTTTGGCATCTACAATCTCTTCCTTAAGTAGTGCTTCACTCAGCCCTTCCTTAAGCCGGTAATGCCTGCGGGTATGGCTGCCTATTTCAACACCCATGGTGTCTTTTGCTTCAACCAGTTGTTCGGTAGAAATCATTTCAACAGGATTATTCTGTTTCGCAGGAATAGCCGCCAATGCCTGATAAATTTCATGATCAGAATGGCTCTTGAGGTGGTCGATAACCTGAGCGGCTTCATCCCTGCTCAGGGGAAGCGAGATGCGTTTATCAATAAGCCGCAGCAACGGCGCCCAGTCATCTGTGGGCTGTGCACCTTCTGCCAATAACAGCTGAAGCACCTTGTTGGGCCAGAAGGGGGCGGGTTTACCTAAAAAGTCTGTCACTACGTACAGCGTAGAGCGAAAGCCAAACTGCTTTAATACCGGAAAGGCGAACTCATAGTTGTCCAGCCAGCCATCATCAAAGGTTATCGCTACCGTCAGAGCGGCGCGGGTGCTTTCAGGTTGCGCCAGCCAGTCAGACACTGTCATTACCGGCACTTTTTCATCGTGCAGGGTTTGCATATGCATAGCAAACGTTTTATCAGAGACTACCATACCAGGCTCTTCACGCTGATAGCGGGGGTCATTGACCGGTAGTACCCTGTGGTACATCAGAATAATCAGTTTTTTATTGCCGCGCCTGACCATCGACCAGCCCAGTGTACCGGCGACAAACGACAGGGTATTTTTTACTAATTGCTTAATCATAATAATTACAGATAATGCTTAAGTTCAAACCAGAACGGGCCCATATCATCCATACGGTTGATCTCGTGACGGCGGTTACTGAACTTGGGTGTTAAAAAGGTGCCCACTGCATTCAGCTTTTCGCTGGTACTCAGATTTTTATCTTTAAGTTGCAGGTAAAGATTGTCCACATCGCCCAATAACCAGCGAAGTTGTACGCCTTCTTTAAACCCACGATGGCGCTCGAGGGTTTTGTATTCACCGTCAAATAGCAGTTCGGGAAAGCTCACGCCGGCATCTATAGCAAGTTGCAGTGATCCCCACAGCCGCGTATTAATTTCCATCAGGTAGGGCGTGCCATCGGCTGACACGCGAAACTCGACCATTGCCACACCGTGCCAGTTAACTGCATCAAGCAATGCCCTGGCGTGTTTTTCCATATCCGGGTTAATCGGCGCGCTGGCGCTCAGTACACTTACGCCACCTGAGGGCGGCTTTTCGCGCAGCCGTTTATGGGCAAAAAAGGCCTTTGCCTCGCCTTTCTGGTAATAGCAAAACACCCCAGCACCATGACCATCAATATATTGCTGAACCATAAACGGATGGTTATTGAAATAAACCTTATCTTCCGTTAATTGCTGTAACTGCGCTGCGTTGTGAACAATATGCACCTGGGTTTCCAGCCACTGGTTATCGACCAGTACCTTAGAAAGAGCAGGCTTTAACACACAGGGAAAACTGATGGCATCGTGGTCGATATCCGAGGCGCGCTGGCAGTACTGGGAAAAAGGCACCGGTACACCCAGTGATTCGGCCAGATGATTAAGCGCAGACTTATCACTTAAAGAAAGCAGTGTATCAATATCGGCAAAAGGCAACTTGCAGGGGGGCAGGGCATCACGGTGTTGAACCAGAGTGCGACTGGTGACTTCAGTCACGGGTAATAAAAAGTCAATCTCATACTTTATTACTGTGTCATTAACCCAGTTGAGGAACTTCTGCGTATCATCAGAAGGATTTGGGCACGTCAGGTATTGATGACTATAGCGAGAGCATCCCGCCAGGGCCTGTTTGTGACGGTCAGTAGTAAAAACCTGAATGTCAGAGCGCTTTCCCAGCGCGCGGGTGGTTGCCAGTGCACTACGTTGTGCTGCGTCAAAAATTAATACTGCGGTTTTTTCCATGGCGTACAACAATGTCCAGTATGCAGCAAGGATTTTGCTTGTTATCCTTGTCTTTAGTAGTAAAAAATAGGAAGTTTTTCGGCTAACGCCTTACACCTCATTATGACCTATAAAATTATGCACTTGATTGACACAACCGGCCCGGGAGGGGCTGAAGATGTGTTCATCACATTAGCCGATAAAATACGAGGCCTCAATACCGATTCTGTCGCCGTTATTCGTGGCGAGGGATATGTGGCAAAGCAATTACGCACCAAAGGTATAGAACCGATCATAATTGACTCAAAAGGCAGCTTTAATGTCGGCTTCATTAAGTCATTGTGTCAGTTGATAAAACAGCACAATATCGGCCTTATCCAGTCACATCTGTTAGGCTCTAATGTTTATGCCAGTATTGTAGGGCTAATTACCCGAACGCCGGTAGTAGCAACTTACCACGGTATGGTCGATGTGTCGCCAAATGAACGCTTCAAACGCCTTAAACTGTGGTTTATGCGAAACGGTATTGCTCGGTTTGTGGCGGTGAGCCATTCGCTGCAGCAAAAAATTCAGGAACACAACCTTTTAGTGCCTGAACGCACCAGTGTTATTTACAATGGCATCGACACAAGCCTGTACAGTACAACCCGCGTTACTCGCTTGAAGCGCGAACTGGCTATCGATAACGATACATTTTTGCTGGGCGCACTGGGTAATGTCAGAAAATCAAAGCGCTACGATGTTCTGGTCGATACCGTAAACCGCTTAAATCAGCGTGGCGTAAACGTGGCGGTGGTTATCGCTGGCGATCCGAAAGCATCCATTAAAGATAAGCTGGACGCGCAAATGCAGTCACTGGGTGTGACCAATATCCACTTTATTGGTTTTATCGATGACACGGCAGAATATTTGCAAAACCTTGATGGTTTTGTATTAAGCTCAGACGCTGAAGGGTTTTCAATCAGTACCATTGAAGCCATGGCCACAGGGCTGCCGGTTATCGCCACCAAATGTGGCGGGCCGCAGGAAATAATCCAGAATGAAGAGCAGGGCGCATTGGTAGACATTAATGCAGACGCATTGGCCGATGCCATCGAGAATAGCATTAGCACCTGGCATGAACGTAAAGTGAACCAGCAAGCCATTGCGCGTGTACAAGACGCGTTTTCTCAGTCGGCCATGGTGCGTGCCTACGCGCAGCTCTATAGTGCCGTAGACACGTCTTTTCCTTCGCAGGCAGTCAATGTGGAGCCAATCTCTTGAGCTACAGTCAGTATATCGCCGATACCTACGGCTCCAAGCGCGGCCTGGCCCGTTATGTAAAGTTCAATATCAAAAAGCATTTGGGTGCCTATAAAAATGCAGACGGCAGACAAATCAAAAACACAAAGCGGCTCATTTATGTTTGTAGTGGCAATATTTGTCGCAGTCCGTTTGGTGAGGCCGTAAGCTTAAAAGCAGGCTTTCCTGCTATCTCGTTCGGGCTGCATTGCCGGGGCGGCGACCCGGCCTTTGAAAAAACGCTGGATTATGCCAGTCGTCATGGCTACAACCTGGACCGCCACCGTTCCACTAAAATGCGTGATTACACGCCCCTTGTTGGTGATTTGCTTATTGTGATGGAACCGGCCCACCTGGATGAGCTGAACGCCCTTTACCCGAATGTAAATAAGGTGCTTATAGGGCAGTTTGCATCAAATAAAACGGTATATCTGCACGACCCCTTTAATACCAATCAAACCTTTTTCGATAAATGCATGCAACAAATTGAAGAAGCCACGCTGTCGTTAATAACTACCATTAAGAAGTAAAATGTTATGAAAACTCAGGCGCAAACCTTACATGATTCAGATTTTCTGTTTTTAAAGATAAAAAATCTTTGGATTTACTTTAAATCTGAATCCTTGGCATTTAAGAGCATTTGTGCCTATATGTTTGTGGAGATGTTCAGGCCACAGTCGATATTTACGTTTTTAGATTTTTTACCGTGGGCCAAGGTTTTCCTTATACTTGCCATGGTGGGAATCTTTTTTGACGAAAGAGCCAAATTTAGATTCTCGGGGATGCATGCTCTTTTGATTCTTTTCACGTTTGTAATAAACTTGTCGATAGTTGGTGCATTTAACAAAGATTGGTCTTTTGAATATTATTTTCTATTTATTCAATGGATAATAATATTTTTTGTTTTAACCACTATCGTAACAACTCGTGAGCGGTTCTATATACTTTTCTTGGTGTTTTTTCTGTGTGCGTTGAAAGTTGCTATCGGCACGTCGAAAAATTGGGCCATGCGAGGATTCGGTTTTACATCATGGGGGTTAAAGGGGCCTTCTGGGTATTTTGAAAACTCAGGCGAATTGGCTATTTTAATGCTTATCCTTTTTCCCATTGGTTTTTATCTGTATAGAGGGTTGAGACACGATGTACGAACCTGGGAAAAGTTAGTACTGCTTGCTGCTACGGTGTGCCCCGTACTTACGATTCTTGGAGCGAGTAGCCGAGGGGCCCAATTGGCGCTGCTTGTGCAGCTTTTTGTCATGTTTTGGCGGCAGATTTTCAAACCCAAAGTTATCATCGGTATATTGGTAACCGGTTATTTAGGTTGGCAGGTACTTCCAGCCGAACAAAAAGAACGCTTTACAACAATTGGTGAAGATAAGTCCTCCATGCAGCGTGAACTGTATTGGGAGAACGGCTGGGAAATGATGAAGGATCATCCGGCGTTGGGGGTTGGCTACTTCAATTTCAGGCCTTACTTTGAAACTTATTATCCCGAAGACGTTCTTTATGATTATGCGGAGCTACCGCATAATATATTCATCCAAATAGGAACGGATGCAGGTTTCGCCGGCTTATTTGTGTATTTACTTATCATATCTACCTCCTTAATGAAAAAACGAATTACGTTTTTCTCGACCGACCAGGGGGGCGCTAAGAGTGATGCAATTTATCATCATTTGTGGCCCGCACTGAAAGTAGGAATAATTGGTTTCGTAATAGCGGGCCAGTTTGTAACGGTAGGCTATTACCCCTTTTTGTGGCTTTCAATTGCGCTTCAGACAGCGCTAATTAATTCTACAAAATCTAAACGCGACAACTTTGTTACAAAACCTTTAAGAAGTATGACGAACAATGAACTACGATAGTGTCTGGATCACATGGGAGCGGCAACCAAGGAACCGCTCAATGGCGCAGTTGCTGGATGCTGACTACGAGGAAATAACATCAACGAGCGGTAGCTTTTCAAGGTATATTTATTGTATTAAACAAACCGTTTCAGTTCTGAAGAAACGTTATAGTACCGTATTTGTACAAAATCCTTCGATAGTGCTTTCTGCTCTGGCGGTTCTGTTAAAGCCGATCTTTGGCTACAAGCTTGCTATAGACGCGCACAATGCAGGCGTCAGACCTAAAGAGGGCAAGAATAAGTTACTTCAAAAACTCAATCTGTGTATTTTAAAAGGCGCTGATGTGGTTATCGTTACAAATAAACCGCTTCAGCAACTGTTAAATGATAAAGGCGTTACAAGCTGCGTTATGAGCGACCCTTTACCCACGCTTAAAAAAGCACAGAGTTCGGACTATTCTAATTTTATTTTTGTTGTCTGTTCCTGGGCTGAAGACGAGCCTATTGAAGTATATCTTGATACAGCAAAGCAACGCCCTGATATAAACTTTGTATTTTCAGGCAATTATAAGAAAAGATTGAAGGATAAAGAAATATCAGAACTCCCTGATAATATTATACTGGCGGGCTTCGTGAGTGAAGAAGAATACGTTGGTTTACTTAAAGATGCACTCGCGGTAATAGATCTGACCGAACGGGATGATTGCCTTGTCTGTGGCGCTTATGAAGCGATTTCGGCAACTCAGAAAGTTATTCTATCTGATACAAGGGTAAACAAAGAGCTGTTTGGAAACGCCGCTTTCTATACTAAAAATTCTACTACCGAACTCAAGAAGAGTTTGGATGAAGCGCTTAACACTGACATCACTTCTCAGATAGAAAACTTCAAAACACAATATGATTCTCAACTCAGCGATGCAAAGTCTAAGGTGTTAGCTATTCTTCAGGCGGGCTGACAAATCTTAGTTTCACGGTAAAAGGCAGTATTATGAGACTTTTAGTTCAAACGGTGCTGACAGCATTTGTGCTTATATTGGTAAGTAGCAATGCCGAAGCTGTTAATCAAATACAACAATGGATGTATGAGGCTAAGATGCCAATGCATGCGGTATATCCACGACCTGACTGCGAGACAGAAAAACATGCAAGACACCGTTGGGCCCATTCGAACATGCCCTACGAAATTCCAGTTGGAGTTCAGGGTGGAGCCTGGCCATTCACTTATACTCTAATTGAGGCCCCTGAAGGCGCAACAATAGGCAGCGAACCCAATTCTGATAACTACGGCGTGGTGTCTTGGAAACCTGCGTCCGATGCAACTGGCTCGCATACATTTCGCGTACGCGTTTCGGATAAAGCTGGTAATAATACTGATATTAACTGGACTACAACCGTCGACAACAGCAAGTTCGTCTTTATTGAAGATGGGTTTAGCGGGGATAAAAAAGGAACGATCTCGGAACCTCTCGAGGATATTAGTGACTGGTATCGCGGGGACAGGAATGATAAAAAATATCATAATAAAATAATTGTATTCAGAGGTGGGGAATATGCGCTAATTGGTGGTGAAGACACTAATGGTAACGTACGCCTCGATACGCGCTCAAAAACGCCCTCACTTATAGGTTTTCCGGGGGAGGCAGCAGTAATAGATGCGTCCAGGGCGAAAATTTTAACCGACACTCGAAAAATGACGGATTTATTCATTGCAGATCTGCACTTTAAGGATTCCAGGCAGGATGTAGGCAATGCGCATTTTTTCTGGGCTATAGGTAATGTCAGTCGTTCTACCTGGTGGCGAAACACGTTCGAAAATCATGGCATGGGAACAAAAGGCAATGATAACCCTGCCGGCGTTTTCATTTCAGGTCGCAGAGCGCACAAAAAGAATATTCTCTATAAAGACAATATTCACAACCGGTTTGATAATGGCCGGGGAAATGGTTCATATGTCGATATTTACTATTCCAGCTATGTTCTCATTGAGGGCAATATTGCTCGCAATAGCGACAACAAATGTGGCTTCTGGGCTAAGGGTACAACCAGCTTTGTAACGATAAGAGATAATCATGCCTATGACAATATCACGAGCGGTGGTATTTGCGTTGGATATGGTAAAGAGTCTCCCGAGGTTCCTCATGACCATGAAATAGCATGGAACAGGATTGTTTTTAACGGCGAGTATAATCGTGCAAACGCACTATTGTTTTCAGGTCAAAAAACCTGGGACGGAAAACACTACAACTCTTATATTTACCGAAATACATTTGTAAATGGGCGTGTATGGATTCGATTCGAAGGTAAAAACAAGTACCAAGTTGACGGAAATGTAATTGTGACGGACTATTCCGTGAATGAGACAGAAACAAAAACGTATCACCCAAATCTGATAGGTACGAAGTCTGACTTTATAGCGGATGATACCGGCAAATTAAAAGGCTATGCGTTAGATTACCAAGGTGAGGTCGGTTTCAAGTTGTGATTATTAATACTTGGCAAGGGCACTTATCAGAAGAATAAGGTGGCGTAAGCCACCTTATTTTTTATCTATTTCCAATGTTTCACTGGTTCGTTTCGAGAAGAAGTGAAACTTTGTTAGAAAAGTTTTTACATTCAGATGTATATTGAAAAAGGTATATCGAACTACTTTTTTTAATGAAAACGGGGATTCAACGGTTGGGTAGCCTAATTTAGATAATGCATTCTGGCTTCCAAAGCTAAACTCTGAAATAAGCTTAGGATCAATGCTCTTCCAACGGGCTATAGTTGAATTGTTATGGTCAGTGCCCAATTTTCCGAAAGCACTATTAGGTTTTCTGGGTTTAAGACGGTCTCCAAATCATAATCGTCAAAGTTTGTACCTAAATGTAGAGCCATTTTTTTCAAATGACTTTCAGGAGATGAAAGGAAATCTTCATATCTTAATAGGTATACATTCTTATTTTCCCTATACTTATTATTGACCTTAGTCCAATTCATTAGGGTATAACTAAGTCTATCACTTTTAGATGTAAAAGGAGGTGGCGGGTTCACCCAACCCAATCTTTCCTGGGACAAGCTTACATCTCTCCCATCCCGTACCATCCAGATAAACTTCGCATTAGGGGCAACATGCAGTATTTCTTTTATATATCCGACGTTAGCGGGCGTACTATCTACAATGTATCGTTTACCTGCTTTATCCGCCATTGCAGAAAGAAAATTGATGAGCAGTTCTGAGTAGCCGCGAATTCAACTCCGAAGTGCACCACTCGCTAAATTAGGCAGCCTTGCGTAATTCATTGAATACCGCAACAGGTTGCCTGAAGCCGAGGCACTTTCTCGGTCTGGCATTTAATGCCCGCTCTATTTCACTAATTTGCCTATCCGATACCGTCCGTAAATCGGTGCCTTTCCGGATGTACTGGCGCAGTAAACCGTTGAAGTTCTCATTCAGTCCGCGTTCCCATGATGAGTACGGATTCGCGAAGTAGATATTGGTTTTGAGCTTCTCAGCGACCAGCGCGTGGTCACAGAATTCGCTGCCGTTGTCCGCTGTGATTGTTCGGACATGACCTCGATATTTCCAGAGCATCCCAACCATGGCTCGGGCCACGTCTGCTGCGCTTTTCGCTGGCACTTTGCGTATCAGGTAAAGCTTACTTTTGCGCTCGACTAAACTAACAATCGCGCCCGTTCCTTGCTTGCCCAGAACCGTGTCAGCTTCCCAGTCACCGAACCGCTTTTTCTTGTTCACGATAGCGGGACGATGCTCAATGCCAACGCGATTCGGGATAATTATCCGCTTCGCACGGTCACCTTTACGATACCTTCTGTGACTCTGGCGCAGCTGTTTGTACAACCTACCGCCACGTAATTTATCACGCTGGACGTAGCGATAAATCCATTCGTGACTGACGTGATGACCGATGATTTTACCTACACCAGCAATCTGCTCAGGGCTCCATTTCTGGTTCAGCCCGAACTCAACAAAGGTAATCGTCAGTTCAGATATCCTGAACTTTGCGGCCTGGCTGCGGCGCTTCAGTGCTTTTGCCTGAGCGACTTCCGGCAAATAGTGGTTATCCCGAATTCTATTGCGATTTACTTCCCGGCTGATTGTGCTGTGACTCACGCTCAGACGTTTTCCGATCTCCCGATAACTGAAACCCTCGCGTAAGTAGGCCTCAATCTGGTATCGTTGTCCCTCGATCAACTGCTTGTAACTCATGGTAATACTCTAATTGTTTGGCGACTTTAGAATACCACCAACAGGCAGTTGATCATCTATCACCCGTTAACCATGAGTGGTGCACTTATTATCTGAATTCGGGGCTATTACTCTTTTCAAATAAAGACAAAAATTCATCCTTATCTAAATTGGCTCGTCTAAATTGCCTTGATCTGAACCAGTCAGATAAAAATTCGGCTTTGCTACTACCAGGCTGAAAAATATCACCGTAACGTTTGCGGCATACTGTCAATAAAAGTGTTTCGGCAGTGTATTTGTAGCAATCTTCGCTTGAAAATAACAATTTTCCGATCATAGTCGTGCCGGAACGAGCTGAGCCGACAACAAAAATCGGGGTGATATCTTTCTTTATTAACAATTGAAACTCCATGCGTTAGCAGTATTTCTTTAAATAATAACTTTTTGGCTCATTTAAACTAGTTGAGGCACATTGGATAAAGCGTATTTATTCTATAATCTTCTTGGTTATTATTAGCATAATTTCTTACATTTAATTGATATAATTGTATCGCAATAATAAATTGCGTAGCATAATAACTTCAATCTTTGAGACCGTTTGGCTCGATAGCTCCGATTCCCAACTATTATCTTCCTGAATATCAAAGTTGAAATTTTTCCTCATTCTGTTTCCCAAAATATGTGATGGCAATTTGTCTGTTTCAAATTCGCTCAGCGAGTCTAGGTTTAAAAACTCTTTCATTTTATCAAAAACTTCATTTTTATTGTTACATAAGTCTTCGTACCTAACATTAATCATCTTGATGTTTTCATGTCTTTTGTGAAACTCGTCTACAAGGTGTATGTACTGATTCCACTCTTTCGCCACACGAATCATATCACTTTCAGATACATTTCTATTTTTTCTATACGAGTTACAGAATGCTCTGCCATCTCTAATAAGAAAGATTATTTTGAAGACTTTTACATCTGCATAACGTGCAAAGATCTGTACTCTTCTTATAGACTTAGTTCCATCTATATATATCGATGAGGAGTTATAGCTGAGTGCGCTTTGCATGAATTTGAAGTTATAGTCTATATATTTATTTTCTCTTTTGCGCTCATGTGTTTGATGAATGTATTTCGCAATATTCCATCTCTACATGGTGACATTAAGAATTTATTTATAAATCTATTTCTGTGTAATATCGGTTTAACTACAGCATTTTCGTAATCCCGACTTTTTGGGAACTCATATCCTTTTATAATTTTTGTTGTTTTTATGTAGAAATCACAGGTGTCTATATACGCCCCGCAAGAGCAAACGTTTCGCCGCTTATCCCCTTCAATTAGAGGAAAAGTTTCTCCATTACATACTAGTTCTGGATGTGAATCTAATAGAAAAGAGAATAATGTGGCACCAGAGTACCAATTTGAGAGGAGTAGAACTGGGCCCATAACCGCTTCCTTGCTTTAAGTTGAGTGTTTTTTACACTACCACTGGTACGTCGTATGTGCAAAACTCGTAAAAACAAGGTAAAGTGCAGCTCTTTACATATGAGTATTGGTGCTAAAAGAAATGTAAATCTCGTTTTCTACTTAAATGCTCCAGATGAAAACGATTTGAAACGCATTTTCATAAATGGCTTTTCAATTATATTTAGAGAAAGGGTTGCTAAAGCTACTATTACAAGTGTACCAACTAAGAAGCCAATCAAATAATTGTCTATGAATTTGAATCCGATACCGAGGCCTATGGGATGATACAGATACATTGGGTATGAGATTTTCGCCAAGCTTGTAATTAGCCTGCCATTAACTATGCTAAACCATTTGGCTTCTGACAACTTCATAATACTTAGCATTACAGCAATAGCTAAAGCGCCTTCTACTGTAAAACCGAGTGTGTAGTGAAAGGCGGGGATTGATTTAGATAAGTTTAATGCGAGCCCTGCGAGCAATAATAGTACACCCCAAACCCACGCTGGAAAATTAAGTGTCGCATAAGGCTTTTTCGCCAACACAAATGCAGCTAATGAGCCAACCAGTAATGAGTCAAAGCGTGTATCCAAAGCGTTGTAAATCCAGGGTATCTTATTTTCGATAATTATCGTCTCTGAATAGATAATCACGCGCCAACAAACACTTAAAACAACTACTGTTGATAGCATGGCAACAGGTCTGTTCGTTTTAAATGCGAAAATAAGAAGTAAAGGGTAGATAAAGTAGAACTGCTCCATGGTCGATAGAGTCCACAGGTGCGCAACCATACCCGAGCCGTGTCCGTATAAGGCATTATAGTAGTTGACAGTATGGGTGGCTGCGAAGAAAAATAAATTATTCTCCCATGTGTCTCCTAAGATAATAGTGTCAAGTACAAATGCAGCAATGATAAATGCGTAATAAGCAGGCGCTATTCGTAAAAAACGATTTTTCCAAAACCTTTTTGAACTAATGGTTTTGCTGGTCTCGATTTCTTTAAGTAACGAATTAGTTATCAAAAAACCTGATAGTGCCAGCAAGAATGGGACACCAATTCCACGGAACGTAGTAAAGCCAGCGTGACTTAAAATGATAAAGTAAACGGCCAATACTCTGACTAAATCAAGTCCCGGAAGACGTTCCCTACTAACGCTGTAATGCTCTTTCTGATTAATCGACACGTTTGTTTACTCAGGTATTACGCTAAATATAAGAGCAAGGCGGGGCCTATCTTAGCGATTAGGCCCCGCATAATTCAAACTATTGCTGGATTACATTCCCGCTTCTATCTCTTTCTTAGTATTCAACAAAGCGCTTTGGTTAGGTTTTACCTTCAGCGCTTGCTGGATCCACTTGTACGCTTCGTCTTGCTGGCCTTGTTCATTGAGCAGCCAGGCCAAGTTGTTCATTGCGCGCCAGTTAGACTTATCATTATTCGCGATTTGACGGTATTGCTCAATGGATGCCTGGGGATTAGATTTCGCCAGCTCGTTAGCGTAAAGCTCACGGGTATCGCCAGTATTCCCGGTATTTTCCATGTGAGACTTAAGCAAGCTTAGCCCTTTATCCTGCTGGCCGTTTGCTTTCAGCGCGCGGTAAAGTGTCTGTACTGTATTTTCGTTAGGTGAGGTCTCGTAAGCCTGACGAAGCCCCTCCACAGCGCCGCCAGCGTTCCCGTTGGCCATAGCCACCTTACCCTGAATAAGTTGAGCAGCAGCACTCTTACGCTGCGTTTCGTTTAACTTGTCCAATGCCGCTTGCGCTTGTTGGGGCTGTTTTTTAGATAAATAAATATCCGCGGTCAACAAGATGGCACGGTCTGTTACGTTGGTGTCTTGATCAACCAGCGGCTTGAGCGTGCGAATAGCGGTATCATGGGCACCCTGCAGCGCCTGTGTGCGGCCTAACATATAGTAGACAGCGGGCGTCGACATTTCGTTTTCAACCAGTTTATTCAGGCGATACTCCGCTTTATCAAACTGATTTGACTGTAAAAAGGCGCGGGCAAGTAAGAACTCTGCTTTGGGCTTGGTTTCCATTGGAAAGTTAGCGTTTTTGCCAATATCGATGGCGCTTCGCATGTTGCCGGTTAATACATGTGTGTACATTTTTGTGTATTGCGTCGTATCATCGTTACCGGTGACTTGTGCTACCAGATCTTTAGTGTTGTTTTGCGCATTCTTCGTATTTTGTGCGGCTAAATATGCACCGCGCAGTGCCGCTTCATCATTCACCGTATCTGACAATATCGCCATATACTGTGAAAATGCATCACTGTACTGCTCTTGTTCCAGCGCGCGGGCGGCTTTATGGTTGCGTGCTGCACTGTTATCACTGTCGAGCTGGGCAATTTTGTTATAAATAGCATCCAGCGCGTCGTAGTTGCCCTGATACTTTTCAAACTCAGCGGCAATCAGATAGTTGTCGATATTATCAGGCTCTTGCTGCTGCCACTGGTTAAGCTGCGCCCGGGCAGCATCTTCACCTTCTTCATTGGCTTTCATGGTAAGCAATATAAGCTTAGCCTGTTTGGTGTTGCCTTCAGCTTCCTGAGACAGAATACGCTGTGAGGACTGGCGCACCATTTCCATGCCGGTTTCATCGCCAGCAATTAATTTAAATAAGCCGACTTCCTGGCGTTGCTGCTCTGTCTGAACATTTTTTGCGTCAACCTTCGATAATATTTGTTTTGCACCGGAAGAAAACCCGTCCTGTATAAGGCGCATACCGGTTACCACTGAAAGTTCGGCATTATCGTCGACCATTTCCGGGCTACGATTAAAAATTTCCAGCGCATCGTTGCTGGCGCCGGTTTGTAGTTTCGCGGCAACGTACATTTGTTTGGCAGGGTGGTTGGCCGACACCTGATTAACAATACGCTCCAGGTTCGTAATCGCCTGCTCATAGTTCTTTTGTTTAAAGTGAGACATGCCCGCCACGTAATGGGTGAGGGCAGAGCTCAAACCTGCGTTTTGTGCTTTTTCAATACGGCGTGTAGCGGTTTCGAAGTCTTCCTCTGACATCGCCACAATCGCAGATAACTGATTAGCCAGCGCCTGGTTCGGGTAGCGTTTCAGTATTTCCTGTATATAAGGTTTGGCATCTTCAAAACGCTGAAGACGAATAAGGGATTCGGCAATATTGAAGTTTAAGCGCAAAAACGCCGGTTTCTTTTCCAGTAGCTGCTGAAAGTTCTCCAAAGCAACTTCGGTTTTACCCATACCATACTGAATTTCAGCAATCAGCGATTGCGTTACCCAGTCATCGGAACCTTTTGCGGCAGCGCGCTGCAATACTTCTTCATCAGCTTTAGACGTATTAACCACAAAATGGTCAACCAGGGTCAGTAGTGTTTCTTCACGCTGTGAAAGCTGTTGGCCTTCAAGTTCAGATAAAACAGATTGCGCTGAGGATTTGTCACCCTGGCGACCCAATACCAGTGCTTCAATAATCTGAACAAAGTCAGAACGCTCATAATTGCTACGGGACCTTAGCTGCTCAATAGCCTGAAGAGTCGCGTTATTATCTGCATACGCATAGGTGGCGCTGATGTAGTTGTCAGATAATTTTACAGGTGATGCGCCTGCATCCATGGCGCGATCATAGCCACTAACCGCGTTTTCCATATCGCCCATTTCAAAATAGGTCTGGGCCAGTAGCAGACGGGCTTCAGCACTATCAGGAGATTCCTGTACCACTGATTTTAGCGTGACCAATGCTTCCTGGTAGTTGTCATTCTTTAATGCATTTTTCGCATGGTCCAGCTGTTTACCGGTATCCTGTTCAGCACAACCAGCCATGATTGCAAGAGGAAGGGCAGCGATAAGAAATTTCTTCGATAGTGATTTTTTCATAAACTCATCATTTTTTATAAGGCACCCGCTGTACTGTAAGCGGTTTATTAAAAAAGTTAAAGCATATACGCATCTGACTCGAATGTGATCAATATAGACTGTGGTACTAAAAGGTTATCTTAAAGGTGATTTTAGCTCTCATGAGGCGCAAAAGTGTCAATTGAGATAATCATATAGTGCTATATTGACGCTAAAGAACTATATGGAATCCTCTTACATGGAAACGGTAGGTATCATATCAACAGTCCGCGCCCCTTATTCTCAGCTCAAGGCGTTTGTTAATTTTCATCACAATATTGGGATAGACCATATTGTGCTCTTTTTCGATGATCCCGAAGACGAGGCTTTCTCTAAATTTTGTGATGTTCCCGGGGTGATAGCGGTTCGCTGCGATGAAGCCTATTGGAATGATAACGCGATGGAACGACCGGGCTTCATTGAAGAACGGCAAAAGGTAAATGTTAATAATGGCGTGGAATACCTTGCTGCTAAACAGTGTACCTGGTCTGTACATATTGACTGTGATGAGCTTATTAATCCATTAAAGCCATTAAAAAGCCTATTGGCTGCAAGCCAGTCTGATGTTGTAAGGTTTGCTATTTTCGAGGCCGTGGCTGAAAAAGAGGAATATGAAAGCCTCTATACCCCGAATCTTTTTCGAAAGCAAAGCAGAAAAAAGATAGTCAGGTTCGCACGCAAAACGGGCTTTTTTAGTGCGTTCTTTGATGGTGAGTTCTTCAGAGGGCACACAGTGTCAAAATCGGCGATAAGAATAAAGCCTGAGTTTAAACATCAGTACGGTATTCATGGCTTAGATAAGTCTGTTAAAGCATCGAAAGTAAATACTGATGCTATTCAGCTGCTCCATTTCGATTGCGTCAGCTTTGATGCCTGGAAAACCAAGTGGGATCGGCGGCTTGACGGTACGGGTGTGGCGGCAGGTATGAGACCCAACAGACGAAAGCAGATGCAGTATTATCAAACTGCAAAAAGCGAAGGGGAAGCATCCCTCAAGGAATTATTTAATCGCCTGCACAATATCAGACGAATAGAGCGCCCGTTTCTTTACTTGTTTAACATGATAAAGCGAGTCAGGCTGCAAAGTGATTTATTTGAAGATGCGAAGGAATAAATACGATTTATTTGTGAAACTACGTGTTTAAGCATTTCAGCAGTTATTGTATGGAACATTCGAAGGAAAGCATCTTACGACCGGGGCGGTCAGATACAGTAGTGGTAGGTGAATAGGGTTCGGTTGGTTTAAACAGAAAAAGGGTGGCCCATCACCACCCTTTATAAAACAATTGCTACTAAGCTTATTTTGCTTTACGGCGACTTGTTGCACCCAGACCCAGTAGACCAAGGCCAAGTACCGCCAGTGTAGAAGGCTCTGGTACAAATACCGCGCTAACGTCACCAGTTACAAATTGCTCACCTTCAAGAGGGAAGGTATCGAAGTCGCCATCCACACTTACGTAAGTATAGAACGGAGAAGGGGATACAAAATAAGAATCACCATTTTCGGTAAGCTCAAAGTCGAAGAACATGAAGTCATATACTCCGCCGAAACCGTAAATAAGCGCAACATTCTCACCTATACGAGTGCTTTCACCTAACAGCAGATCATCTTCGTTATTTGATAATACCAGGCTACCAGAAGCTTCTGTATCGTAGTTACGATCTAAATATAGTTGGAAACCGCCCTGAGAAGCATTTAACTCGGCAATTAATCCTTCGTCAGAACCCGTCGGGGTAACAGTACCGGTGGCTGAGAAAATAGCATACATAGTATAGTTGCTACCAATCATAGAACCTCTGCCTAGGTTATCTCCACCTTCGTTATCAAAAAGCTGGCCCATGCTGGCAAACGCGTTTGCAGTGAAGTTACCTTCTTCGTCAAAAGTAATAACTTCTTTAAAGCCGCCATTAAGTTTGTCAGCAGTGATGACTTCGCCACCATAAGGTGTTTCATCTATTTGAAAGTCAAGAAAGGTCGCGTGGCTAGAGAATGATGCTGCGATACCAGCGGTTAACGCTAATGTTTTTACCAGGTTTTTAATTTTCATTGTTACTTCCATCAGTGTATTCCAATTACAAAACTACAAGTGCTGCTAAGGTATTAGCAGCTATAGTGCCAACTCTATAACTTACTGATATTAATTAGCTTTAGGATAGAAATAATAAAAAAGTTGTACTATATGTAAATAAAACCGACAGTGCTACTATCTGTTTTCAGAGCACAAAAAAAAGCGACCGGTTGGTCGCTTTCTTCAAATCAGGCAAAACTATTATTTAGCTTTACGACGGCTTGTTGCGCCAAGACCTAACAGGCCAAGACCAAGAACAGCCAGTGTAGAAGGTTCTGGAACAGCAAATACTGCACTCACATCACCTGTTACACGTTGTTGACCTTCCAGAGGGAACGTATCGAAATCACCGTCTACATTCACTGTCATGTAGAAAGGCATTGGTGATACAAAGTAAGAATCACCTGCTTCTGTCATTTGGAAGTCCTGGAACATGAAGTCAAAAACACCGCCGAAGCCGTATAACAGACCAACATTGTCGCCAATAGTCAGGCTTTCACCTAACAGCATGTCATCAGCAGTGCCAGACAAGCTCAGGTCCGCATCTGCAGCAGTTGTATCACGGTTAGGATCAACATAAAGCTGGAATGAACCTTCATCTGCAGACAGAGAAGAAATCGAACCATCAATGCCAGGAGTCATTACTGTGCCAGAAGCAGAGAATGTCGCATAAAGGCTGTAGTTAGCGCCTAGCACTGAGTTCGCACCCAGGTTATCGCCACCTTCATTTGCGAACAATTGGTTCATGTTGGCAAACGCAGTTGCTGTGAAGTTACCATTACCATCAAAATCGATGATTTCTTTGTAACCGCCATTTAGCTTATCTGCTGTAACAACTTCACCACCGTAAGGGGTTTCATCAATCTCGAAATCTAAGAAATCAGCGTGAGAAGAAAAAGAAGCTACGATACCCGTAGTAAGCGCTAAAGATTTTACCAAGTTTTTAATTTTCATAATATCCATCCCATATTCCAAAAAAAGTGGTTGAGTAGTCCACGCTGGTAAGAATTGCAGTTATGGTGCCAAATTGTTATCTGCATGATTTGAATCAGAAATGGTATATAAAGGAAACTGCAGGTAAAGGAAGGTGTAAATAAAGTTGACAGTATTTTGTGTGAAATTTAGACAATAAAAAAGGCGACCTTAGGTCGCCTCTTTAAAATTGAATAACGCTATTATTTAGCTTTACGACGGCTAGTTGCGCCAAGACCTAACAGGCCAAGACCAAGAACAGCCAGTGTAGAAGGCTCTGGTACGAATACCGCACTTACGTCACCAGTTACACGTTGTTGACCTTCCAGAGGGAAAGTATCAAAGTCACCATCTACGTTTACATACATGTAGAATGGAGTAGGTGATACGAAGTAAGAGTCGCCTGCTTCAGTCAGTTCGAAATCACTGAACATAAAGTCAAATACGCCACCGAAACCGTATAGCAGACCAACGTTTTGGCCGATGTTCATGCTTTGACCTAACATCATGTCATCAGCTGTACCAGACAGGCTCAGGTCAGCGTCAGCAGCTGTAGTGTCACGATTTGGATCGATGAACAGCTGGAATGAACCCTGGTCTGCAGACAGTGAAGAGATTGAACCGTCAACGCCGGGAGTCATTACTGAACCAGATGCAGAGAATGTTGCATACAGACTGTAGTTAGAACCAATCATTGATGCTGCGCCAAGGTTGTCACCACCTTCGTTGCTGAACAATTGGTTCATGTTTGCGAACGCAGTAGCAGTGAAGTTACCATTGCCGTCAAAATCGATGATTTCTTTATAACCGCCGTTCAGCTTATCAGCAGTGATAACTTCACCACCATAAGGAGTTTCGTCAACCTGGAAGTCCAGGAAGTCAGCGTGGCTTGAGAAAGAAGCCGCGATACCAGCAGTTAGAGCTAATGATTTTACTAAAGTTTTGATTTTCATAATTTCCAATCTCCATATTCCAATTTAAAAGTGGTTGAGTAATCCACGCTAGAGTTAATGCACTTGTAGTGCCAACTTTTTAAGATGTTGAAAAATATAGAAATTGTGGGTTTTTGCTATCTCATAAAAAAGGATGTGTAAAAGTTTTTGACATAAAATCACTAATTATTTGTTACTATTTTTGCGGCAATCTTAAATTTAAGACGCTGAACAGGCCCGCGATTTCCTTTTGGGCACCAGGTGCGGGTAAGTTTATTACGATACGCATCAAAATGCAGGCCGTAGGGCGCGCACAGTACCTCGCCGCGGTTAAGCAATATCTTAAGCGCATAGGTTTCGGCCATGCCGGCACATAAGTTCACCGCCATGCCTGTAGACGGGCCACGGCGCTCTTTAAAGCTCACGGCGGTTTCATCCACCAGGTAATTACGCTGTAACATCGCCGGCGACAGGCCAATCAGGAACTGTATAAGCTGACTTTCTGTATCGTGCTTATCCTCAAATCGAAAATATTCCTCATAATTCATCTTACCGGGCATAAAGCATAACAGGGCACAACCCATACCGAGAGGGGCGGCGGTCACCACCGGAATATTTTTGTCATAACACTTCTGGAAAACCAGCTTACGGGCATCCAGTGCGAAAAAATCCAGGCTGTCTATATATAAGTCGACATCCTGAAGAAAGTCATCCACGTTGTCGGTATTCACGCCGTCGCCAAAATTGCGGATGTCCATTTGTGGGTTAATATCCTTTAGCATGTCATGCATGACATGCATTTTGTTTTTACCCACTGTCGACATAAACGCGCCGGCCTGGCGGTTAAAGTTATGAACATCGTATTCGTCAAAGTCAGATATATTGACATTACCAATACCGAGCCGGGCTAGCGTCAAGGCGTGCAGGCTGCCTACGCCACCACATCCGGCTATCGCGACCCTTTTCTGGCGTAGTTGTGACTGTTCTTCATGAGTAACCCAGCCGATGTTTCTGGAAAATGCGGTATCGTAATCAAACACTGCTTAATCTCTCTTACTTTTCGCGTTGCTGCTAAGATAATTATTACTGCTGACTAAGAAGAAGGCGAGTGCGTTTTAAACACTGGCGTCAGCGTGATAGTGCTTACTTTTAGTAGTGATGCATACTATTATACACACGGACAATTTAAAATGCGGTCCGCAAAAAGGATTTAACAATAAAAGGTGGTAACAATGGTCGCAGGGAAATTTGCAGTGGTGGTAGTGCTGATAAGCTTATGTCAGTCAGTGCTGGCTGCAACACTTGCTGATACAGTTAAACAGATAAAGCCTGCGGTGGTAGGTGTTGGTCTGGTTGCGCCATTGGCCACGGTGAGTCACCAGTTAAAAGGGACCGGCTTTGTTATCGGCAACGGTAAGTATGTGGTCACCAATACCCATGTTATTGACATGCAGGTACCAGAGGACGTGAAGTATCAGCGCACTGTCTTTGCCGGCCATGGTAAGAAAGGGCAAATTCTACCTGTCCAGAAAATTTACAGGGATGAAGAGCACGACCTGGCGATTCTTGAAATACCCACCGCACTTCCAGCGCTACCACTTTATAATGAGAACGATCCTATCCCGGATGGCACTGATATAGCCGTTACCGGTTTTCCAATTGGCGGCGTATTAGGCTTATATCCGGCCACTCATAAGGGAATTGTGGCAGCGTATACGCCAAATATTATTGCGGCAAAAAACACCTCACAGATATCTGAACAATTCCTGCAACGTTTGCGTAATCCTTTTATGGTATATCAGCTGGATGTTGTTGCTTATCCTGGCAATAGTGGCAGCCCGGTATATCGCGCCGACACAAAAGAGGTGTTCGCTGTAGTAAATAAAGTATTTGTAAAAGAAACCAAAGAGTCGGCAATCACCCGTCCCAGTGGGATTACCTATGCTATTCCGGCCAGCCATATAAGTGCGCTGGCCCGAAAGCATAACATTCCGTTGCAGTAGTGCTTGCCCGCAGGCAAGATAGTCGTTTTCTTACTAAATAAAATGTGCAAACATCATTAAAAAATGAGCGTTGTAAGTGTATGTCAGTAGAATTTAAAAAAATCGCCGTTATTGGTCTTGGCTATGTAGGTTTACCTCTGGCTGTAGCATTCGGGCGATATCGCACCACCGTTGGTTTTGATATCAACTCTCAGCGGGTAAAAGAACTTCAGGGAAATAAAGATCACACGCTGGAAGTGACAGAAGACGAACTTAAAGCCGCTTCTTCGCTTAGCTTCACTGATGATAAGTCTGCATTGTCAGGCTGTGACGTCATTATTGTAACGGTGCCTACGCCAATCGACAGCAATAAACAGCCGGATATGACGCCGCTGCATAAAGCCAGTGAAATGATTGGTGAAGTGATTACCGCTGACACCGTGGTCATTTATGAGTCTACAGTTTACCCCGGCGCGACCGAAGAATACTGTATTCCGCTGATTGAGAAGAAATCCGGGTTAACGTTCAATAAGGACTTTTTTGCCGGTTACAGCCCTGAACGGATTAATCCGGGTGACAAACAGCATCGTCTGGAATCCATTGTAAAGGTGACCTCAGGCAGTACACCTGAAATTGCTGAAAAAGTCGATGCGCTGTATCGCGAAATTATTACCGCGGGTACGCACCGGGCATCTTCCATCAAAGTCGCCGAGGCAGCCAAAGTCATTGAAAATACACAGCGTGATTTGAATATCGCACTTATCAACGAGCTGGCGATGATCTTTGCTAAAGCGGGCATTGATACCGAAGAGGTATTGGAAGCGGCTGGCAGTAAGTGGAACTTTTTGCCGTTTCGCCCTGGCCTGGTAGGCGGTCACTGCATTGGTGTAGACCCGTATTATCTTACCCACAAAGCTGAAGAGCTTGGTCACCACCCGGACGTCATTCTGGCCGGGCGTCGTATAAACGACAAGATGGGGGAGTATGTGGTTTCTCGCCTGGTTAAAACTATGCTTAAAAAGCAGATTATGGTGAATGGCGGGAATGTGTTGCTGCTGGGTATCACGTTTAAAGAAAACTGCCCGGATATCCGCAACACTAAAGTGGTTGATATCGCTACGGAATTGCGCGAATACAACGTAAATCTGGATATCTACGACCCATGGGCAGACCCGGAAGAAGTTTTGCATGAGTACGGCCTTGAGCTGACCGGTGCGCCTGAAAAAGGTAAATACGATGCAATTATCGGTGCCGTGGCCCACAATCAGTTTAAAGCCTGGTCGGCAGAAGAGTTGCGTAGTTTCTGTAAAGACGACAGCGTAATTTTTGATTTGAAATATATGTTTGATAAAACAGGCGTTGATATACGCTTATAAGGAACGCTTAAAATGAAAGTGCTTGTTACCGGAGCGGCAGGATTTATCGGTTCACATGTATCCATGTACCTGCTAGAGCGGGGCGATGAAGTCGTTGGTCTTGATAATCTTAACGATTACTATGACCCTACGTTGAAAGACGCACGTCTTGAACGCATCAACGCGCTACCCAGTGCTGATAAGTTCCGCTTTGTAAAAATGTCGGTTGAAGATCGTGAAGGCATGGAAGCGCTCTTTGCCAAAGAGAAGTTTGATAAAGTTGTGCACCTGGCTGCACAGGCTGGTGTCAGATACTCTATTGAAAATCCGCATGCCTATATTGATTCTAACATTGTCGGCTTCATGAACATTCTTGAAGGCTGCCGTCATAACGACATCAAGCATCTGGTGTATGCATCTTCAAGTTCGGTATATGGGGCAAACGAAAGTATGCCGTTTGCTGTGGAAGATAATGTCGACCACCCAATGTCACTGTACGCGGCCAGTAAAAAAGCCAATGAGCTGATGGCACACACCTACAGCAACCTGTACAACCTGCCTACGACGGGTCTGCGCTTTTTCACCGTATATGGCCCCTGGGGACGCCCTGATATGGCGTTGTTCCTGTTTACTAAAGCTATTTTAGAAGATGAGCCGATTAAGGTATTTAACCACGGTAATCACCGTCGTGACTTTACCTATATCGACGATATCGTAGAAGGGATTATCGCTACACTGGATAATACCGCACAGGTTGACCCACAATGGACGGGCGAGAAGCCAAATCCGGGTTCCAGTAAGGTGCCGTGGAAAGTGTATAACATTGGCGCACAAACACCGGTACACTTGCTTACGTATATCGAAACACTGGAAAATGCGCTGGGTAAGAAGGCTGAAAAAGAATTACTGCCACTACAACCCGGCGATGTGCCGGACACCTTTGCCGATGTTGAAGCACTGGTAAAAGATACGGGTTACAGACCGACCACAACCATTGAAACGGGTGTAAACAACTTTGTTGAGTGGTACCGGGACTATTATAAGGTCTGATTACACGGCCTGTTAAAGACCAGCTCTTAATCTGCAGTGCATTGTGATAAAGTGAAACGCGTAAAGCGTAAAAAAAGGGGCGTGTAATACGCCCCTTTTTTTATTTCTCAAAAACAGCGATACAGTCAATAACACCTGCGTTCATCGCGCTATATGCAGAGCATTGATAACTAATTGATAACCAGGAGAATAAAAGTGTCAGGCTTTTTAACAGCGCATGCTGAGGCGCAGATTAATGCGCCTGACGCTGTAGTGGCTTCGCATTAGGAGCTACTTCATTACGGTAGAATGTTTCTACCTCAGGAAGCTGATCACGGATACTGCCGCGAATGGTATTGAGCATTGATTTGAAACCTGGCTTCAGGTTATCCATCAATAACTCTTTATTTATATAGTAAGGCGCACGCTTACCGTGATAATCGATGACAGGCCCGATTTGCTCAAACCGGATACCCACAAAGCTCATGCTGCGGGCGAGTCTGGGTTCCATCATCACAAAGGCGTGACGAATATCGCCTTCGATGGCTGAAGCAGCGGCGGCAAAGTACAACCCGATAGCAATGAACGGAAAGCAGCGTAATTCAGTTTCTGAGTATGCTGTCTGGTTAATTACACCCGTTGCAGCGCCGGCAAAACGGTCCATTTGACGGCGTCTGAACTGGGCAGGTACCGCCAGTCTGGAAATTTCGCATACATCTTTACGGTCGAAATTTTGTGGGTTTAAGTCGTGCCGGGTGATGGAAGACAGGCAGTACTTTTCAATAGGTAATAGTTCATGATCTTCAAGCGGACGAACAGTGCGGACCGTGCCGGCCAGGCTACCACTATTTAAATGGCGAATCAGACAGTGGCGGGAATACTGATCGAACTCATCAATTTCCAAACCATCAGGTGCCACGGGCTCAAACTTCAGTTCCTCACAATAGACATTGTGACGAATCTGGAAGGCCGAATTGCGCATATCATGGTCACTGGCCATGATAGGTGTCAGATAGGTGCCAAAGTGAGAAGAAATATAATTAGCTTCACGAAGCTGCTTATAGCCCTTAATCAGTTTACCTAATTTAGTGCCGTTAACTTTACGGGAAAGGCTTCCCATGAATGTTGATTTATTGGCCATAATGCTACTACTTCTCATCTCACGCCATATCTGCCAGACGGGCAGACTCGTAGGTACTGTATGGAGCTTGATAATAAGTGTTGCATCAGTTTGCACATTTTCCAAGCGGAATTTGATTTATTATCTTTGCTATGAGTATAGCTGGGAATACTTAAGTTGCTTATCCAGTAATTTTGCTTAAAAGCGCAGCATAACAATAAAGCCGCCGAAGGTGGCGGCTTTATTACTTTGCCAAAAGCAGTGTGATAGGTATACCTATGTTATGAGACAGAGGCCAGTTTTGCTTTCATTTCGCGACGACGCGCATGTAGCAGTGGTTCAGTATATCCACTTGGCTGACGCGTGCCTTTAAATATAAGGTCGCTTGCCGCCTGAAAGCCGATAGATTCCTGAAGGTTTGGCGTCATAGGAATGTAAGCATCGTCTCCGGCATTTTGCTCATCGACCAAAGATGCCATACGCGCCAGCGTATCCTCCACCTGTTCTTTGGTTACCACACCATGCTCCAGCCAGTTAGCAATATGTTGAGAGGAGATCCTCAAAGTGGCACGGTCTTCCATCAGTCCGACGTTATCAATGTCTGGTACTTTAGAGCAGCCGATGCCCTGGTGCACCCAGCGCACAACATATCCAAGAATACCCTGAACATTGTTATCCAGTTCGCGCTGAATTTGCGACGAGGATAATGTCGAGTCTGGTGCCATTAAGGGGATTGTCAAAATATCTGACAGGCCATCAAAGTCGCTGTTTTCCAGAGACTTTTGCACATCCGATACGTTAACTTCATGGTAATGTAAGGCATGCAGTGTGGCAGCAGTGGGCGAAGGCACCCAGGCTGTTGTTGCGCCGGACTGCGGATGACCGATTTTTGCTTCCATCATAGCAGCCATATTATCCGGCACCGGCCACATACCCTTACCAATCTGCGCCTTACCCGACAGTCCGCACGCCAGACCGGTGACAACGTTGGCTTTTTCGTACGCGGCAATCCAGGGCCGCTCTTTTAACTCTGCTTTTGGTGCGAAAGCGCCTGCCAGCATAGATGTATGGATTTCGTCCCCGGTGCGATCCAAAAAGCCAGTATTGATAAATACAACCCGATGCCGGGCCTGTGCAATGCACGCTTTAAGGTTCACACTAGTCCTGCGCTCTTCATCCATAATGCCCATTTTCAGGGTGTTCTCGGTCAGACCCAGCGCCTGCTCAACGCGTCTGAACAGCGTGTCTGAAAAGGCGACTTCTTCAGGGCCGTGCATCTTCGGTTTCACGATATAAATGCTGCCTTTGCGCGAATTGCGGTACTCACCATTTTCTTTCAAATCGTGAATACCAATAAGTGATGTAATCATGGCATCCATCAATCCTTCATAGACAGGTTCGCCATCAAGCAGGATTGCATCATTTTGCATAAGGTGACCCACGTTGCGCACGAACATGAGGCTTCTGCCGGGCAGAGTAAAGGAAGAATTATCACCGGCACGAAGGTAACGTCTGTCCTGGTTCAGTCTGCGCACAGACGAAGAACCGTTTTTAGATACCTCAACAGACAGTGTGCCTTTCATCAGCCCCAGCCAGTTCTGATAAACCAGGGTTTTATCCTCGGCATCTACTGCTGCCACAGAATCTTCACAATCCATAATGGTGCTCAACGCCGCTTCCATCAGAATATCGCTAACGCCAGCTTTATCGGTCTTGCCAACCGGGTGCTCTCGGTCAATCTGAAGCTCGAAATGAAGCTGGTTGTGAGTAAATAGCAGCGCATCCGGAGTTTGCGCGTTACCGCGATATCCCGCCAAAGCGTGGGCTGTTTGCAGGGTTGTTTCGGTGCTGTCAGAAAATTTAACAGCCAGCGTATCGCCTTTAATCCAGTAACTGGTGGCGTCGCTGTGAGAGCCTGTTTGCAAAGGGATGACACTGTCCAGCCAGGCTTTGGCTTTATCAACCACAGCAGCGCCACGGGTTTCATTGTAGGACGCGCCTGGTGCCAGTTCACCTTGCTGTTCAATAACATCGGTACCATAGAACGCATCATATAAACTGCCCCAGCGTGCATTAGCGGCATTTAACGCATACCGGGCATTATTGATCGGCACCACCAGTTGGGGTCCTGCCATCGTTGCCACTTCGTCATCTACACGACTAACTTCAGCAGATACAGTCTGCGGCGGCTTAACCAGATACCCGATATCCCGTAAAAAGGCTTCATATGACTCGCCACTCACAGGCTTACCTGCACGATGGTAATCATCTATCTGCTGTTGCAGCTGTTCTCGCTTTTCAAGTAACGCTATATTTTGCGGGGTAAGATCGGCCAGAATTGATTCGAAGGATTGCCAGAAATGCGCAGGCTGGATGCCCGTGCCCGGTAGTGCCTGTTCATTAATAAATTTGTGTAGGGTAGAGGCAATATTAAGGCGGCCCTGAGCAACGTAGCTCTGATTGGTGTTATCAGCCATTTTTCTCTCCTTAGTTTTTTTACCAGTGTAGAGTGCCCGCCACCTTATTTTTAATTTATGATTTGTATCTTTGCCATAAATTAGCTGAATGTCTCGCCATCATTCATCCGCTGTGCAACGTCACCGATTAATCGACGCAACCAGATGTGGCCAGCATCATGATGTAACAGCGCGCTCCATGCCATTTTAAGTGCAATGGGCGGAATATCGAACGGCGGCGCTTTCAGCACAACGGTGGGATCGTCACTGAAAAGTCTGGCTGCCTTGGTCGGCAGTGTGGCAATCAAATGTTGTGTTTTGGCTATTTGCAGCGCTGCGTGATAGTGGCGGGTAAATACGCGAATATCCCGGTGTTTGCCAAGCTTTACCAGCTCAGCGTCAACCCAGCCCAGTTTCTGTACCTCGTTGGGATCGATGCCTACACCCACACCAAAGCCGGTTTTGCTTACCCATACATGACGGGCATTCAGATACCCCTGTAAATCCCAGTCATTAACCAGTGGATGCTGGGCACTCATGACACAGCTGAAAGTGTCGTACCAGATTACTTTTTGATGAAAAGATAAAGGCAGTTCTTCGAACCGGTTGATAGCCATATCAACCTTGCCCTGCTCAACATCATGAAATGTAACGTCAGAGGGAGTGATAAGATCCAGCGTGATATTGGGTGCCTGCACAGCCAGCTCATTCAAAAGCCCCAGTAACAGCGTACTTTCGGCATAGTCGCTGGTCATAATTCTGAACGTGCGCCGGCTGGTGGCCGGTTCAAAATCAGTCTCAGGCTGAATAGAGCTTTCCAGCCTGCTCAACACATCCCGGATAACAGGCTGTAGTTCCAGAGCGCGTTTGGTAGGCGTCATGCCGTCACTGGTTCGTACCAACAATGGATCTTTAAACAAATCACGCAGACGTTTTAAGCCATTGCTCATCGCCGGCTGGGTAATACTGAGCTGATTGGCGGCCCGGGTCACTGAGCCTTCCCGCAACAGCACATCCAGATATACCAGAAGATTCAAATCCACTTTGGCTATATTCATTCTTGTAATGCTCTGTGACTAAAAACGTAATGGATGATTATAAAGGCAAGCTGCGCAGAAGTCAGATAGTCATTTAGTCTTATGGTAGTGAGCGTCGGCAATAAATAAAAAAGGCTCCCGAAGGAGCCAGAGTTGGGAAGGGGAGGGCAAAAGCCCGTTTAATATGTTACACGTCGAACTGATTCATGGTGTTGTCTTTACCTGATGCTTTAAGCGCCGCCTCACCTGAGAAATATTCTTTATGAGTATCGCCCAAATCAGAACCCGCCATAGCCTGGTGTTTAACACATGCCAGTCCTTCACGAATCTCTTTACGCTGTACGCCGCGTACATAGGCCAGCATGCCTTCTTCGCCAAAATAGCCTTTTGCCAGATTGTCGGTAGATAATGCAGCTGTATGATACGTTGGCAGTGTAATCAGGTGGTGGAAGATACCTGCTTCACGGGCAGCATCACGCTGGAAGCTTTGAATTTTCTGATCTGCTTCAGTGGCCAGTTCTGACTCATCGTATTCAGAGGACATCAGACGGTCACGCTGATAGCCAGACACATCTTTACCCTGTGACTCCCACTGGTCGAAGATTTGCTGGCGGAAGTTCAGCGTCCAGTTGAAAGACGGTGAGTTGTTGTAAACCAGTTTGGCATCCGGCACCACTTCACGAATCTGATTAACCATATCGGCAATCTGGCCAACATGAGGTTTTTCCGTTTCGATCCACAACAAATCTGCGCCATTTTGAAGAGACGTGATGCAGTCTAGTACCACGCGGTCAACGCCGGTATCAGACTTGAATTTGAACAATCCGTTAGGCAGGCGAACCGGCTTAACCAATTTGCCGTTTTGCTTGATAACCAAATCGCCGTCTTTCAGATCCTCTGCGCCGTTTACCTCTGTGGTATCCAGATATGCATTGTACTGAGAAGCAAGGTCGCCGGGTTGTTGTGATACTGGGATTTTTTGTGTCAGGCCAGCACCCAAAGAATCGGTACGTGCAACAATTACCCCGTCATCCACGCCTAATTCCAAAAAGGCATAGCGAACTGCATTAATTTTGGCAAGAAAGTCTTCATGCGGCACTGTAACTTTACCGTCCTGGTGCCCGCATTGTTTAGCATCTGATACCTGGTTCTCAATCTGGATACAACATGCACCGGCTTCAATCATTTTCTTCGCCAGCAGGTAAGTGGCTTCTTCGTTACCAAATCCGGCATCGATATCAGCAATAATCGGCACAACATGTGACTCAAAATTATCGATTTGAGACTGAATATCTGCCGTATCCTGTCCGCTTTCTTTCGCTGTATCGAGCTGTTTAAACAGTTTGCCCAGCTCTTGCGCATCAGCCTGACGCAGGAAAGTGTAAAGCTCTTCTATTAATGCCGGTACCGAGGTCTTTTCGTGCATAGACTGGTCCGGAAGCGGACCGAATTCTGAGCGAAGTGCCGCCACCATCCATCCTGACAGGTACAGGTAACGCTTATTAGTATTACCATAGTGTTTTTTAATGGAGAGCATTTTTTGCTGACCAACGAAGCCGTGCCAGCAACCCAGTGACTGTGTATACTGCGCGGTGTCAGCATCATAATCGGCCATATCCTGACGCATAATCGCAGCGGTATAACGAGCGATATCCAAACCCGTTTTAAAACGGTTCTGTGCTTTCATTCTGGCCGCGTATTCAGGGCTGATACTGTCCCACTTGCCGTGTTGGGTAGATTTTAACGTTGCGATCGCGTCGATGTCTTGTTGATATTGCGACATGCTCGTTCTCCATAATGTTATCTGTTTTGTTCTTGCTGGCCGATGTAGGGCAACAAATTTCGTAAGGTCCATTTCATCCTAGGGCGGATTTAAAGATAACGTAAATATATAATCAGCATTGTCGTCATTCATTGCGTGAATGTATTGTGGTGACCGATTGGTAAACCTATTCCCAGACAATAAGACGTATTGTTATTGCCTTCTTAAACCTAATTGTCCGGTTCGCGAATGCGTTCAATGCAACAGGAATGCTGTATCATTGGTTTGCCAGAGGAAAATCAACTTTGTTGATGCGCGCAGACGCTTAGTTGGACAGTAGTTTCCTGCCAACATCCTCCCGTTCAGCAATAGTAAACGTTAAAGCAAACCATCTGGCGGGCATCAATTTGATGAATAGTAGTGAGGAAAAATTCGATTTTTTGTGTCACCCAATGTAAAAAGCTATCCGTATGCGTAGTTCATTAAATTGCACTAATACTGAAATATTTAGCGTGTATTTACCTAAGGGTCGGTCAATCTTATTTAATCGTTTAAATTGCGTCAGTTGTGGAATAACTTTTGTGACTGAACAGTGGCTGATTTACACTCTGTCATATCTTTAGTAACGGAATCCTAAAACGGAACGCTAGCATGCTTAAAAAAGTATCAATTTTATCGCTGATAAGCGCCGCTGTGTTGTCTGGTTGTATGTCATCAGCGAAAACCGCTAATGATGCTGAGCACACCATGCAGGCAGATACACCTAAAAATATCATCATGGTCGTTGCTGACGGCATGGGCCCGGCTTATACCACGGCTTATCGCAATTACATGGACGACCCGGCCACTGAGATTGTCGAAACGGTTGTCTTTGATGACATTTTTACCGGTAATGCCTCTACCTACCCGCATCACATGTCCGGTCTAGTTACAGATTCGGCGGCATCAGCGACTGCGCTGGCTAGCGGTGAAAAATCTTATAATGGTGCAATTGGCGTAAACCATAATAAGATAAAAGTTGAATCAGTACTCCAACTGGCTAAGAAGCAGGGTATGCGAACAGGTGTGGCGGTCACATCTCAGATAAATCACGCCACACCGGCCTCTTATATTGCCCATAATGAAAGTCGCAAAAATTATGATGCACTTGCTGACAGCTTCTTTGACGATCGTATCAGTGGTGAAATCGTTGCGGATGTCATGCTGGGTGGCGGAACGCAGTATTTTGAAAGAGACGATCGTGATTTGGTCGCTGAGTTTATCGATGCAGATTATCAATATGTTGATACCTACAACAAACTGGCCACGCTTCCGGCCGGATCTGATGTACTGGGGTTGTTTGCACCTGTAGGGCTACCTCCTGCGCTGGATGATACCCGAGAACATCGTCTGTCGTATCTGACTGAACATGCTATAAAGCACCTGGAAAATGAAGAAGGATTCTTTCTGCTTGTTGAAGCCAGTCAGGTTGACTGGGCGGGTCATGCTAATGATATAGGCTCGGCAATGGCAGAGATGGACGATCTGGCTGCCACCATCAAATACCTGAAAGAGTATGTAAAAAGCCACCCTGATACGCTGGTGGTTTTAACTGCTGATCATAGTACAGGTGGCCTTACAATCGGCGCAAATGGTGATTATCGTTGGTCACCCGAATTTCTGAAAAGCATGAAGTCATCGGTGCATACTATTGCTGAAAACATGTCGGATATGGACCAGCCGTTGGCATATATCAGTCAGCAGTTAGGTTTTGCGTTTACAGAAGAGGACCATACGGTATTAAACAAAGTGCTTGCTCACGACGACGTAGTGCAACGCGAAGCCGGTCTGAAAAAGTTTCTGGATATGAAAAGCAACACGGGCTGGACAACATCGGGTCATACCGGGGTGGATGTTGAAGTCTTTTCATTTGGTGCAGGTAGTCACGCCTTCGTTGGGCAGATGGACAATACTGATATCGCTAAACGTATGAAAGCGTTTGTTAGCGGCAAGCAGCGCCAGCTTACCACCAGTGATGAAGCGGTCGTCGTGCCATCTGAAGATGCCTGTAACTTCAAAGAAGCATTCCACTGTGAATAACCAATACAGCCAATAGAAAAATAGAAAAAGGAGACGCTCGCGTCTCCTTTTTTGTATCTGATGCTTCAGTGTCTACCGTGCTCTTACCCTGAACCAATAGTGAGATGCACTCAAGGTGAAGGACAGAAGGCAGCGCTCGTTCTAAGGGTGGCCACACCTAAAGGACACCGAAAAGAGGATAGGGCTTACTGATGATTCAGGAAGTTGTCCAGGTCTTCACCAGTGATTTTTCCAATCTGACTAAACAGGTACCACAATGCGGTGACCAGTAAAATCATACTGGGGATAACAATTACCGGATAACTCAGCGCTGTCATTCTACCCAGCTCTTCAGTGTAAGCGGTTGTACCCGGTTCACTGACCAGAATAACCTTGGCAAGAATATAGTTAAGTGCCGAAGAAACAAAAAAGGATGTCGCGACAATATAAGAGCTGTTAGCTACCTTACGGCGAAATTCACGTTCTTTGCCTTTTCGTGCCAGCGCATCGTTCAGTGCATTCCAGTTAATAATCTGATCGTTAAGAATCAACATTTTGACCAGCGGCTTTTTTGTATACTGGGTAATAAGTACCGCTATACCAATCAAAGCAGGAATGGCCGCCTCTTTAATAGCAATATACTCAGCCGGAAGTTTCAGTAAACTAATGCCTCCGGTAAGCAACACACTGATGATACCTAAAATAGAGAAACCGTTTACTTTACCGGACTGTTTTAGATCCCAAATGCCATAGCCAACAGGAAAAACAAGCGCAGCGACGATGCTCCAGGCGGGGCCCAGCAAATCGTCTGAACTGGTATAGCTCATGATAACGACGGGAATAACAATGTTGAATGCCAGGTTGCCGAAAAAGCCCTGATTCTGCTTCTGATTGGTTTGATTGGTGGAGGTCATGAATACTTCACTTCACTTATCTTAACTGCATTATAAGAAATTGGTCGTCACTGCCAACGTCTGTTAAAGAGATTTTGTGTATCAGTTTGTGAAGGTACTGAATTTCTTCAACTTAAAGTTAGCAGTGATAAGACACGACTCACACGGTACTGGTTGCACCCCAGCGCCAGGCGGCGAGTAAACCGGCTGCAAAGCCGAACAGATGATATTCATAAGAAACAAATTCACGGCCGGGCAGCACGCCTAAAATTAATCCGCCATAGAGGATTGCCACCAGTACGGAAATAATCATGTAGGGGATCTTTTTAGTCTTAAAACCTGCCCATAATAAGAATCCGAAGTAACCGTATACAACACCACTTGCGCCCAGGTGTACTGCAGAGCGGCCAAACAGCCAAACGCTCAAACCGGCAAGAAGAAACACAGTAAGTGTTACCTTTACAAAGGTTTTGTTGCCCCATTGCAATGTTAGCCAGATAAACAGCAGCAGCGGCAATAAATTAGCAATTAAATGGGCAGGGGTCTGATGAACCCATGGTGCAGTAATGATATTCCACAGCGATGGCAGGTAGCGGGGCATAATACCCAGGCTGTTTAAACTGTTTAGGGTAATGAGATTGATAATCTCAAGCAGTATTAATGTCGCTCCAATAATGGCTATCAGGCGAAATTGTGAACGTAGTCTGGGTAATTGGCTCATAAAATTATATGCGGTAAATACCGCGACAAATCCTGTGTAACTAAAGACGAATCCTCTCGGACTGAAATACCAGCAGGTAAGTTATCTACCAGCCAGCTTCCTATTAACGTGTAGTTACGTTCAAAGCGGGGAAGTGGATGAAAAGCCTGAATAATAAAACCTTCCTCGCCATAGGGACCATCAGACAGGGCACGCTCGTTCTGCCCGTCAAGCAATGAAATATTAGCGCCTTCGCGGGAAAAAAGCGGCTTTTTGACCCACTGCTGTCCGGCTAAATTCGGATGTTTATCCGCGAAATAGGCTTCCAGCAAATTGGGATGGCCGGGGAACATTTCCCACAGTAATGGAAGAATCGCCTTGTTGGAAATTACCGCCTTCCAGGCCGGTTCAATCCAGCTAACGTCAGCACTCGACAATGACTCACCATAAGGGTCGGCAAGCATGAACTCCCACGGATAAAGCTTAAAGCAGTCTGTAATGGGCGCATCATCTAAGTCGGTAAATACGCCGGTATCAGCCAAACCAATATCTTCAACATAGACAAAATCGGTCGACAAGCCTGCTTCACTGGCGCAATCTTGCAGGTACTGCACTGTTCCACGGTCTTCATCAGTGTCTTTACAGCAGGCAAAATGCATCTGCAGGATATTTTTCTGACGGGCGATATCGGCAAACCGGAAAACCAGTTTTTCCTGCAGGGAGTTAAATTGATCAGATTGACGGGGAAGGGCGCCGTTATCGACGTTTTGCTCAAGCCACAACCACTGCCAGAAACCTGATTCATATAACGAGGTGGGCGTATCAGCATTGTTCTCTAACAGTTTGGCAGGACCAGTACCGTCGTAAACCAAATCAAGCCGTGAATACAAAGACGGTTCTCGCTGATAGAAAGAGTTGCGCACTAAGTCCCAGTATACAGAAGGAATAGCGAAACGAGTTAGAAGCGCTTCACTGTTTACGACACGTTCTGTGGCAGCAAGACACATCTGATGTAACTCAGCGGTTGGATCTTCTATGTCTTTTTCAATTTGTTGTAATGAAAACTGGTAGTACGCCGTTTCATCCCAGTATGGCTGACCATACATGGTGTGAAAGTGAAAGCCATATTCTCTGGCCTGCTGCTGCCAGTCAGGCCGCGGAGCAATTCGACGCCGGAACAAATCCGCTAACCGCCCCAGCCGCCTGAACGGGACCGACTGCTTCCCCAGGATGATTTTGCTCTGACTGAACTGCCGAAACCGCCACGGCTGATAGTGCGGGATACCGTAGGCTTTGGCTTAAAGGTTGACGATTTCACCCGGTATTTACGCTTTCGGATATCTCCGTCAAAGATATACCCGTCAGAGGTTACCCAACGTGAGCGAAAAGGCGAATAAGGTGAGTAAGACGTAAACAGCGGCTGAGAATAATAAGTGCGCGGCGACATTAGCTGACTGACCATAAAGCCGGCCATAAAGGGCATAAAAAAACTGCCGTTGTCGGTGGCAATTTGTCGGCACTGGTTCGGGCCAAATTCATATTCGCAGTCAGCGACAGATGAAAACTTCGGACTAGTGCGCGCGGCCTCATCAATTGCCTGCTGATACGCGGCCTGACACTCATCCGCAGCATCGGGGTTATCGCTTGTGCAGTCATCCACCGAAGTATAGATATCAGCCGGTTGCCGGTTATCGCTGCAGGCGCTTAAAAACATGCCGGCAACACCTACCGCTAAAGGTTTCACTGCCAGCGACTTGCGCATGCGGGTGAGATTTATATGTTTAGTGCGTTTTTGCGTAGCCATAATTTTCCCCGCCTAATAGGTCATGCAAGCGGCATTGAGTAAACCGACTGCTACAGACATAGCCGCCAGAATTGCGCCGGCTGAGACTTCATTATTGGTAATTCGCTCAGCGATGCGGGGCATAAACGTAAAGCGCAACAATGCAAAAGCCAGTGATTGCGCGATGATTGCGACAATCCCCCAGATAGCAAAATCGATGACCGACAGTGAGTTTGCCGCAGCGCCGGATAAAGCCAGTGCAAAACCGATAATCGCGCCGCCAAAGCCGACGGCAGCGGCGACATTCTTTTCTTCTTTTACCAGCTTCCATTCATCATGGGGCGTGACCAGTGCGTACACGAACTTGAAAATAAAAAGAAATACGATCGATATTACGAAATACAGGGCAAAATTATCCAGACCTGCCAGTGACGCCATAATTGAATCCATGCTTAATCCTCTAGCCATTAATTTGTATATCGGTTGGTAATACATCAAAGCCGGTACTGATGACCAGGCAACGATCTTTATTGTTATTAATTATTTTTTCTTCGCCCACCACTAAAAGTGATTCAAAGCGTTCATCATCCAATGGGCGTTCGTACAGCATCATAAACTGATCAGTGGTGCTTACGTCACCATCTTCTTCATAAGTTTTTTCGGTAACAGCCACCGGGGGGGAGCTTTCACCTACCGCATCCCACACCCGGGTGAAGGTCTTGCCTTCCAGTTCGTACGTCGGCTGTGAAATAAGCGAAGTAAGGCACTCATTCCACTGCGCGTCACTGCCGATGGTTTTGGTATCGTAAAAGTGCCATAACTTTACATCAGTAATATGGTTTTCAGTCAGGCCGCCATCTGTGACCACCTGCAAAAAGCCATCATCGTCGGTATAAAAGCGCAGCAAGTCTCCACCTGAGTCTAGCTGAGCGTGGCCCACGGCCTGTATAAGTTGTGATGCGGCGCATGACTCAATAATTAAATCAGGTGTCAGCACTTTTAGTTTAAGTGCATCAAGTTCAAAGGAGCCGCCCAGATACAGGCCCATAATTTCAGGTGGTTTGGGCGCAGCAGGTGTAGTGGGTTTTCGGCCAAAAAGCTTACTAAACATATCAGCTCCCCAGTTTTTGCCAGTCGATATCGGTCATACGCGCGCTGGCGATATAGAAAATCGTATCATTCGCTGACACCGTCACAGCAGAATCAGGATTCACAACCATGTTTTTATACACCCCGCCCGGCGCAAAGCCAATAAAGATTGCGTCGTAATGCTTTTTCATATTGATAAAAAGCTGACCAACGGTGAGGGTGTCGCAGTCTTCAGGCAATGCGACAGAAAACTGGGCCTGTCCGGCATCCACGCTGATAAGGTCATGGTGCAGCATACTCGAGCCCGGATCAAAGACTGATTTAGCCAGCATTTCGACAGCGACACTGGGAGTACACTCTACATTAGGGCAGTGAGTTTGCAGTAAAGAAACCAGGGAGTCATCGCTGAAATAAGCGACCTGATGCGCATCCGGATTGCGTTTTGTGCAATACAGCGCAGTGGTGAGAGTGACATCATCAGAAGGATTATCAATCAAAATAACACCTGCATCAGCGACGCAGGCCCGGTCCATATCGTTATCATTGTTGAATGATTCAACATGTATAAATTCAATCTGACCGGGCAGGGGATTATTAATATCGGCTTTCACACATAATACAATGTCTGGTTTAACCGCTAAATCTGCGCGCTCTTTAAGCAGCAGGTCTAACAGCAGCATTGTCTTTTTTTCGTTCCAGCCAATGACCAGAATATGATTATTTATATGCAGGGTTTTCATTCCGGTTAATCCTTTTTTCCACTGGTCACTTACCCAGGCTGCGATTCGCCCTATTACCATGGCGAATATACTCAGGCCGACAGGTATAACAAACAAGGCCACGATAACTTTGCCGGCTGTGGTCACCGGCGACAAATCGCCATACCCCACCGTTGAGGCTGTTACCGCCAGCCAGTAAACAAATTCCACCTGACTGATAAGCGCCTGTTCACCAGCAGCGCTCAATAGCGACCAGCTCATTAGTGCGTAAATAAGGGTGATCAGTACAATGGTGTACCATCTCGATTCGCTGAAGTGGCGAAGCATTAATCGACGAAGCTTTGTCCAGGAGGCCATAAGCCGGGTAACATCCTGTTTCTGTTATCGTTATATTATCAGTATGCCTGTGGCAGTCTGCACGGGCAAGCGTGTGCAACGAGAATGAGAAATATCATTAAAACGGTGGGCACCCATAAACGAGTAGCTGGCATTTTTTACAATAAGATAAACGCTCGGACATTCTGTAAATACAGATAATTTTGGTGCCACCATGTTGTAATCAGATTTGTGATATAAAAAAGCAGAGCCGTGGCTCTGCTTTTATCACTTTAGTTGCCCAGAATGCGGCTCAGCTCATCATCGGCGGATGATTTACCGCCTTTAATGCCAGCTTCCGACAGCCGCTTTTCCAAATCGGTATTGCTGTCTTCACTGGCAAGCTCTTCTGCTGCCTCTAGTTCAGCATTGCGCATTTTCTGCTTTTCCTGAATACGGCTTAAGGATTCCGTAGCCGTTTTCATTTTGCTGTTTGCGCCCATGTGGCGAGAAGACACCGCAACCTGCGCTTTTTGCACACTTTCTGTGGCCTTTACCATATCAACCTGCTGTTCAAGTCGACGCAAGTTTGCTTTGGCTTGCTGGATATTAGCCGCTAATTGCTTTTCTGATTTGTGGAACTGGTCGAGATAGGACTGTTCCTGTTCGCGCTCTTCTTTCAAATCAGACACTTTCTGCGCGCAATCTAATGCCAACTGACGATCAGAATCAACCGCTTTGCGGGCGTGCGCTTCATATTCACTGATTGATGCGTTAAAGCTATCAATCTTTTGCTGTGAAAGTTTGCGCTTAGCCAGAATCTGGGTGCGTGCGTGATCGGATTTACGCAACTCTTCTTTTGCCTCGCGGATTTCCTGCTCCAGAATACGTATCGCCTGGCTATCGGCTGCCGCTTGCGCTGCTTCATTCGCACCGCCTTTTACCGCTGTAATAAGCTTTTTCCAAACAGACATTCGCTTCTCCTGTTCTACTGATTATTGAAGGTGGGTTTCGTAAGCATCAAGAAACGATGCGACATTTTGAAACAGGGTTTCCACCTCAATGACAATACTTTCTGCTTTTGACTGTGCACTTAGCGCGCCAAATGCCGTGTAATACTCCTGCTCATTAATGTTGGAAATACCAACGGTAGTTAGCGGGAATACCATATGAGATGACAGAATCTCGTGATCAAGAGCAGCTTTATCTTTTACCTGGTCTGCTGAGAACAGTAAGCTTTCTACTAAAATCTGTTCGCCGCTGATTGCCAGCCACGCATCGATACCATCCTGATTGGCGATTAGCAGACACCCTTCTTCACGGGTTACTACAAAATCGTCGTATTGCGTTAAAAGGGATTCAAGTTGCGCAAGATCCCATGTCATAGTGTCTCTCCTTTACATGTTAAGCGAATGATTACGCAGCCACTTTACCCATAAAGCAGCAATACGCCAACATTCACAAGGTTAGTGTAGACACAGAGGCGACGAATGGTCAATAATAAAAAGCGTTCAAATGTGTAAAAAAGTATTTTTTCGTGAATTATTGTTCACAAATGGTGATTAAATTGGTTGAGCAAACACACTGGCGACAAGTCGTTCAAAGGCTTATAAAGTCGCAGATGTCCATACGTGGCGTGAAGTACCAAATGCTAAGCGACCGTCTGGCAGGCATTGGTATTATCCAAAGCGCAGATAACCTTCGCAATAAAGTCAATAAAGGCATAATGGGGGCCGATTTGTTACTGGCAATACTCATGGTGCTGAATGCTAAAGGCGTTGACGCTGATAATTTAGCCGAGATCCTCGCTGATCTTCAGACCAAAGACAGGTAAACTGTGCGCCAGATAAAATAGCCCGGCAAATACCGGGCCTGAAGGGGGAAATAGGATAAGTATGGGAGAACATCATCTCTATTCGCGCTTATCTTAACCGTTTAAGTTTTTTTGTGTGCTTTTTGTGCGTATCGGGATTTATATAAAGGTATTTTTATGTAAACCGGTCGGGCAGGCGCACACGTTTATTGCCAGAAAAGTAGTGCCCAGACCCATGAAACTAAGCGACTTTAATTTTTCGTTACCTGAACATCTCATCGCCAAATATCCTACGGAACAGCGCAGCGCCAGCCGTCTTATGCATCTTAATGGTACAGATGGCGAGGTGAAGCATCGCATGTTTGCCGACATGCTGGAGCTTGTGGAAGAGGGCGACCTGCTGATATTCAACAATACGCGGGTTATTCCGGCCCGTCTGAAGGGCAAAAAGCCAACGGGCGGGCAGGTTGAAGTACTTGTTGAGCGCATTCTTGATAACAACTGCGTACTGGCACATGTCAGAGCAAGCAAAGCACCTAAGCCGGACACACAGCTTATTCTTGAAGACGCGGTCAATGTGACCGTCACAGGCAGGCAGGATGCTTTGTTTTTGCTTCGTTTTGACCACGATGAGTCGGTATTGGCACTGCTGGAAAAGTACGGGCATATGCCATTGCCGCCTTACATTGACCGTCCCGATGAGTCCAGTGACAAAGAGCGCTATCAAACGGTATATAACCAGAAGCCAGGCGCCGTTGCGGCGCCGACCGCAGGTTTGCATTTTGATGATGCCATTTTACAAAGGCTTGCCGATAAAGGGGTGCAGACCGGATTCGTTACGTTGCATGTTGGCGCAGGGACGTTTCAGCCGGTGCGGGTGGATAATATTCTTGAGCATCAGATGCATGCTGAATACGCTGAAGTGCCAGAGGATGTGGTAGAGCAGGTGCGTCAGACTAAAGCAAAAGGAAAACGGGTCATTGCCGTGGGTACAACGTCTGTTCGTTCCCTGGAATCAGCAGCGAAGGCGGCCGGTGATGAGATCATCGCCCCGTTCTTCGATGATACCGATATCTTTATTTATCCAGGCTTTAACTTCAAAGTCGTGGATGCCATGTTTACAAATTTCCATTTGCCAGAATCAACCCTGATGATGCTAATAAGTGCATTTGCCCGGCGTGACAATGTAATGAATGCGTATGCGCAGGCTATCGATCGGGAGTATCGGTTCTTCAGCTACGGCGACAGTATGTTTATTGAGAAAGCATAAAAAGTCGTTCACCAACACCTTTTTACTACGATTGGCTTTTTTCAGACATGATCTGAGTGACAGAACTGGTATAATCGCCGCCAATTTTATTTAGAGTCTGCGCGCTAGCGCCTGAGATCAGGATATTCGCATTCATGCAATTTGAGTTGTTAAAGACAGAAGGTAAAGCCAGACGTGGTCGTCTGGTATTTGACCGTGGCGTGGTTGAAACACCTGCCTTCATGCCGGTAGGCACCTACGGCACGGTAAAAGGTATGACGCCCGAAGAGCTGGAAGACAGTGGCGCGCACATTTGTCTGGGAAATACGTTTCACCTGATGTTACGCCCTGGCACCAGCATTATTAAACAGCACGGCGATCTGCACGATTTTATGCACTGGGATAAGCCAATTCTGACTGATTCCGGTGGTTTTCAGGTCTTCAGCCTGGGCGACTTACGTAAAATTACTGAAGAGGGTGTGACCTTCCGCTCACCTATCAATGGTGAGAAGATTCTGCTTACGCCGGAAAAATCCATGGAAGTGCAGCGCGATCTGGGTTCAGACATCGTGATGATTTTCGATGAGTGCACACCATTTCCTGCCACCGAACAGGAAGCGCGTTTATCTATGGAGATGTCACTGCGCTGGGCCGAACGCAGCAAAGTAGCTCATGGTGACAGCCCCGCAGCCCTGTTTGGTATTATTCAGGGTGGCATGTACGAAAACCTGCGTGATGTATCGTTGGCCGGGCTGGAAGAGATAGGTTTTGATGGCTATGCCATTGGTGGTTTGTCAGTAGGTGAGCCTAAGGAAGATATGATTCGCATTATCGATCATACTGCCCATCAGATTCCTGACGATAAGCCCCGTTATCTAATGGGCGTGGGTAAACCGGAAGACATCGTTGAGGCTGTACGCCGCGGTGTTGATATGTTCGACTGCGTAATGCCCACGCGTAATGCCCGCAACGGTCATTTGTTTGTTACCGAAGGGGTGGTCAAAATCCGCAATGCTAAACATCGCAATGATACATCGGCGCTGGATGAAAATTGTGATTGTTACACTTGTAAAAACTATTCGCGGTCTTATCTACATCATCTGGATAAATGCAATGAGATTCTTGGTGCGCGCCTGAATACCATTCATAACCTTCGGTATTACCAGCGAGTGATGCAGGGATTGCGTGACGCATTGGATGCCGGCGATTTGGATAGTTTCGTTAAAGAATTTTACGCACAAAAAGACATGCCGGTACCGGCATTATAACAACAACGAAGATAGAGGAAGATTATGAGCTTATTCATTTCTAACGCTTATGCACAATCTGCGGGCGGCCAACAGGGTGGCGGCTTTGAAATGCTGATTATGCTGGGTGTTTTTGGTCTGATTTTTTACTTTTTGCTATACCGTCCACAGGCCAAGCGCGTTAAAGAGCATAAAGCATTGGTTTCATCGCTGAGTAAAGGTGACGAAGTGCTCACTCAGGGTGGCCTGGTGGGTCGCATCACTAAGGTCTCAGAGGAAAAAGACTTTATCGAAATCGCACTGAACGAGACTAACAATATCGTAGTGCAAAAGTCATCAGTGACTGCTGTTCTGCCAAAAGGCACGATGAAAGCAATCTAAACGTTTCTACGCCGGAGCCGGATAAGTTTGTTCCGGCGACCGGCTAAAAGGAATTTGTCCGTGTTAAACAAGAATTCTGTCTGGAAGGTACTGCTCGCCGTACTCATCGTTGCGATGTGCGCGTTGTATGCGCTTCCTAATCTTTATGGCGAAGACAACGCCGTTCAAATCTCTGCCGGCAGGAACGCAACTGTAACTGAGTCGATGCTCAGTCAGGTGCGCGAAACGCTGGATTCTAATGAAATCGATACTAAACGCATAGAGTTCGAAGACGGACAAATTCTGGTTCGTCTGAAAGATTCTGAAGCGCAGCTTAAGGCGCGTGAAAACTTAGAACGTGCATTAGGCGATGATTATGTGGTGGCAATGAACCTTGCTGCTGATACCCCCCAGTGGCTTGAAGACCTGGGTGCATCGCCAATGAAGCTGGGGCTTGATTTACGTGGTGGTGTTCACTTTCTGATGGAAGTGGATATGAGTGAAGCCATTGCAAAATCACTGGAAGATGCCGAAAGTGACTTTCGTACCGCACTTCGTGAGGAAAACCTGCGCTATCGTGCTGTAAATGTGCGCGATGGTCATGTGGATATAAAATTTCGCGATGAAGAAACGCTGGAAAGCGCACAGTTTTTTCTCAGAAACCGCAACCGCGACCTGTTGTTCACAGAACAGGATAACCTGGTATTACGGGCGGCATTCTCTGAAGACAAGTTAAAAGAGATTCGCGATTACGCAGTGAAGCAAAACATTACCATTTTGCGTAACCGGGTTAATCAGTTAGGTGTTGCTGAGCCATTGATTCAGAAGCAGGGTGCGGATCGCATTGTGGTGCAATTACCGGGTGTTCAGGATACTGCCAGAGCAAAAGAGATTCTGAACGCAACGGCGACGCTGGAGTTCCGTCTGCTTGACAGAGAGCATGACGTTCGCGATGCCATTAATGGTCGTGTCCCGCCTGGTACGCAGTTGATCAACGATAAGAATGGTCAGCCACAGCTGCTAGAAAAACAGGTCATGCTGACGGGTAACCATATAATCGATGCCAACAACAGCGTTGATGAATACGGTATTCCGCAGGTGAATATTTCACTGGATTCTGAAGGTGGTAATAAGATGTCCCGCGGTACCCGTGGCAACATCGGTAATCCCATGGCTACGGTTTTCATTGAATATAAAGCCACCGGTGAGAAAACTGAAGAAGGTAAGCTTAAGTTTGAGAAACATGAAGAAGTTATCTCGGTAGCGACTATTCAGGCGCAGCTAGGTAGTAGCTTCAGAATTACCGGTCTGGACTCACCTAAAGAAGCCCGTGATCTGGCATTGTTACTACGTGCCGGCGCACTTATCGCGCCTATCCAGATTGTCGAAGAGCGTACAGTGGGGCCGAGCCTTGGTGCTGAAAATATCGAGCTGGGTATGCAGGCGATTATTTATGGTCTGATTGCTGTCCTGGCATTTATGCTTATTTACTACAAAGCTTTTGGTATTGTGGCCAATATCGCGCTGGCATCTAACCTGGTGATGATTGTCGGTATTATGTCGATGATACCCGGGGCGACACTTACCCTGCCGGGTATGGCGGGTATTGTATTAACGGTCGGTATGGCGGTTGATGCTAACGTACTCATTTTTGAACGGATACGTGAAGAGCTGCGCGATGGCAGAAGCCCTCAACAAGCCATTCACCAGGGCTATGACAGTGCCTTTTCTACAATCATGGATGCCAATATCACCACATTTATTGCTGCGCTGATTCTTTTCGCCGTAGGCACCGGGCCTATCAAAGGGTTCTCGATTACGCTGATGATTGGTATCGCCACATCCATGTTCACCGCTATTCTGCTGACCCGCGTTATTGTTAACGCTGTCTGGGGTGGCCGTCGCGTGAAAAAGCTGGCGATTTAAGGAGCGTTATTAATGCGATTAATTAAAGTATCTGAAACCATCAACTTCATGAAGTTGCGTACCGTTATGATGGTACTCTCTGCTGTTTTGTTGATTGGTTCTGTTGCGTCGCTGGCAGTTAACAGCCTCAATTGGGGGCTGGATTTCACCGGTGGTACGCTTATCGAAGTGGGCTATGATAAGCCTGCTAATTTATCTCAAATTCGCACTACGCTAAACGAGACTGATTTTGAAGATGCCGTGGTTCAGAACTTTGGATCAAGTGAAGCGGTGCTTATCAGAATTGCCCCTCGTGAAGGTGTAAAATCTGCGCAGATTGGAAACCAGGTGGTTTCTGCACTGCGTAGCACGGGTGACAACGTTGAGATGCGTCGTATCGAATTTGTCGGACCAAATGTTGGTGAAGAACTGACCGAGCAGGGCGGACTGGCTATGCTGGTGGCTCTGCTATGTATTCTGGTTTATGTAGCGATGCGTTTTGAATGGCGTTTTGCACTGGGTTCTGTATCGGCCCTGGCGCACGATGTTCTGTTAACGCTGGGTCTGTTTTCAATTCTGCAAATCGAATTTGATTTGACCGTGCTTGCGGCTGTACTGGCAGTTATCGGTTATTCACTCAACGATACCATTGTTGTATGTGACAGAATTCGTGAAAACTTTCGCAAGATCAGAAAAGGTGAGCCAAACGAAATTGTGAATATCTCCCTGACGCAGACGTTGAACCGGACGATAATCACGTCATTGACTACCGTACTGGTATTATTGGCGCTTTTCTATAAAGGTGGTGCGCTTATCCATGGTTTCGCTACAGCATTGCTGTTTGGTGTCATCATTGGTACATACTCTTCTATCTATGTCGCCAGTTCAGTAGCATTAGCTCTGGGCATCAGTAAAGAAGATTTGATGCCCCCGCAGGTAGAAAAAGAAGGTGCTGATCTGGATCCAATGCCGTAAATTGGTTTCTGATGAGTCAATGGAAAAAGGCCGCTGTTTTCAGCGGCCTTTTTGTATGCCAGAAGTATCGTATCTACGTTTTTTAAGAATGCTTTTGATGGTTTATGAATACTTCAACGACTTGATAAATCGCTATGTAAAGTGATCACTGACGGTCGTCTAAAAGGCGTTAAGGTTTTCATACAAAGACCCGATGGTTCTTCAAAGACTTCACACGCTTTGCCACCCAATGCACCACAGGATTAACTCACCAGCCTCAGTGATAATGTAACCATCCGCAGCGTCTGCTCATGACGCCCTCGTTACTATATTTTAACGGTGATCACGATATGGTAGCGTATGGATGAGGCATTGTTTCAAAGGAATGAAAATGAAAGCAGCAATCAGCGTTTTTCTGGCCAGTATGGTATTTTCGGTGGCAGCGACAGCCGGTGTGACCAAGTGGCTCGAATTCGAGTTGCGTGGCGGTCATATCATTTTACCTGCAACAGTCAGCGGTATTCCCACCCAGGCTATCCTCGATAGCGGTGCGCAATTTAATGCGATTAATACAGCGTTTATGGGCAAGCACAACCTGAGCTACAACCGTGTTGGTAAAATTCGGGTTCAGGGCGCGTTCGGCGTAAAAGTTCAGGATAAACTGTCTGGCCTGCCTATACAGCTATTTGGTAGTGAAACCACCTTTGATCAGGTGGTCGGGCTTGCTTTAGGCCACCACTCAAGAGGGTTGCTGCTCGGCGCACCATTATTCTATGGCAATATCATGCAGATCGATTATCCAGGTAAACGTCTGCGGCTTGTCACCCGTGATTCCATGGAGCTGGCAGATTTTACTAATATCAGGATGGTCGACCAGAAAGGATCGGGAATGCCAATAGTTCAGGTGACGGTAGAGGGAAAAAACATCTGGCTGATACTGGATACAGGGAATAGCGCTGGTGTGGTTATTGAACGTACCCTGGCGCGGGATATGGGGTTAATAAAACAACAAAACGGGATAACCGGCGCGCAGGGAGCAACCAAAAGCATTCATGTTGAATCAACCCGTGTATCACAGATGCAGTTCGGCCCCTATACACTGGAAAATGTGTTGGTTTCCTTTAATGCCGAAGGTAATAGTATCAGACTGAAAAATCAGTACAGCCAGACAGGAACCCGCATTAACGGTAAGCGTGTATCCGGGCTCATTGGCTATGATGTGCTTAAACATTTCGTGCTGACAATGGACTATGCCAGGGGGCAGATGCATGTAGGACTGCCTGAAGAATAACTGTGTAGCGCCGTTACTAAAAAGTATGAGAGGCATGGCCCTATCAGAAAATCACAGTGTTTTACTATTAAGTAAGAACCGGCGAATTTCCGATTGCGTAATTAGCGCCAGAACCATCATTCAGGAGAACGCCGGTGCTTTGTAATCCACTTAAAACTCACACTGTTATTTTACGGGGTAACGATACGCAATTAGGTCAGTTTGACGCGACTTTACAACAGGGACGGGTATCCATCTGGGCCTCGCCGGATATTATCCGGTCTCATAAAACTATTTCGGTAGAATTGGACGGGCGTGTATTGACCTGTGTACCGTCCTCAAGACTAAGATGCTCACGGTCTATTTTTCTGTCGCCAGACTGTATAGAGGTTCCTGTTAAAACCCATTAGTGGATACAAAAAACGGTGCTGCAAGCACCGTTTTTTGTAGCTATTCGCAGAAAAATCCTATTTAAGATGTTTTAGCAATGCCTGAACAATCTTGGGACTCCCTGCGACAATTTCACCTTTATATAAAGGGTCATTGCCCCCTTTGAAGTCTGTCGCCAGCGCGCCTGCTTCTTGTACCAGTAGCTCACCGGCTGCGATATCCCACGGCTTAATTCCACGCTCCCAGTAGCCATCATGGCGTCCGGCCGCTACATAAGCCATATCAAGCGCCGCGCTGCCGGCACGACGGATATCACCGCACTCATGAAAAATTTTATTCAGGCTTAAGGCATATTCGCTATATTGTGTTTTGTTCTTGAATGGCAGGCCGGTTGCCAGCACCGTTTCGGACAAATCACGCGGTTTAGTAGCACGAATACGATAACCGTTTAGCTGGGCACCTTTACCCCGGCTGGCAGTGAACAGCTCGCCGCGAATAGGATCGAAAACAACCGCCTGATCCAGACGTCCTTTATAAAGAAGTGCTATAGAAACGGCAAAGTGAGGAATGCCTTTTATAAAATTGGTGGTGCCATCCAGCGGGTCAATAATCCATTGGAATTCATTGTCAGTACCTTCTGTCTCACCACTTTCTTCACCTAAGAAAGCATGGTCAGGGTATGACTGACGAATCTTGTTGATGATCGCTTTTTCCGCTTCCTTGTCGATTTGGGTAACATAATCGTTGTCGCCCTTGGACTGCAGTTGTAAATCGTCGCGGTGTTCAAAACCACGAACTATAATAGAACCGGCAACGCGCGCAGCGCGAACCGCGATATTCAGCATCGGATGCATAGATAACCACCAATTGTAAAAGATCGAGACCCAGAGAGGAGCTCTGGGTTAAAAAACGCGCGAAGTGTACCCGTTCATCAGCCATTATGCAATGCATCGGCGCAATTGACCTGAAAAGCGCTAAGCGCGCAGAGATAGCCATCTAGAGCTCTACTGTGCTATTATCGCGAGCAAACAGGACAGGCAATCGTTAACAAATGCTAAGTAATATAAAAATCGTGCTGGTAAATACCTCGCATACCGGAAATATCGGCTCCGCAGCCCGTGCTATGAAAACGATGGGGTTAAGCAACCTGTGGCTGGTTGACCCCATTCAGGCGCCTGATGGAAAGGCAAGTGCACTGGCAGCCGGGGCTGGCGACGTTCTGGGGAATGCTACCACCGTAGAAACGCTGGAAGAAGCGGTGGCGGATTGCGGCCTGGTGGTCGGTACATCTGCTCGCTCGCGCACCCATTCCTGGCCGATGCTTGAACCCAGAGAGTGCGGGGAGAAAATGATTAGCGAGGTGCCTAATTATCCAGTGGCACTGGTATTTGGACGCGAAAATAATGGTCTGACAAACGAAGAGTTACAACAGTGTCACTACCATGTCTGCATTCCGGCTAACCCAGAGTACAGCTCACTGAACCTAGCTATGGCAGTACAAACCTTAAGTTACGAAGTGCGTATGGCATGGCTGTCCCGCCAGGCTATCGATGCTGAGCCAACCGAATACCCTATCAATGATGACCTTGAGCGTTTCTACACGCACCTGGAGTCAACCCTGCAGGGCACAGGCTTTATTGTTAAAAATCATCCCGGCATGGTAATGACGAAGCTGCGCCGCCTGTTCAACCGCTCACGCCCTGAGGCGCAGGAATTGAATATCTTAAGAGGAATACTGTCCTCCATCGATAAGGCCACCAAATCAGATAAGAGCTAATCATGTTCGAACGGATAAAAGACGATATTCAGGGCGTTTTTCACCGCGACCCTGCCGCCAGAAATACATTTGAGGTTTTAACTAACTACCCGGGTTTGCATGCAATCTGGATGCATCGGGTGGCGCACCGCTTATGGCGGGGAAATTTCAAATGGCTGGCGCGCTCTCTGTCCACATTCAGTCGCTGGCTGACGGGTGTGGAAATCCATCCTGGCGCAAAATTAGGCCGCCGTTTTTTTATCGACCATGGGATGGGTGTGGTGATTGGAGAAACGGCAGAGATTGGTGACGATGTTACGCTGTATCACGGGGTTACGCTGGGCGGCACCTCGTGGCAATCAGGCAAGCGCCATCCCACGCTTGAAAATAATGTAGTGATCGGCGCGGGTGCAAAAGTGCTTGGGCCTATTACAATTGGCGCAGGCGCAAAGATTGGCTCCAATTCAGTAGTGGTAAAGGATGCGCCAGCCGGCGCGACAGTGGTAGGTATTCCGGGCCGTATTGTTACCTCTCCAGTTAATCAACAAAAAGCGGCAGAAAATAGTGATAAGCGCAACTGTATCGCTCAAAAATATGGGTTCGATGCATATGCTATCTCACCGGATAACCCCGATCCGGTCGCCAATGCTATGGGAATAATGCTGGAGCACATGCACCAGATGGACCACAAAGTGGAAGAAATGTGTGGCGTTATTCGCAGCATGGGCGGGAATGTATGCACGGATAATCTTAGCTCACTGAGTAAGGAAGACTTCGCTGAAACGGGTATCGACCCGGTCATTTATGACGAAGGCGACGACCAGGAAGCCTTTGACCCAAAAATCTGATGCAGGCAATCGATAATACCTGACTAAAGCATAGGGTTTTATAGTTGACCGTTTTAGTCAGGTATGGAACAATTTTGCTATCAGAACCTCAGTGGGGAACCTTATGAAGCTAACGTCTAAAGGGCGATACGCAGTTACTGCCATGCTCGATGTGGCCCTGCATTCTACCAAGGGGCCAGTTCCGCTTGCCGATATTTCAGAACGACAGGAAATATCACTTTCTTACCTTGAACAGTTATTTTCCAGATTACGCAGAGAAAAGCTGGTCGATAGCGTAAGGGGACCGGGCGGCGGCTATTTGCTGGGGCGTGATGCCACCGATATAGCAATTGGCGAAGTGATTCGGGCGGTTGATGAGACCGTAGATGCGACCCGCTGTAGCGGACACGCAGATTGTCAGGGCGGCGAACGCTGTCTGACCCACAGCCTGTGGCAGGATTTAAGCGACCGTATCAGCGTCTTTTTAAATAGCATCACACTGGGCGAGTTGATGGCACAGCGAGATGTGCTGGAAGTAGCCGACCGGCAGGATAAAATCGCCCTGAAAAGTCAGGATATCACTGTGAGTGTGCAACTCTGATGGCTCGTTCTTCGTTACCCGTATATTTGGATTATGCTGCAACTACGCCAGTAGATCCCAGAGTGGCAGAGCAAATGATGCAGTGTTTGACGCTGGACGGCAACTTTGGCAATCCGGCGTCACGGACGTACCTTTATGGCTGGGTGGCTGAGGAGGCGGTGGATGTTGCCCGCAACCAGGTTGCTGATTTGCTTAGTTGTGATCCCCGCGAAATCGTTTTCACCTCAGGCGCCACGGAATCTAACAATCTGGCGCTTAAGGGGGCTGCACAGCGGTACAAAGACAAAGGGCAGCACATCGTTACTGTTGTGACCGAACACAAGGCGGTGCTTGATACGTGCGCATACCTTGAAACGCAGGGATTCGACGTTACCTACCTGGATGTGGATGACCAGGGCCTGATTGATATTGATGCGCTGGAGAATGCCTTGCGTGACGACACTATTATTGTGTCGGTCATGCACGTCAATAATGAAATAGGTGTTATACAGGATATCGGACGCATTGGGGAAATTTGCCGCGAGCGCGGTATCATTTTTCATGTAGACGGGGCGCAGAGCGTTGGCAAACTGCCTGTAGACCTGAGCACACTGCCGGTGGATTTGTATTCTATATCGGCCCACAAGTTTTATGGGCCTAAAGGCAGTGGTGCGCTGTTCGTGCGGCGTCGGCCTAAAGTACATATTGAAGAGCAGATTCATGGCGGTGGACACGAACGCAAGATGCGTTCTGGTACGCTTGCTACCCATCAGATAGTTGGTCTTGGCAAGGCGTGTGAACTGGCCTCCAGTGAACTAGTCGATGAACAAATACGACTGGAAAAATTGCGTGACAAGCTATGGGCTGGTCTGAGCCAGCTTGATAATGTCAGGCTAAACGGCCACGCCACTGCGCGTGTTGCTGGCAATTTGAATGTGAGCTTTATGGGGTGTGACGGCGAGAGTCTGATGATGGCATTAAATGATATTGCTGTTTCATCCGGTTCTGCCTGTACCTCTGCCAGTCTCGAGCCTTCTTATGTGCTAAAAGCAATTGGCTGTGAGGCAGAAACTGCCCACAGCGGTATCCGCTTTTCTGTAGGTCGTTTCACCACAGAAGAAGATATCGAATACACCATTGAAAAAGTCACTGACGTTGTGCAGCGGCTTCGTCAGGCTGGCTGATAAGTCAGCAATAGTGAGTATATGCCTCGGGCGCGTTGAATAATCAAAGCGGTTGGGGCATGATCCGCCGCGCTTTGAACAGACGGGCTTTCAGCTGAATGAGCCTGTTCCGGAGCCGGCGCCCAAATACTTGAGTGAAATAGTCAGGTATTATACAATACACCATAGATTTACAGCGTTGAGCAGCTTTTCCGGTGGCACGGAAAAGTGATGCAGGGCAAGACCGTGATGGCCGTGTAATCAAATCGCTCCGCTATGACAGGCAAACTAGTGAGATCCAAACATGAGTGAACAGATCGAACAGGCGTTATCGAGAAAGTACGATGCGGGTTTCTATTCAGAAATTGAATCTGAAACTTTTGAAAATGGCCTGGACGAGTCGGTAATCCGCCGTATCTCTGCCATGAAGAATGAGCCTGAGTGGATGCTGGAATGGCGCCTGAAGGCATATCACGCATGGCTTAAAATGGATGAGCCTGAATGGGCCCACGTGGATTATCCTAAAATCGACTTTCAGGAAATCTCTTACTATTCCGCGCCTAAGAGCATGAAAGACAAGCCGCAGTCTCTGGATGAAGTTGATCCGGAACTTCTGCGTACCTATGAAAAGCTGGGCATTCCTCTGCATGAGCAGGAAATGCTGGCCGGTGTGGCTGTCGATGCTGTATTTGACTCAGTATCCGTAGTAACTACCTTCCGTGAAAAACTGGAAGAGGCCGGGGTCATTTTCTGTCCCATCTCTGAGGCCTTACAAAAATATCCTGACCTGGTGAAAAAGTATATTGGTTCAGTGGTGCCTCGCAGTGATAATTTTTATGCCGCGCTTAATAGTGCAGTATTTACCGATGGCTCTTTTGTTTACATTCCTAAAGGCGTGCGCTGCCCGATGGAGTTGTCTACATACTTCAGAATCAACGAACAGAATACCGGTCAGTTCGAGCGTACACTGATAGTGGCCGATGAAGGCAGTTACGTTAGTTACCTAGAGGGCTGTACTGCACCGCAACGTGATGAAAATCAGTTACATGCCGCAGTTGTTGAGCTGGTCGCGATGGATGATGCACAGATTAAGTATTCAACGGTGCAGAACTGGTATCCGGGCGATGAAGAAGGCAAAGGTGGTATCTACAACTTTGTAACCAAGCGTGGTGTTGCCCATACCAATTCGAAAATTTCTTGGACACAGGTTGAGACAGGTTCGGCCGTTACCTGGAAATATCCAAGCTGTGTATTGAAAGGTGATAACAGCGTTGGTGAATTTTACTCGGTGGCTTTGACCCGGGGACGTCAGCAGGCAGATACCGGTACTAAGATGATTCACATCGGCAAAAACACCCGCTCCACCATTATTTCTAAGGGTATATCAGCCGGGCGTAGTAACAATGCTTATCGTGGTTTGGTGCAGATGGGCCCCAAAGCCGATGGCGCGCGTAACTTCACCGAGTGTGACTCACTGCTCATTGGCGATCAGTGTGGTGCGCATACATTCCCGTATATCGAAAGTCGCAACCCATCAGCGATTGTCGAGCACGAAGCGACGACATCCAAGGTCAGCGACGACCAGTTATTCCTTTGCCAGCAACGTGGTATGGATGCAGAAAAAGCCGTATCTATGATTGTGAACGGTTTCTGTAAGGAAGTATTTAAAGAATTACCGATGGAGTTTGCGGTTGAAGCCGGCAAACTTCTCGAAATCAGTCTTGAAGGTTCAGTGGGGTAATAATGCTTAAGATTAATAATTTACATGCTAGCGTTGAAGATAAAACAATCATTCAGGGCTTGGATCTGGAAGTAAAACCAGGCGAAGTTCACGCTATCATGGGCCCGAATGGTGCCGGTAAATCCACACTGGGCTATGTACTATCGGGTCGCGACGGCTATGAAGTCAGCGAAGGTAGTGTAGAACTTGAAGGCGCTGACCTGCTGGATATGGAAGTAGAAGAGCGCGCCCAGGCGGGTCTTTTTCTGGCATTCCAGTATCCGGTAGAGATTCCTGGCGTGAGCAATATGGAGTTCATGAAAGAGTCGGTCAATGCTATTCGCGAGCAGCAGGGCAAAGAATCGCTGACTGCAGCGGAATTTTTGAAAAAGGCAAAGGCAGCGTGTAAGCAGGTTCAGCTTCCTCTGGACTTTCTTAAGCGTGGTGTGAACGAAGGCTTCTCAGGCGGTGAGAAAAAGCGCAACGAAATCATGCAAATGATTTTGCTTGAGCCGAAGCTTGCCATTCTCGATGAGTCCGATTCTGGTCTGGACGTTGACGCGTTACAGGTCGTTGCCGATGGCGTTAATAGTCAGCGCGATGGTGAGCGTAGCTTTATTGTTGTTACCCACTACCAGCGCTTACTTGATTACATCAAGCCTGATTTTGTTCACATTTTGGCGGACGGCAAAATTGTTAAAAGTGGTGATGCATCTCTCGCCCACGAAGTTGAGAAGTCGGGATATGCATTCCTGGGTAAAAAATACGAGGAGGCAGAAGCATGAGTCAATGGCTAAACGAAGTCATTGAGAGCGCGTCTGCAACATCGGATTTTCTCGCTCCGGTTCGTAAGCAGTCGTTAAGTTCTCTGGAACAAATAGGCTGGCCGGGCCGCCGTAATGAAGCATGGCGGTTCACGCCGTTATCGTCTTTAGAAAAACGCTCTGTAAAGACAGCCAGTGATGTGACCGCGCAGCAAGCGCCGAGCATCGAAGGGCTGGATGCCGTTGAGCTGGTATTTGTTGATGGCAAATTGACGGCTGATACAAGTGAGCTGGCATTGCCACAGGGTGTTACTGTGGCTGCTTTTGACCAACTTGATGCAGAACAACAAGACGTGGTTAAAAGCCTGTATGGTCAGGTAAAGCCTGAGCGTCATGTTTTTGGCCTGGTTAATGATGTTGCTACGGAGCAGGGGATCTTTATAGATGTTGCCCCTGGCGTCACACTGGAAAAAATTATTCGGGTGACCAACCTGGTAACGCAGGATGTAGATGCCCATACCCGGATTGTTGTGCGCATCGGTGAAGGGGCTTCAGCGCGAATCTTCGAACATGCTGAAGGACAGGCTAGCAGTATGTCTACAGCATTTGCTGAATACGCCATCGGTGACAATGCGCATTTAGAGCATTATCGTTTCGCCATGATGACCGGCGAGGCCAAACAAGTGGGCGGTTCACATTTTAAGCTGGGCAATGCATCTACGCTCAATAGCACAGTAGTGGGCTATGGCAGCGAGCTATCACGCCTGGATGTGGATATTATCCACGCTGGCGAGCATGCTAATGCAAAAATGAATGCCGTTTATCTGCTTGCTGAAGGAGAGTTGTTCGATCTTCATTCGAATATTGAGCATGCCGTACCTAACGGGGTTACCGAAGAAAATGCACGAGGCATTATCGGTGATCGCGCACGCGCAGTATTTAATGGCCGGATTCATATTCATCGTGACGCACAAAATACGCTGGCCGAATTGAATAATCGGAACCTGTTGCTGTCGCGCCGGGGAATAATTAATACCAAGCCTGAGCTTGAGATCTACGCGGACGATGTGAAGTGTGCCCACGGTGCCACGGTCGCCGAAATAGATGATGAAGCACTGTTTTACTTGCTGACGCGCGGTGTTGAGCGCAGTAAGGCATTGGTCATGCTTAACTTTGGATTTATCCAGGAGTTGGTTAATCAGATGCCTGATGCAGCAATTCGTGAGTGGCTGTTGCCAAAGCTTAGCGAGCGTTTTGCGCATATGGAGGTCAAATGAGTTTTGACGTAGCGTCGCTGCGCAAACAATTTCCGATCCTCCAGCGCGAGGTTGATGGAAAGCCGTTGGTTTATCTTGATAATGCGGCAACAACCCAGAAGCCTCATGCAGTGCTTGATGCCATTATGGACTATTACACGACCTGTAATGCCAACGTACACCGCGGTGCGCATCAGCTTTCTGATGAAGCGACGCGTCGTTACGAAAATGCGCGGGATGCGGTAGCACGGTTCGTTAATGCATCCGCGCGTGAAGAGATTATCTGGACCAGTGGTACCACAGAAGGTATTAACCTGGTGGCTAATGGTCTGGCACAGTTGTTACAGGCTAGCGATGAAGTGCTCGTCACTGAAATGGAGCATCACGCTAACCTGGTTACCTGGCAACAAGCCTGCCAGCGTGCCGGTGCAACTCTAAAAGTAGCGCCGATTCACGACACTGGTGAGCTGGATGTTGATGCGTTTCGCTCGTTGCTTAGTCCGAACACGCGCTTAGTGGCTATGCCGCATGTATCTAATGCATTGGGCACGGTTAACCCGGTGAAGATGCTGACTGCAGAGGCTAAAAAGGTCGATGCGTGGGTACTTGTTGATGGTGCGCAGGGAATCGCTCACGGCAATGTGGATGTTCAGGATATTGGTTGTGATTTCTATGTGTTCTCCGGGCACAAGATGTTTGCACCAACTGGCATTGGCGCATTGTGGGGCAGACAGAGTGTGCTTCAGGACTGGCCCGTATGGCTAACCGGCGGCGAAATGATTCAGGACGTGACTTATCAAAGTGCTACCTGGGGTGTTTTACCTAACCGTCTTGAGGCCGGTACCCCCAATATTGCTGGTGCTATTGGCCTGGCCGCTGCAATAAACTGGTTCAGTGAACTGGATACCCGGGCGTTGCAGACCCATGAAAAAACATTGCTGGCTAGTGCCCATGAGCAGGCGCAGGCATTTGATGGTCTGCGTATGATTGGTACAGCGCCAGACAAAATCGGCGTACTTAGCTTTTTACTCGAAGGCGCCCACCCGGCTGATATTGGGTTCATCCTTGATCGACAGGGTATTGCGATTCGAACCGGCGACAATTGCGCGCAACCGCTGATGAAAAGACTGGGTATTCCCGGTACCGCCAGAGCGTCATTTTCTATTTACAATACGCTGGATGAAGTCGATGCCTTGTTTGGCGCATTGCGTAAAGCCAGAACAATGCTGGCATAGTAGGAGAATTTTATGAGCGTAGAAACATTTGTACCCAGCGATAAAGTGGTATCACTGACCGATTCTGCCTTAAAACACTTTTCCAAAAAGCTGCAAAACAGTGATAAGAAGTGGATCCGCCTATCAACGAAAGTTAGCGGATGTACCGGCTATGCCTACGTTATTGACTTTGCAGAGGGTCCGTCAGAAGGTGATGAAACTGTCGAAGCGGGCGAAAATGTAATGGTGGCGGTGGACAATAGCGCCGTATCTCTGATTCGTGGTACTGAAATCGATTATGTCACCGAAGGGGTGAACGGCATTATTAAATATAATAATCCTAATGTAGTCGATGAGTGTGGCTGTGGCGAAAGTTTCAATATAGGGTAATTCACCATGGCAGCTCAAAAAATGGTGGTCACAGATCGCGAATGTACTGCGCGGCTTGTGCCTGCCGGCGACATGACAGTTATACCTGAAGGTGAGTTTGTCACTATCACTCAGGAACTGGGCGGTAACTATACAGTTACGTGGCGCGGTAATATGTATCGCATTGATGGTACAGATGCCGATGCGATAGGGCGTCAGGCCAAAGTGCTGAACTTTCCTGAGCCAGAAGATGGCAAAATCAGCGAACAGCAGGTATGGGATGCGCTGGAAACTATTTACGATCCCGAAATCCCGATAAACCTTGTTTCTCTCGGCCTGATTTATACGGTAAACATCGACCATGCTTCAAATACAGTAAGTATTGCCATGACCCTTACTGCACCCGGGTGTGGAATGGGACCGGTACTTGTCGGCGATGTAGAATACCGCGTTGGTATGGTGCCATTTGTAGAGAAGGTTGATGTGGATTTGGTTTTCGATCCTCCCTGGTCCAGAGAGATGATGAGTGAAGAAGCTCAACTGGAAGCCGGATTATTTTTCTAGCAACATACGTGGAACAGTAAAACAATGGAATTACCAGATAGTCAGGAGATCGTTGAGGACCTGGCGTTTTTCGATGACTGGGAACAGCGTTATCAATATATCATCGATTTGGGCAAAGCTATCAACGGCCTGTCTGATGAGCAGAAAACCGACGACAGACTGGTTAAAGGCTGTCAAAGCTCGGTCTGGCTTATTGAGCGTATTGATAATGGCCGTATCCGGTTTGAGGTAGACAGCGACGCTGTGATTGTTCAGGGCCTGTTGGCGCTGGTGTTAGCTGCATATGATGATAAAACGCCTCAGGAAATACTGGCATTTGATATTGACGGTTATTTTGCTGAGCTGGATCTGGAACGTCACATTAGCCCGACACGGGGCAATGGCCTTCGCGCTATAGTGGCTAAAATTCAGGCTTTGGCCAAACAGTCGGTATCCTGATCCTACTGTCATAGGTCTTTCATGAACACCATGCTAGACTGCATTTGAATACAATACCGCGTCACGGTAAAACGCCACTGGCAAATCAGGGTTTTATTGCCTATAATTCGCGGCCAAAAATTTTTAAACGAATTATCGGAGACTAGAACATGGCGCTAGAGCGTACTTTCTCTATCATTAAGCCTGATGCGGTTGCTAAAAACGTTATCGGTGCAATCTACAATCGCTTTGAAACTGCAGGTCTGCGCATTGTTGCATCAAAAATGGTGCACCTGAGCAAAGAACAGGCTGAAGGTTTTTATGCTGAGCACAAAGAGCGTCCTTTCTTTGGCGCATTGGTTGATTTCATGACATCTGGCCCGGTAATGGTTCAGGTGCTTGAAGGCGAGAATGCGATTGTTAAAAACCGCGAAATCATGGGTGCAACTAACCCATCTGAAGCAGCCGCTGGTACACTGCGTGCCGATTACGCTGTTTCTATCGACGAAAATGCGGTTCACGGTTCAGACGCTCCTGAATCTGCGTCACGTGAAATTGCTTATTTCTTCTCTGAAGAAGAAATTTGCCCACGTACTCGCTAAGCGAAAGCTGAAAAACAGATTAAAGGAGAGCATCAGCTCTCCTTTTTTGTATGGGGATTCATATCCTGGCAGCATTTCGTTGCTTTTACAGCATGGCCCGCTGTGGTAGAATTCGCGCCCAAATTTTGTACAGGTTGATACGCGCCAGACGCGGCCCTGCACACGTTTTCACGATGTTAAAAGTAAGGTCATTTACGCTATGGCAAAGACAAATCTGTTAAATCTCAATCGCGAGGGTATGCGTGCGTTTTTCAGTGAAATTGGTGAAAAACCGTTTCGCGCTGACCAGCTGATGAAATGGATTTATCACCATGGTGTCAGCGACTTTTCTCAAATGTCGAATCTGAACAAAAATCTGCGGGCGAAACTTGAAGCTCACAGTGAAATTGTAGCGCCGGAGATTGCGTACTTTCAGGAAGCCAGCGATGGCACAATTAAATTTGTGCTGGCGCTTGAAGGCGGTCAGGAAGTGGAAAGTGTCTGGATCCCGGAAAGCGACCGGGCGACTCTGTGTGTATCTTCCCAGGTCGGCTGTGCACTGGAGTGTACGTTTTGTTCTACCGCGCAACAGGGTTTCAATCGAAATCTGACTTGTAGTGAAATCATCGGACAGGTTTGGCGGGTTGCGACGCATCTTGGTTTATCTAATGACTCTGGTAAACGTCCTGTGACCAACGTGGTAATGATGGGAATGGGCGAGCCGCTACTTAATCTTAAGCACGTGGTCCCTGCAATGGATATCATGCTTGATGATTATGGATTTGGTTTATCTAAGCGCAGAGTAACACTAAGTACATCGGGTGTTGTGCCAGCTCTAGATAAGCTGGGTGACATGATTGATGTCGCGCTGGCAATTTCTCTTCATGCTCCCAATGATGAGCTTCGCAATGAAATTGTACCCATCAATAAAAAATACAACATTGAAGAATTTCTTGCTGGTGTCAGACGGTACCTGAGTAAGTCAAAAGCAAATCAGGGCAGGGTGACGGTAGAATACGTCATGCTTTCACATATTAATGACAGTACCGAACAGGCCCATGAATTAGCGAAAGTATTAAAAGATACGCCCAGTAAAATCAACCTGATCCCGTTTAATCCGTATCCGGGATCACCGTACACTTGCTCATCAAACTCGCGTATGGATAGATTCGCCAAAGTACTCATGGAGTATGGTTTTACCGTTGTTGTACGTAAAACACGGGGCGATGATATTGATGCGGCCTGCGGTCAATTGGTAGGTGAAGTTGCCGACCGGACAAAAAGAATGTTGAAAAAACAGATGAAGGGTGAGCAAATTTCGGTAAAAATGGCGCAATAGCGGATGTGAATGGAACAGACGTAATGGAGATAGTACCGAAATGCGCAAAAGCCTTATAGCGTGCCTGTTTATACTTACAGGGTGTGTTAGTCAGTCTCAGCCTGGAATGTTGAGCGATAACTTCGATACGCAGGAAGCAGCGAAAACGCGAATGTCGTTGGGCCTGACCTACCTGAAAAACGGTGAGTATTCGCAGGCAAAGAAGAATCTTGATAAGGCATTGGAGTTCGGGCCTCGTATGGCGCAGGTTCATTATGCCATGGCGTACTATTACCAAACGGTAGAAGACAAGCCCCGTGCTGTAGAATTTTTTGAAAATGCCATGTCTCTGGCGCCACGTGATGCGGATATCGCCAATAGCTATGGTGCTTATCTGTGCGAACAGGGTGAGTATGAGGAAGCGAATACCTACTTCACCCGGGCAGTTAAGAATCAGCGTTACGCGAATGCCGTTCTTACCTACGAAAATATGGGTATATGTGCCAGTCAGCGCGGGTTTCATGATGATGCAATAAACTATTTCAACGATGCGTTAAATCACCAGCCATCACGTACTAAAACACTATATTTGCTGACCCAGGAATATGTCGCCACGCAGCGCTGGGCTGAAGCAGCAGAGACGCTTAAGCGCTATGAAAAGGTATCTCGCATTAGCCCTGATTCATTATGGCTGGCTGTTGAAATTGCCCGTGGACAAAAAGATTTAGAAAGTCAGCGTGCTTATGGCGAGATGTTGCTAAGCATGTTTCCGGACAGCGAGCAGGCAAGCCAGTATGAAGCAATCCGTACTGATCGGCCGGTGTTAAAACGCACCCGGAAAGCTAAAGTAGTGGCTACGCCGTCACCATCAGCGCCATCAGAACAGTCAGAAAAGTTGCCGCAGGATGAAGAGCAGGTAGTTGAGCAGCAGGTTAATAGTACTGAGCCTGCAAAAGTCTCAGAAACATCAGAAGCGTCAGAAACAAGGCTGGCCGACACTAACAATCAGCCAGAAAAAGAAGCAACGATATCAGAAACACCGGAATCTGAGGTTATCTCGAACTCAGCATCCGAAGAAGTGTCCGAGGCGCAGACGGATACTGCGTCATCGTCTCAACAGAAGCGGTACCATGTTGTTCAGGCTTCAGAGAACCTGTACCGTTTATCTGTAAAGTATAATATTAAAATGTCGACACTTCTTAAATGGAACCAACTAACGGACAGTGATTTGCTGGAGGCGGGAACCCGTTTGTGGCTGGTTCCACCAGAGCAACAAACTAACTAGGTAGTTGAATGAATTCAGAAGATGTACATCACGACACTACAGCGAATGAGCAACGTGAGCCGTCAGTGTCCTCGCCAGGAGCTATGCTCAGGCAGGCTCGAGAGCAGCAGGGGCTAAGCCAACAGGATATTGCGGATAAAATTTTCGTGAAGGTCAATACGGTCGATAGTATTGAGAACGATAAAATCGATCAGACTATGTCGGTCACCTTTACCAAAGGCTACGTTCGCAATTATGCCAAGCACCTGGGGCTTGATGCTGACAGAGTCATCAGTGCTTTTGAAAGCACCCATACCAATCCAGAGTCACCAGCGCGCCTTCAGAGCTTTTCTCAAAAAGTCGCTAAGCAGGCGCATGATGATCGCTGGATGATGGTGACGTATGGTATTTTATTCTTGCTCGTTGCCGGGGTGGTAATCTGGTGGTATCAACAGGACGATAGTGTCGTGGATGATACAGCGACCACCGCCGGTGAAACCATCGAAAGCTCAGAGCGTGCTTCTGCCGTTACGGCCTCCCCACGTACAGATGCCGAACCTGATGTAGAGGAAAGTCAGCCACAGAGTCTTTCACAAACCCGTCAGGATAATGAGGCGGAAGCATCACCGGTTCAAACACAAACAGCTGCGCAGCCATCGACGAATGCACGTGCTACTACGGGCGGTCAGGAACAGGCAGGCAGCCTGCAAGCCGATACTGCTCAAGAGCGTGTTGCTGAAGATGATGATTCACCGTCTGAGAGTGACATAGCGCAAGTTGGTGACGCATCAGCCGAGCAGACAGCGAACGAGGCTTCACAATCTCCGGCAAGCGCTGATACAGCGAAGATGACGTTTACATTTGGTGAAGACTGTTGGGTCAATATTGAAGATGCCAATGGTGAGACCATTGCTACCGGTATTAAGCGCGAGGGGCGGGTAATGTCAGTATCCGGTCAACCGCCAATCAGTGTTACTTTAGGCGCGCCTGACAACGTGGCTGTTACCTTAAACGGCACCAGCGTTGATATATCAGACTATCAGAATGGTCGTACAGCGCGCTTTACCTTACCATTGCAGGAATAATCATGTTTGCAGAAAGTCCGATCAAACGCAGAAAATCTACCCGGATTCATGTAGGGAGCGTTCCAATCGGTGACGGTGCGCCCATTGCTGTGCAGTCTATGACAAATACTCAAACTACGGATGTAGACGCCACAGTTGCTCAGATAAATCGTATAGCCGCAGTGGGTGGCGAGATTGTCAGGGTTTCCGTACCGACCATGGATGCTGCGGAGGCATTTAAACAAATTCGCAGTCAGGTCAGCGTGCCGCTGGTGGCTGATATTCATTTTGATTATCGTATTGCATTGAAGGTTGCTGAATACGGCGTAGATTGTCTGCGCATTAATCCGGGCAACATCGGCAATATGGATCGCATCCGCTCAGTAGTAGATTGTGCCAAAGACAAAAATATTCCCATACGGATTGGGGTTAACGGCGGCTCGCTGGAAAAGGATTTACAGGAAAAGTATGGGGAACCCACCCCCGATGCGTTGGTTGAGTCAGCCATGCGTCACGTGGATATTCTGGACAAACTTAACTTTGACCAGTTTAAAGTCAGTGTTAAGGCCTCTGATGTGTTTCTGGCGGTAGGCGCTTATCGCGGCCTGGCACAAAAAATCGATCAGCCGCTTCACCTTGGCATTACTGAAGCCGGTGGTTTACGTGCCGGTTCGGTGAAAAGTGCTGTTGGCCTGGGCATGCTGCTGGCTGAAGGTATTGGTGATACGCTTCGTGTATCACTGGCTGCCGACCCCGTCGAAGAAATTAAAGTTGGTTTCGATATCCTTAAGTCGCTGCGTATTCGGTCTCGCGGTATTAACTTTATCGCCTGCCCGAGTTGTTCACGACAGGAGTTCGATGTCATTGCCACGGTCAACGCGTTGGAGCAACGCCTTGAAGATATTCTGACCCCCATGGACGTGTCGATTATCGGCTGTGTTGTGAACGGGCCGGGCGAAGCAGAAGTTTCGGACCTCGGATTAACCGGTGCGCGCAACATGAGCGGATTTTATGAAGACGGTAAGCGACAGAAAGAGCGCCTGAAAAACGACGAGTTAGTTGATCAGCTTGAGCGCCGGATTCGTGCTAAAGCCAGTCAGATGGACAGTGCGCAGAAAATCGCCGTATCGGTGCAAGACGACTAACAGGCAACGATTGTTGTTTGTATGCAAAGCCCCTATAATGCGGGGCTTTTATTTATCAGCAGTATGAGATTTTCAGGTGGCTAAAACAATACAGGCTATTCGCGGCATGAACGATTGCCTGCCAGAGGTTTCCGGTATCTGGCAGCAGGTAGAATCGACGTTACGACAGGTGGTAGCCAGCTATGGTTATCAGGAGATTCGTACGCCCATCGTAGAAAGCACCGATTTATTCAAACGCTCGATTGGTGAAGTTACCGATATCGTCGAAAAAGAAATGTATACCTTTGAGGATCGCAATGGTGACAGCCTTACTTTGCGTCCTGAAGGAACCGCCAGTTGTGTGAGAGCCGGTAATGAGCATGGCTTACTGTACAATCAGCAACAACGTCTGTGGTACATGGGACCTATGTTCCGCCATGAGCGGCCGCAAAAAGGCAGATACCGCCAGTTTCATCAGTTCGGAGTAGAAGCTTACGGACTGGACGGACCGGACATTGATGTGGAAGTCATTCTGCTCAGTGCTCGTCTGTGGAAGGCGTTCGGTATAAGCAATCACGTTAAGCTACAAATCAATTCATTAGGCTCCAATGGAGCACGTCAGGCGTATCGCGAAGCGCTGATTGCATTTTTGACAGCACGATCCGACCAGCTGGATGAAGATTCCAGACGCAGAATGACATCCAACCCCCTGCGTGTACTTGACAGTAAGAATCCGGATGTTCAGAAAGCACTGGAAGGCGCGCCGTCCCTGCTTGATCATTTGGATGACGCGTCGGCAGAACATTTTTCACTTTTATGTGAACGATTAACGCAGGCTGGTATCGAATATGAGGTTAATCCAAGGCTGGTTCGCGGCCTGGACTATTACAATCGCACAGTGTTTGAATGGGTAACTGACAGCCTGGGGTCTCAGGGGACAGTATGCGCCGGAGGACGTTATGATGGCCTGGTGGAGCAACTTGGTGGTAAAGCAACACCTGCGGTAGGCTTCGCTATGGGTATGGAGCGTTTGGTGCTGCTTTTGACCACGCTTGATGCCCAGCAACAGACGCCAGCCAGTGCTGATATCTATGTTACCGCGCTGGGCGATGAAGCAGCAGCATATGCAATGAAAGTCTCGGAGCAGTTGCGTGATGCCATACCTGATTGCCGGGTGACCACCCACTGCGGTGGCGGCAACATGAAAAAGCAATTAAAGCGTGCTGATAAAACCGGTGCGCAGCTAGCGCTGATTTTGGGTTCAGATGAAGCGCTGAACAGTCAGGTCACGATTAAACCGTTGCGCAGTCAGCAGGAGCAGGTCACCATAGCACTGGACGATCTACCCGGCACACTGACAACGATGATGGAATAAAAAGTGTCGAACGAATAGGCACAGACAGTAGAGGTTGGTAATGGAAAAGTTCGCTACAGAAGAACAACAAGTCGAGGCGATAAAACAGTTTTGGAAAGACAACGGTACGGCCATCATCATCGGTGCTGTGCTAGGTCTTGGCGGTCTCTGGGGCTGGCGCTATTACAGCGAAAGCCAGCTGGATGCTAAAGCGAAAGCGTCAGCAGAATATCAGGCGGTTGTTGAGACAGCCACTGAAGAGGGCGGTATTGATAATATCAGTAAGTTCGCACAGGCGAACCCGGATAACGGGTATGGCAATATTGCCGCTTTAATCGCGTCACGCCAGCTTGTTGAAAAAGGTGATCTCGAAGGTGCAGCAGCACAGCTTAAGCTGGTGATGGAACGCACCGAGGACACAGAACTGAAATCGTTATCAGCAGTGCGTCTTGCACGCCTGCAGATTGAAATGGATGCAGCAGATAAAGCACTGGCAACGCTCGATGGTATTGATAGCGAGTCCTTTGCGGCTTTGGTTGCAGAGGTTCGTGGTGATGCATTTGTCAAAAAAGGTCAGGCGGACGATGCACGTATGGCTTATACCAAGGCATTAGAAAGCGATACTGCTAACCAGCTGGTAAAAATGAAGCTGGATAATTTATCTGTAGCCACAGGCTCGTAACGTCCAAGAGGTAGCTGATTTGTCTCAAGTAACACACGGTCAATTGCGCCGCGTATCCAAAGCGTTGGGCCTGAGCCTTGCGCTATCCGTCACACTTACCGGCTGTACGACAGTATCTAACTGGTTTGCTGATGATGAAGAAATCGAAATTCGTACACTTAAGCCCATTGAAGCGAAGTTTCAGCCAGAAATAGTATGGGAAACATCCGTAGGTGACGGTGTTGGCGATTACTTTTCCCGCCTGCGCCCGGTGACTGATGGCGAAACAGTATACATGGCCAGTCGTCACGGTGAGGTTGCCGCACTGGATGTGGAAACCGGCGATGAACGCTGGGAAAAAGACTTTGCTTCATACAGTGATGACAGCATGCTTAGCGGGCTTACCCAACTTTGGGAATCTGGTAAATCTGCGCGTATTGGCGGTCTGACTCTTGAGGGCGACGTTTTATACATGGGCACGGAAAATGGTTCGGTGCTGGCTCTAAACAGTAAAGACGGGAGTCTTCTGTGGAGTGCGTCCGTAGCAGGTGAGATTCTGGCACCGCCAGCGGTAGCCGAAAATATTCTGGTCGTTAATACCGGTGCGGGCACGCTCTATGCGCTTGACGCTGAAACGGGCGAGCAACTTTGGTTTAATGAAGCCGATGTTCCGCCGCTGAGTCTGCGCGGTATCTCTGCTCCGGTGGCTGCCAATGGCGGTACGCTGGTTGGTACACCCACCGGCAAAGTACAGGTAAATGTACTCGATTCGGGAATGATTGCGTGGGAGACCGCCATTACTACACCTTCTGGTGCGACGGAACTTGAGCGTATCGTTGATGTGGATGTTACGCCTGTATTGTACGGTGGTATTGTTTACGCCATTTCTTACAATGGCACACTGGCTGCGGTAGAGTTACGAAGCGGTCGGGTTATCTGGAAGCGTGAGTACAGCTCTTACCGCGATCTGTCGATGGACGGTAATCAGCTTTTCCTGGTTGACAAAAACTCTACCGTATATGGCCTTGATCGCCGTAATGGTGTTGAGTTGTGGTCGCAAAGTACTCTGAAACGCCGTAATTTGACAGAAGCGCAGCCTGTTGGCGACCATCTTGTGGTAGGTGACCGCTGGGGGTATCTGCACTGGCTGGAGAAAGATTCCGGTACCATCGTGGCGCGCTATGACTTAGGCGGTGATGATGAAGACGAGTCTGTTTATGTCTCACCCATTAAAGTTGGTGATAATATTATTGCGGTGACGGAAGACGGCACGATTGCAATGCTTACCAGCGGGCCCACAGAGACTGCTGACTAAAAAGTCGATAACCGCTATAATACGCTTTATATGACAGGCCGCGTTGTTACGCGGCCTGTTTGTTCTTGAATACTTCTCATGTAGGAATACATCATGTTGCCTGTAGTTGCACTGGTGGGGCGCCCGAACGTTGGCAAGTCCACACTGTTTAATCGTTTAACAAATACCAGGGACGCGCTGGTAGCGGATTATCCCGGCCTCACCCGTGATCGGAAATATGGTCAGGCAACTTACGATAGAAAACAGTTTATCGTTGTGGATACAGGCGGTATCACGGGCGATGAGGAAGGTATTGATGAACACATGGCGCGCCAGTCACTGCTTGCGATTGATGAGGCCGACGTTGTTTTATTTATGCTGGATGCCCGCGCAGGCCTTATGCCTGCTGATCAGGGCATTGCTGAACATCTGCGCAAGGTAAACAAAAAAGTCTTTCTTGTGGCCAACAAGGTCGATGGCATCGACGGTGATAGTGAAAGTGCAGAATTCTATAAGTTAGGATTGGGTAACGTTTATCAGATCGCCGCTGCTCATGGTCGCGGTGTCAGTCAGCTGCTAAATACTTCAATGGCACCGCTGGCAGAAGATTTTCCCGAGATGGCTGTTGTTGATGAAGGTAAAGACGAAGAGATCAGCACAGAAGAGCAGCGCGAGCGACTGCGCAATCTGCCGATTAAGATGGCCATTGTGGGTAAACCCAATGTGGGTAAGTCTACGCTGACTAACCGCATGCTTGGTGAAGAGCGCGTTGTAGTCTATGACATGCCCGGTACCACCCGTGACAGTATCTATATTCCTTTGGAAAGAGACGATCGTGAATACATTCTTATCGATACGGCGGGCGTCAGAAAGCGCCGTAAAGTATCTGAAGCGGTAGAAAAGTTTTCTATCGTTAAAACCCTGCAGGCGATCGAAGAATCCAGCGTTGTTTTATTGGTAGTCGATGCCCGTGAGGGGATTTCTGACCAGGACCTGAGTTTGCTTGGGTTTGTTCTGAATTCTGGCCGTTCGCTAGTGATCGCGGTTAATAAGTGGGATGGTCTGAATACTGATATAAAAGATGAAATCAAACGGGAGCTGGATCGTCGTCTGGGTTTTGTTGATTTTGCCCGTTTACATTTCATTTCCGCGCTACATGGCTCGGGCGTTGGTAACTTATTCGAGTCGGTCATAGAAGCTTATGAAAGTGCTACAAAACGCGTTAACACAGCGCTTTTGACGCAGATTATGGAAATGGCACAGGAAGAGCATCAGCCACCTCTGGTACGGGGGCGCCGTGTGAAAATGAAATATGCTCACGCCGGCGGCTACAACCCACCAGTAGTGGTTATTCATGGTAACCAGGTAGATGACTTACCCAGTTCCTACAAGCGTTATCTAATGAACTACTTCCGTCGTTCGCTGAACGTGATGGGAACGCCGATAAGAATAGAATTCAGAGAAGGCGCCAACCCGTTTGAAGGCAAAAAGGAACAACTTACACTTGCCCAGCAGCGAAAACGCAAACGGATGATGTCTTATCACAGCAGAAAGAAATAGGAAGGAGGCGAGTGCCTCCTTTTTTATTATCTGCTGGTTTGCTGGCGGTCAATGCGGCCGGATCTGGTTTAAGCCTTAATGTTAGGGCTCTGAAATTCTCACTCAAATCACCTCTTTTATCCTGTTGAATTGTGGGGGTAATCTCCTGGGAAGGATTAGTATTTGCCGGTGTCGACCGGCAGCGACCAGAGGGGAAGCGCGTTTCCCCTCTGGACTCCCCCTTTGCCTAAACGCGCAACACGACAGCACGACTGAACAGGTAAAAGTAATCGGGACAAAAGGCGCATCCATGCGCCTGTTTGCCCCTGGCGCATCGTCCATGATGCGTCTTACTTTTACTTGATCTGTTCAGTCGTTCTGTCTGCGCGTTAAGGTCAAAAAGAGCGGTGTTTCTTCGAGTAATCAAAAGTTGCGGATAGAAGGATATCGATGAACCGTTGAGCAAGAGTGACAGGCTGTCCGGATAAGAGAATAGCAGGCGCATAAGGGATGAGGCGTCAGTAGTGTCAGGGGCAGGAGGCCCCTTACGCTACGGTGCTATTTTCCCGGAGAGTCTGACGCTGCTTTCTTGCGATGGGTTCCGCGGGGAGTGCAGAGGGCGTGGCGTCACGCCTTCTGCTTGCTGGCCGTCAACACGGCCGGGCTGTCAATTCTTCGATGCTGAAAAATTATCCTGCTGATAGAAGCACAGCGAAGCAAATAGTCATTTACTCAAACCTGCCGCGTTTCTATCACCTGACTTACGATTTCGCCATCAGTGACCCGGGTTGTAATCGTCTCGTTCTGCTGCACCTGCTCAACAGATGTGACCGGAACGTTGTCGCTGAAGGTAATGCTGTATCCCCGAGCAAGGGTCGATAAAGGACTGACGGACTGAAGTAATTGCGCGGAATTGCTAAGTCGTTGTCTTTCGTTTCGCAATTGCTTTTGCATCGCGCTGGTTAGCCGGTGATGCAGATTTTCTCGTTTATCAGTCAGCCTGTTGAGCATACTACTCGGATCGTTACGATATAAACGACCGGTTAACTGATCATGCTGACGCTGCTTTATTCCGATAATCGTATTGATACGATGAGCCAGCGAGATATGCAGTCGGTCTACATGCTGAAATTGCGTCTGTAGACGATTAGAGGGGTGGCAGGCTTTCAGTCGCTGCTGAAGCACGTTTAATTTGTGATGTTGCTGTCGAAAGTTTGCCAGCCAGGCGCGATTCAGGGCGTTAATTCTCTGTCCGATGGTATCGAGTATTGCAGTACTGTCCATACTGAGTAACTCAGCACCAGCCGATGGGGTAGGTGCGCGCAGGTCGGCAACAAAATCTGCAATAGTTACGTCGATTTCATGTCCTACCGCACTGACCACGGGAAGTTTACTTTGCCAGATCGAATAGGCCAGGCGTTCATCGTTAAAGCACCATAAGTCTTCCAGCGAACCACCACCACGTGTTAACAGGATCACATCGACCTCATCGCGAGTATTAGCCTTGTCCAGCGCTGCAATTAGCTGTGACGCAGCACTTTCTCCCTGTACCATGCTAGGGTAAACAATGACCTCTGTAGCAGGGCTGCGCCGCTTTAAAACGGTCAGAGCATCGTGCAGGGCAGCTCCCGTTGATGAGGTTATGATGCCAATACGGCGGATAACTGTTGGCAGCGGTTTTTTGGTATCACTACTGAACAGTCCTTCAGCACTGAGCTTTTGCTTCAGCGCTTCAAACTGCTGTTTAAGCTGGCCCTCACCATCACTTTCCAGATGCTCTACGATGAGCTGATAGTCGCCGCGTGGCTCATATAACCCAACCGAGGCGCGGACAAGTACCTTGTCGCCCTCCTTAGGGCGCTGGCGAATCCCCCTGTTGGCGTTTTTAAACATCGCCGCCCGAACCTGAGCCTTATTATCCTTAAGCGTGAAGTACCAGTGTCCTGATGCTGCACAAACAAAGTTCGAGATTTCCGCCGAGAGCCATATCAAGCCAATCTCGCCTTCCAGAATGGTTCTTGCCAGACGATTCAGCTTGGTGACCGAGAGAATTTGACGGCTTGTAGATGGAGTAGTGAATAGCATGAAAAAAATTTCTTATTGATTGAAGGCAAATACAGTTTACCTGAAAGTGAAAAAACACTACAATTGCGCCGCAATTAACCCTCGACTAAAAGGTGTTGTTGCATGCTCCGAATCGTTCAAGAAGCCCTGACTTTCGATGATGTGTTGCTGGTTCCCGGCCACTCAGAGGTTCTTCCACACACTGCGAACCTGCAGACCAAACTTACGCGTGATATCTCGCTTAATATTCCGATGATTTCTGCTGCCATGGATACGGTAACTGAAGCTCGTCTGGCTATAGCGCTGGCGCAAGAGGGTGGAATGGGGTTCATCCATAAAAACATGCAGGCTGAAGAGCAAGCCCGTCACGTTCGTGAAGTTAAAAAGTACGAAAGTGGTGTGGTGTCCGATCCTGTAACGGTTTCTAAAGATACGCCTCTTGGCGAAGTTATTGGCCTGAGCAAGCAACTTGGCTATTCCGGCTTCCCGGTTACCGACGACCAGAACAATCTGATCGGCATTGTTACAGGCCGTGACATTCGTTTTGAGAATCGTCTTGAACTGCCAGTCCATAAGGTGATGACCGGTAAAGACAAGCTGGTCACGGTGAAAGAGGGCGCAAGCTCAGAGCAGGTTCTGGAGCTGATGCATCACAACCGTATTGAAAAAATTCTGGTAGTAGATGATGCATTCAAACTTACAGGTCTTATCACGGTAAAAGATTTCCAGAAAGCTGAAAGCAAACCCAACGCCTGTAAAGATTCACTGGGTCGTTTGCGTGTTGGTGCCGCAGTAGGTGTGGGCCCCGGTACAGATGAGCGTATAGCACTGCTGGTGGATGCCGGCGTTGACGTACTGCTGATTGATACATCGCATGGTCATTCACAGGGTGTTATTGACCAGGTGAAGAAAGTACGTGAGACCTATCCGGACCTGCAAATCATCGCTGGTAACGTGGCGACTGCTGCGGGGGCCAAGGCCCTGGTAGAGGCCGGTGTTGATGGCGTTAAAGTCGGTATTGGTCCGGGTTCAATCTGTACTACCCGGATTGTTACCGGTGTAGGTGTGCCGCAAATCAGTGCGGTATCTGATGCGGTCGATGCGCTTGAAGGAACCGGTGTTCCTATTATTGCCGATGGCGGTATTCGTTTTTCCGGTGACATTGCTAAAGCACTGGCTGCCGGTGCCAGCTGTGTCATGGTTGGCAGCATGCTGGCCGGTACAGAAGAAGCACCCGGTGAGGTTGAGCTTTACCAGGGGCGTTACTTCAAGTCTTATCGCGGGATGGGCTCGTTAGGTGCGATGAACCAGAAAAACGGTTCATCTGACCGCTACTTCCAGGACCCGGCTAATGCTGAAAAGCTGGTGCCTGAAGGCATTGAAGGTCGCGTGGCGTACAAAGGCCCCATCGCTAATATCATTCATCAACAGATGGGTGGACTGCGTTCAGCAATGGGTCTCACCGGTTGTGCAACCATCGACATTCTGCGCAATGAAGCCAAGTTCGTGAAAGTCACCTCTGCCGGCATGGGTGAGTCACACGTGCATGATGTCAGCATCACCAAAGAAGCCCCTAACTACCGGTTAGGCTAAAAATCTCTCGCTGTTTCTCAGGCTGGTTTCACCAGCCTGATTCATTTCTATTACGGGTAAAAATATGAGCAAGAATATTCATGACCAACGCATTCTGATACTGGATTTCGGTTCTCAGTATACGCAGCTGATAGCGCGCAGGGTGCGGGAGATTGGTGTTTATTGTGAGCTCTGGGCGTGGGACGTTACTGAAGAGCAAATTCGTGAATTTAATCCGCAAGGCATCATTTTGTCTGGGGGGCCTGAGTCAGTGACTGAACTGGATTCACCGCGCGCACCAGAGTATGTATTTAATGCCGGCGTGCCGGTACTGGGTGTGTGTTATGGCATGCAGACCATGGCTGAACAATTAGGTGGCAGTGTATTTGGCTCGAACAAGCGCGAGTTTGGCTATGCGCAGGTAGAAGTACTTAAGCCATGCCCGCTGTTGAATAAAATTGAAGATCACATCGGTGCTAACGGTAATGCCCTGATGGATGTGTGGATGAGTCATGGTGATAAAGTAGAATCAATTCCGCCAGGTTTCATCACCACTGCACACACGCCATCATGCCCTCACGCAGCAATGTACAATGAAGAAAAGCAGTTCTACGGCGTGCAGTTTCACCCGGAGGTTACTCACACGCGTCAGGGCATGCGTCTGCTGACACATTTTATCATTGATATCTGTCAGTGCGAAAAGTTGTGGACAGCTGAGGCAATTATTGAAGATGCCGTAAGCAGGATAAAAGACACCGTCGGCAAAGACCGCGTCATCCTTGGTTTATCGGGTGGCGTCGACTCGTCGGTGGTTGCGATGCTGGTTCACAGAGCCATTGGTGATCAGCTTACCTGCGTATTCGTCGACAACGGATTATTGCGCCTGAACGAAGGGCAGCAAGTGATGGATATGTTCGGTGATCATTTCGGGCTGAACATAATCAAGGTTGATGCTGAAGATCGTTTCCTGGATGCATTGAAAGGTGTCGATGACCCCGAAGCTAAGCGCAAAATTATCGGTAATCAGTTTGTCTATGTTTTCGATGAGGAAGCCAGTAAACAGGTTGACGCTAAATGGCTGGCGCAGGGGACGATTTATCCGGATGTTATTGAGTCTGCCGGCTCGGCAACCGGTAAGGCCCATGTAATTAAGTCTCACCATAATGTTGGCGGCTTACCTGAAGATATGAAGATGGGGCTGGTTGAGCCATTGCGTGAATTGTTTAAAGATGAAGTACGCAAGATTGGACTGGAGCTTGGTCTGCCCTATGACATGCTGTATCGCCATCCATTCCCGGGGCCGGGTCTGGGTGTACGTGTATTAGGTGAAGTGAAAAAAGAGTATTGTGACTTGTTACGCCAGGCGGATGCCATTTTCATTGAAGAGCTTCATGCTGCAGACCTGTATCACAAAGTAAGCCAGGCTTTTACGGTGTTTTTACCGGTACGTTCTGTGGGCGTCATGGGTGATGCGCGCAAATACGACTGGGTAGTATCACTGCGTGCAGTAGAAACTATCGACTTTATGACGGCGCACTGGGCAAACCTGCCTTACGATTTCCTGGGCCGGGTATCAAACCGGATAATCAACGAAATCGATGGTATCTCCCGGGTGGTTTACGATATTTCAGGTAAACCGCCTGCAACAATCGAGTGGGAATAACTTGCTAAACAGCCTTTATGGGCAGCATAGTTGCCAGATATAAAAAAGCGCCGGTTCCGGCGCTTTTTTTATGCGACCAAACGTAATTGCGCTGCGTAGAACCTAGAGTATGTCATTATGCTCAACACAGAGCATCTCGCCATGGCACTTTTCTACACGAATAAGGAATCGATTTATGCTGGCTATAGGATACAAACAGGCGTCTCCTGAACTACACGATAAAGCATTGTCACTGATTAATATCGCCAAACCGACACCGGCTGGGCGAGATTTACTGGTTAAGGTCTCAGCTGTGTCAGTTAATCCGGTAGATACGAAGATACGGCGAACAGCAGAACCAGATGCCGATGAGTTTAAGATACTCGGCTGGGATGCCGTTGGCATTGTGGAAGAAACGGGCAGCGACTGTGATTTATTTAAACCCGGAGACCGGGTTTATTATGCAGGGGATATTTCACGTCCGGGCAGCAACGCAGAATTTCAGCTAGTCGATGAGAGAATTGTCGGACATGCGCCTTCTACGCTTACAGATGCTGAAGCTGCAGCAATCCCGCTTACCGCACTTACCGCGTGGGAATTACTCTTTAGCAGGCTGGAGGTGCCCGCCAAAACCACTGATAAAGTATTGCTGATTGTTGGAGGCGCTGGCGGCGTTGGCTCGATGGTGACGCAACTGGCGAAGCAGCTGACGTCGCTTACGATAGTAAGCACGGCGTCCAGAGAGGAAACCGTCGAGTGGGCGAAAAGGCTGGGAGCTGACCATGTGATTAATCATCACAAACCACTTGCTGAAGAGCTGGAGCGGATAGGCATTACGCAAGTCGATTATGTCGCAAGCCTCACGCACACTGATACGCATTTTTCATCGCTTATTGATATTCTTAAACCCCAGGGAAAGCTTGGGCTGATAGATGATCCTCAGAGCCTGGATGTAACAGCGTTAAAGAAAAAAAGTATTTCTTTGCACTGGGAGTTTATGTACACGCGGTCATTGTTTAACACCGAAGATATCGCACAGCAGCATCATATACTCAATCGGGTTGCCCGTCTTCTTGACGATAAAACACTGCAAACTACACTCGGTGAACACCTGGGGAGTATCTGCGTCGAAAATCTTATTCAGGCACATAAAATACTGGAATCGCACAAAGCCCGTGGGAAGCTGGTGCTGGAAGGTTTTGAAGACGCCAGAAGATAAAAGCAGAATAGACATCGTGAGAGGCGCTTTGCAACAGCGCCTTCAACTAATTGTGTAGTATTGTCGCATTGTAAAATGTTTGACATAAAAATATCATTTAATACTGGTCTTGCTGTTTTTTACAGGGAAAAACGCTGTGCAATATACCAGTATAAGTCGTTTGGTAATGACGCCCGTGTTACTGGCACTGATAATTTTGGTGCTTCTTAATGCCTCATCTATTTATAAATCCTTCTCGCTGCTAACCCACTTCGAAGAACTGGAAAATACGCTGGTAGAATCTGAGCGGGAAGTAAACACCGCACTATCTGCTTTTAAGACACAGGTTCAGGAATGGAAGAATGTCTTGTTGCGCGGCAGTAACGAAAAAGATCGTGAAAAATACTGGGCGCGCTTTCAGCAACGCGAAGCACAGATCACCCGGATTCTTAACAACCTTCAGCGCAGTGATTCCATTAGTGAAAAAGCAAAATCGCACATAGCGCGGTTTCTCGAAGCACATGCCACCATGGCGCAAAAGTACCGTGAAGGGTACAATTTGTTTATCGAGTCCGGGTTTAACCCTCAGGTTGGCGACAGCGCAGTGCGAGGTATCGATCGTGAGCCGGCTCAGTTATTGGCAGAAATTGCTCAGGACATAGCATTCCAATCTCAAAATGCTTACGGAGACCTTAAAACAAGCACTTCACAAACCCTGTGGGTGATACTGATTGGCACGGTATTGCTGAGTCTGATATGCGTATTTTATGTGGTATACCGGTTGAGAAATCAGGTTATCCAGCCTGTAAAACATATCGCGCAGTGTTTGTCAGCTCTTGCCGCAAGTCGTTATGATTACCAATTGGATTATCACAGTGAACACGAACTCGGCACGTTGGCTGATGCAACGCGCGCACTGCAACAGAAGCTGAAAAGCTCAGTGTCAGGTCTTCAGGCTGCGGAGCAGCAAATGGCGCAGGCGTTGTCGACGCTTACCGGCGTGAGCGAATCAATTCAGCAGGGAGCGCATGAGCAGCGCGACACAAGTGATTCTCTTGAGTCCAGTACAGATGCTTTGCGTGGTATCGCTCAAAACCTGGTAGCCATTACCAACCAGGTTGCAACGGCCACGGAGCAATCTCAGCAACATGTTGCCCAGTGTTATAACACGTTTGAGAAGGCCAATACTGGCTTCCATGAACTGGCCAGAACGGTTAGCCATTCTGCTACCACAGTGAATCAGTTGCAAAGCCGCAGTGCCAATATCCTGAAAGTCGTTAATGTTATTAATGAGATAGCCGACCAGACTAATCTTCTGGCGCTAAACGCTGCCATAGAGGCGGCCAGGGCCGGTGAGCATGGTCGCGGATTTGCTGTAGTTGCCGATGAGGTCAGGGCGCTGGCGGCTAAAACACAGCAGTCCACACGCGAAATTAATGACATTCTGAGTGCCTTTGAAAATGAGTCTCAAAAGGCAGTGAATGTGATGGAGCAGGGTAAAGCGCTCTCTGAAGCCAATGCCGAGGAATCATCACAGGCACTGCATACACTTAATCAGGTTGTGGACCAGATTCGTCAAACAGCCAGCGTGGTTGAGGCGCTCAATAGTACTGCTGATGAACAGAGCAAAGTACTTACTGACGTTGAGCGGGTAATTGCGCAGGTTGTGCGCTCGTCACAGCATTATCACGCGCTGTCACAGCGCAATGATATCTCGACTACCATGCAGGCGATGTCCGCAAATGTTGAAAAGGTGGTGGCATCGTTGACCCGTTAGGCGGTTAGTGTCATCGTGGCAGTATTTGATGGATAAGTCACCGGAGACGCCTTGACTGCCACTATTCCGCTCATCTTTCACCCTGTCTACAGCCAGCTTTCACTGCCTGCCAGACACCGGTTTCCTATCGATAAATACCAGGGAATCTATGATGCGCTGCGCTTGCGCGGCGTATCGCCGGCGTCTTTTATTACACCGGAACCGGTGACGCCCGAAATGTTAAGTAAGTATTTCAGTGATGAGTATGTGTCTGCCCTTGTACAGGGAAAGCTCGACATCAAGGCGATGCGCAGGATTGGCTTTCCATGGTCTGAGCAACTTATTCGTCGTACGCTGCGTGCGGTGGGTGGCACCTGTGAAACGGCAAAACAGGCACTGCAACATGGACTGGCGCTTAATCTGACCGGGGGCTATCATCATGCGTTCTTTGATGCGGGCTCAGGGTTTTGTCTGTTTAACGATCTGTATGTTGCAGCCCGGCAAATGCAGCAACAACCGCAGGTGGACAATGTACTTATCATCGATTGCGATGTTCATCAGGGAGATGGCACCGCAGCCCTGGCAGAGCATGATGCTTCCGTTTTTACGCTATCCCTCCACGGCGAAAAGAACTTTCCTTATCGAAAGCAAACCTCCGATCTGGATATCGGATTACCAAAACACTGCACAGACGATGAATATCTGACGACCCTGGAGGAGGCGTTGCAGGTAGCGTTTCGCTGCTTCAATCCGGATGCGGTCATTTATGATGCAGGCGTCGATGTGCATATAAACGATGATTTAGGTCTATTGGATATTTCTACCGAAGGCGTACTTGCCCGCGATACATTTGTACTAAATCAGTGCAGAGAGAAGGGCTTACCTGTGGCGGCAGTTATTGGTGGTGGCTATCAGCGTGATATTGATGCTTTGGTTGATGTACACCTGCAACTTTACACTGCTGCAGGTGTTATTGAACAGACAGCGGCTTACAGAAACATTAGCTGAAAACCGATACCGACTCTTTCCTGTGAGCGGTCGTAATCAATCAATGAGTCGCCGTACCCGTTGAAGTACTGTACCAGCAGCTCATAACGATCGGATAGCGGGTAGGTCAGGTTCAGCTCAATACTGCCGCGGTTAGTATCAAAGTCGAGGTTATTGCGCAGGCGCGCCATCAGTTTGAAGTTGCCCACTTTGGTCCCATAGCCAAACTCGGCACGGCCGTAATAGTCCTGAATATTCGGATTGTCATCGCCGGAGGGATCGTCGGGAGTCACTTTTTCATCTTCGGGGATCCGGTACCAGGTTTTCAAATAGTAGATATCGTCGTAATCGGAAAACAACATGGTTGCGTAAATGCGGTTCCAGCTGCGTGAGCGCAGTCCGCTCTGGCCGTTTGACATGTGGTTAAAACCAACCTGAAACGCATTAAAATCATAACCAAGAAATGTAATGTCAGCTTCCTGCTGATAAAACACTTCCGGTTCATAATTTGTTTCCCTGAACGGTTTTGAAACCTCACTGTTATAAAGCTGCCAGAATGAGGTCAGCGTGAACCCAACGTATACGCCGTCTACTGATTCATCCTCAAGATAAACCGGTAACTTAACGCTTACCTGAAACTTAGCTTCTTTGTTATCGACATTATCGATAGTGAGTTCTTCATTACCCAGCGCGTTAGGATTGGTAACGTAAGTGAACGGCAGCACAAAATTGGGGTGGTGCTGGGTGATAACAAATAGATTATCCAACGCTTTACGATCGGCTTTGAACCGGGTGCTTAAAATACTTGGCGCATCTTTGGTAAGTTCTGTTTCCTGTGTGGTTCCTGAGTTTTCTTGTTGCGCCTGAGTGAACGCGGAACATAAGCACAGTACGACGCATGTAGAAATGCGTAGAGCAAATTTCACAGTCATTATCCTTTAGCTTTACAGCGACAGGGCGAGTCCTTCGGCAGAAGCGAAAAGGTTTAGCTCAGACTCGGCCGCTTCAATATAGGTTTGGCAATGCGAGACCACTTCGTCGATGTCATCATCGGTCCGCTCAGGATCATGGCTATACAATGCCACACTCTTTGCATTGCATGCCATAGCTAGCTTCACTGCCTCTTCAGCAACAGAGTGACCCCATCCCAGCTTTCCGGGCATATCAGAGATCATATATTGCGCATCATGAATAATGAGATCAGCGTTTCGGGAAAACTCCACAAAAGACAAAAAATCAGTTTCTTTTTTGTATGGGGGATACAGCTCATTGTCTGTCATGTAAACCACCTTTTTGCCATCTGCCACGATGGCATAAGCGCTGCCCTTGCCCGGGTGGTTCATCGGCAGGCGTGAGATAGTAGCAGCACCAATACTCCAGGATTCTGTGCTGTCATCCAGTATGTTCAGGGAAATATTGGATTTAAGTGCACTTGCAGGAACCGGAAACACGGAGCCTTCCATTTGGCGAAGAATCTGGTCATGTTCAGGCAAATTGGTTTGTCCTGGCGTGATAATAATCTCACGGCCTTCCTGATAAATTGGCGCGAAAAAGGGGAAGCCCTGAATGTGGTCCCAATGGTTATGGGTAAGCAAAAGATGAACCGGCGAGGTTTTGTGCACAAGCTGATTACCCAATGCGCGAATACCGGTCCCGGCATCCAGCACGATATCGGTGCCATCATCCAGTTGCACGTGAACACATGCAGTGTTGCCGCCGTAGCGGACAAAATCTTTTCCTGGTGTGGGGATTGAGCCGCGCACACCATAAAAAGTTACCTGCATGTCTCCTCCTGCCTGCGTCAGAGCGTATTACTCCTGACGCGAGTGTGTACCCGTGGTAGCTACCTGTTACAGCGCTGCGATAAAATCGGCAGCGGCGTCAATATCCAGTAACTGCTTTTCACCGGTACGGCGATGTTTGTATTCGATTTGCTGATTGTCCAGATTTCTTTCACCAATCACAATACTGTGAGGTATGCCAATCAATTCCATGTCATTAAACATCACACCCGGGCGTTCTTTACGATCATCAAATAACACGTCAATACCCATCGCAGTCAGCTTGTCGTAAAGCGCCTCGGCCGTTTCTTTAATACGCTGAGATTTATGCATGTTCATTGGAATCAAGGCAACTTTAAATGGTGCGATAGGGTCTGGCCAGATAACACCAAATTTATCATGATTCTGTTCAATAGCCGCAGCTACGATTCGTGATACGCCGATGCCGTAACAGCCCATCGTCAGAAGCTGGTGCTTGCCGGTTTCACTCAGCACACCGCAGTTCATAGCTTTCGAATATTTATCACCTAACTGGAAGATGTGACCGACTTCGATGCCGCGCTTGATTTCGAGCACACCCTGGCCATCCGGCGAGGGGTCGCCAGCCACAACATTTCTGATATCCGCCTGTTGTGGAGTTTGTGACCAGTTGGCGAACGTTTTCAGCTTGCCGTTTTCGCTTGTGCCGGTGACAAAGTCAGCCATGGCAGCGGCGCTGTGATCAACAAATGTAGTGACCGATAAATTGGTCGCATCAGCGAACGGTGTATTGCAGCCTAATACAGCCTGCGCTTTCTCTTCACTGGCTTTGACCAGCGGCACAGCAACACCCGGCAGCTTTTCGGCCTTAACATCGTTAAGTTTATGGTCGGCGCGAACTACCAGTGCAACCCAGGCTTCTTCCGTTGACTCTTCTTCCTGCTGCGCTTTAACCAGCGTTACGCTAACCATCTGTGCTTCTGATACTGCTGCAGAAGCGGCCAATTCAGCAGGTGAGTCACCCTGTGCCGTGATAGTCTCACCGGTTTCACCGGATGGCGTTGCTGATGTCTCAGGTTTTGCGGCCGGCGCCATTTCGACATTTGCGGCATACTCTGACTCTGTCGAAAATGCAATATCATCTTCGCCCGACGCAGCAAGTACGTGGAACTCGTGTGATACGCTGCCGCCAATAGCGCCTGAATCGGCGATAACTGCACGAAAATCCAGACCCAGACGGGTGAAGATGGCAGAGTATGCGGTATACATCTTTTCATAGGTCGCAGCTAAGCTTTCGTCATCCAAATGGAAGCTGTAAGCATCTTTCATGGTAAACTCGCGACCACGCATGATGCCGAAGCGAGGACGTACCTCATCACGGAATTTAGTCTGAATTTGGTAAAGATTGATAGGCAACTGCTTATAGCTGCTGATTTCGTTGCGCACCAGCGCAGTAATTACCTCTTCATGCGTCGGGCCAAGGACAAAATCACGGGAATGGCGATCTTTTACTCTTAACAACTCCGGGCCGTATTCTTCCCAGCGCCCTGATTCTTCCCAGAGGTCTGCAGGCTGAACCACCGGCATCAGCACTTCAACAGCGCCGGCTTTATCCATTTCCTCGCGCACAATGGCTGCGACCTTATTTAATACCTTCAATCCTGATGGCAGCCAAGTATACAGCCCTGATGCAAGCTTTCTGATCATGCCTGCTCTGATCATAAGCTGGTGGCTGATAACTTCTGCCTCGGCAGGGGTCTCTTTCTGAGTGGAAAGTAGGTATTGGCTTGTGCGCATTGTTAGGCGTTTCATCCTTTGAGATTTTCAAAACGCGCGTAGTTTAGCAGTATAGAAATAAGCAAAAAAGCAAATTCTCGACAGTACAATCTCAAAGCACCGACAGAACCTTAATCTGACCATCCTGCACCTGCCAAGAAACATCAACGTCGTACAGTTTTACTTTATAAATTTTATCATCATTCTCATTGGATTGCCGATACGCGGGGCGGGGATCCTGCGCTAATACCGACTCAATAAGTTCGGCGGCATCAGGATGTTTTTCCATAACCGGCGTTAACTGTTCGCGCGCCTTAGTGCAGAAATGTACAGGCCGGCAGGGAATCGGTGCATATCTATCAAGGTTGTCCGTGGCACTGTCAATGCTGTCGGCATAACGAATGTAAGGTTTGATATCCACTATCGGCGTGCCATCCAGTAAATCTACACCACCCACGCTTAGCTGTAGACGACCGTCAGATTCACTAAGCCCCAGGTTTCTGACCACCGACATGCCAATTCCGTTAGGACGATGGGTACTGCGTGATGCATAAACCCCGAGCGTCGCATTGCCACCTAACCGTGGCGCTTTCACCGCCGGCTTCCAGCCCCGGTCGGCGGTTTCGTGAAAGATAAACAACAGCCAGAGGTGGCTGTAATTTTCTAATCCTTTGAATGCCTGCGGGTCGCCATAGGTGTCGGTAAAGGTAATTTGTCCTTTAGCATTAGCAAGATTCGGTTGTCGGGGTATTGCGAATTTTTGTTTGAAAGGCGTTGATATTGTTGCAATAGGCGATAAGGAATAACCGGAATTCATGGCGTATTTTTTAACTGTCATCATTTTTACATATTTATACAGTACGTTATGCCTTGTGGGTGTGCCAGTTTATCTGACTGACAATCCCTGGAATCCCATCACTTGTTTTTGCCTGTTCGCATCGGACAGGCTTTTTTCTTTGTGCCAGCTGACTCACGCACCAGCCTTATCTGTCAATAAGTGTAAATAAAATGCTAGGATTGATTTTTTTTTATTAAGCCTTATAAATAGTGCGCCGCAAAACGTTCAGGTCGCGCAATAGTGATGGTAGCAGGACAACCATGATTTCAGTAAAAAATCTCAGTAAGTCGTTTGGCAACTTTGTTGCTGTAAACGATTTATCGTTCGACGTAAATCCGGGCGATATTGTCGGGTTTCTTGGCCCTAACGGGGCTGGAAAGTCGACTACGATGAAAATGCTGACCGGGTTTCTGACGCCCACTTCCGGCTATGTCCGTATCGATGGCAGACGCGTGGCTAAAAACACAACCCAGTTGCAAAAACTGATTGGTTATTTACCTGAGGGTGCGCCCGCGTATGATGAAATGACGGTGTATCAGTTTTTGCATTTCATTGCTGATATTCGCGGCCTGTCTAAAAAAGATAAAATGGCGGGTCTGCAGCAGGTGATAGACAAGATAGAGTTACATGATGTGCTGGACCAGCCTATCGAAACGTTGTCTAAAGGCTTCAAGCGACGTGTCGGCCTGGCGCAGGCAATTATCCACAACCCGCAAATTCTTATTCTGGATGAGCCGACAGATGGCCTCGATCCTAACCAGAAACAGCACGTCAGAAATCTGATTACCAGCTTATCTAAAGATAAAATCGTCATTATCTCTACGCACATTCTTGAAGAAGTCAGTGCTGTTTGTAACCGGGTTGTGATTATTGCAGAAGGGACCAAGAAATTTGATGGCACCCCGCTGGAATTGCAGCAGCAGTCGCGGTATTACCAGTCGGTTACGCTTAAATTCAGCTATGCGGCGGATATTACAGGGTTACTTGAGATTGAAGGCGTAGACGATATGAAAGTGGATAAAAATACCGGCGAAGTCACTCTGTTCCCGGCAAAAGGCAAGTTTATTCTGGGGCCAGTCACCGAATATATCCATCACTATAAGCTGCCAGTGGATCGACTTCATGTTGACCAGGGCCGCCTTGATGATGTTTTCATGCAAATAACGTCTTAGAGGGCACTATGAAAGCTATGTTTTTTATCGCCCGCCGTGAATTTGCTGCATTTTTTGCAACACCCATTGCTTATGTTTTCATTGCAATATTTTTGATTCTCAGCGGTATTTTTACTTTTTTTGTCGGCGACTTCTATGAGCGCAGTCAGGCCGACCTGGCGCCGTTTTTTAATTATCATCCCTGGTTGTATCTTTTTCTGGTACCGGCTATCGCGATGCGAAGCTGGGCAGAAGAGCGCCGTTCCGGCACTATAGAGCTGTTGATGACATTACCTGTTACGCCGGTGCAGGCAATGCTGGGTAAGTTTTTTGCTGCGTGGCTGGTGCTTTTGCTGGCGCTTTTACTCACGTTCCCGGTGTGGTGGACCGTTAATTATCTGGGCGAGCCTGATAACGGAATTATCTTAGCTGCCTATACAGGGAGCTGGTTGATGGCGGGTGCCTTTCTGGCCATCAGTATGTGTATGTCTGCACTAACAAAAAACCAGGTAATCGCATTTGTGCTGGCAATACTGGTATGTTTTTTATTTGTCGTGAGCGGTTCGGGAATTGTATTAGATGCCTTTGAAAAATGGGCCGCGCCAGGCGTGCTGGACACTATCGCCTCGTTCAGTTTCCTCAATCATTTTGAGACCATGGCCAAGGGTGTCCTGGCCGTTAACGATATCCTCTTTTTCATGCTTGTGATTGGGACCTGGCTTTATGCCGGACTACTCATTATTGAACAGAAAAAGGCCGCCTAGTAATGAGAAAAATCACTGCTATATATACGTTCATTTTGCTGATGATCTTGTTTGTTGGGCTGGTGATCATTAATGATGTTCTGTTTGACAGCTCCCGGATTGATTTAACCGAGCAAAAGGTCTTTACCTTGTCAGATGGAAGTCATCAGATTATCGATGAAATAGAAGAGCCGGTTACCTTGCATTTTTTCTTCTCTGAGGACGCCACAAAGGGGATGACTGCGCTACGTAATTATGCTGATAGAGTGAAAAGTCTTCTGCGTGAGTATGAGAAAGCCGCGAACGGCAAAATTCGCCTGCGAATTATCGACCCCGAACCTTTTTCCGAGGCTGAAGATAAAGCTGCTCGTTTTGGTCTGACTGGCGCAACGCTGGGGAACAACAATGACACTGTATATTTCGGGCTTGCCGGCACCAATACGCTGGACGACCAAATTACTATTGGCTTTTTTGACCCACAGAAAGCCAATTTTTTAGAGTATGACATCAGTAAAATGCTGCACCAGCTCAGTATTGGCAGTTCACCAAAGCTGGCGCTTATCACTGATTTACCGGTTCAGGGAGGCCAGAATCCGGTTACCGGGCAAAATGAATCTTCGATGGTTTTCTATGAGCAGCTCAGTCAGTTATTTGATGTACACCTCATCTCACCAGAGGATACGCAACTGCCGGAAGATACTGCGGTTGTTATGCTGGCACATCCGCCTCAAATGAGCGAGGCGCTGAAGTATGCTATTGACCAATACGCCATGGCGCAGGGACAGGTCATAGCCTTTGTTGATCCGCATTATGAGTCCGACATGCTGAGCCTGATGGGCAACCAGCAGGCTAATCGTTCAGATATGAGCTTGCTGAAAAGCTGGGGGGTTGATATACCGCCAGACACTATTGTGCTGGACGGTACCCTTGGACTTGAGGTGCAAAGCGCATCGGGAGGCGTAGTAAAGCATCCGGGATACATGGGGCTGGGAAGCGAACAGTTGCATGATGATGATGTAATTACAGCAAACCTCGATTCGGTGAATATCGCCTCCGCTGGTGAGATTACCTTGCTTCCTTCATCAACGCTGGATATGGAAGTGTTGATGCAAACCTCGGATGACGGGTTTGTCACCGAAACTGAATATTATCTCAGTCACCCGGACCCACAGGATTTACAGCAAAAACTCGGGCCAAACGGCCAGGTGAAAATTGTAGCTGCACATGTCACCGGTACCACCATCTCTGCTTTCGGCCAGCCGCCGGAAGGCGCTGACAGAACGCAGTTTAAGGCGACTACCGATAAGCTCAATCTTTTAGTTATCTCTGATGCGGACATGTTGGCGGATCGTTTCTGGGTTCAGCAAAACCAGTTCTTTGGCCAGACCCTTTACAGCCCGTTTGCTAATAACGGTGATTTTGTAGTGAACGCGGCGGAGAACCTGGCAGGCAGTAATGCGCTAATTAACGTGCGCAGTCGGGGTCAGTTTGCAAGGCCGTTTTCCCGGGTAGAATCTCTTGAACGTAAAGCGCAAAAGCAGTATCGCGAGCATGAACAAAAGCTGCGTGACGAGCTGGCGCAGACCGAGTCCCAGCTCGCCCGCTTGCAGAATCAGCAGGGGCAGGGTACATCTCTGGTGCTTACCGATGAGCAGCAGCGTACGATTGATGCGTTTGTAGAAAAACGGGTGGCTATTAGAAAGCAGCTTCGTGATGTGCAGTATGAGCTGAGAAGTGATATCGACAAATTAGGTAACTGGCTTAAATTTGTAAATATTGCCGCGGCCCCTCTGGTATTGGTTATGACCTTGTATTTATTAACCCTGGTACTGCGTCGACGTGCAGGAAGCAGGTTCAACAGGAACTGAAAATGAACATACGTGTTGTATTGCTGAGTGTGCTGGTTGCTGCTTCAAGCGCCTCAGCGTGGTATTTATCGCGTAACGAGCAAAGTGTAGTTGCGACACCTTCCTCTTCTGTATTAGATGGCCTCGCGCAGCAGAGTGACGCTATCGAATACGTAAAAATTGAGAGCGCTACTAAGGTTGTTTTTGAAGCTAAACGGGATGAAGGTAAGTGGCAGGCCACCCACCTTGATTCTGCACAACGGTTTCCGGTAGACACAAAGGCGCTGTCTACATTAATCAGAAAACTGGCTCAGGCCACTATCGTTGAGAAAAAAACGGAGAACGAAAAGCTTTATCCCCGCCTGGGAGTGGAAGATCCAAAGCGCGATGGCGCAGAGTCAATGTTACTTACCCTGGAAGATGCAGAGCAACAATGGCAGCTTATTGTTGGTAATGTATCTAAAAGCCGGCGCGGACAATTTATTCGTCACCCTGATCAATCTGCCAGCTATTTGATTGATAAAACCGTTTCATTACCACTGTCTTCCGCAGAATGGCTGAACAAGCGTATTTTACCTGCAACAATGCAGGAGCTTAACGAAGCGCGGTTCTGGCAACCTGAAAAGCAGGAACTGGTCATCAGTCAGTCATCCGATGAATCTTTGCAGTGGCAGGCTGGTTCGGTCGAAGGTGAGCAGGTTCAGACATTTCCGGCGTCATCATTGAGTTATCCGGGGATACTGGCACAGGCTTTGGAAGATATTTTTGCGTTTAATTATCTTCAGGTAGCGCCGTTTAGTCAGGCTGACTGGGAGACACAGAGGCTGGCGGGTAAAGTTGATATGACACTGCTTGATGGGGAACGAATTCTTGTAGAGGTCAGCGCAGCCAATGAGCTTGATCAGTATCAGGTTCACTTTGATATGCCTGAAAGTCCATCCTGGGTGAGTGACTGGGTATTTACGGTATCCGGGTATCAGGGGCGCGCTTTTTTACTTTCATCTGAAGCGATAACCGGTGCCGCAGGTCAATAACCTGCCGGACAAATAACCAGTAAAAGCTCAGGTATCGCCCTGAGCTTTTTTTATACATGCGCTAAGTTGTGCCTGGAGGTGACTGCATCCTAATGCTTCTGTGCGTTCGATGTTTGCTTCGAATATCGAATCGGGATCCGAGTATCCTTCCATTGCTTTGGTAATATCTGCCTCGCGAATAAGATGAAAAGTCGGGTAGGGGGCCCGATTTGTATAGTGCGATGGTGAGGCCGTTTCCTCGCCCTCAAATTCATACTGAGGATGAAAGCTGGCGAGCTGATATACGCCCTCATAATTCCATTGCGCTATCATCACCTGCGCCAGTGACAGTGCATCGAGGTAATCATCAAAACGGTGAAGAGAGGGCACCATTAACAACGTTGTGGAGATTTCTGCGTTCTTATCTAACTGAACGCATGCACGATGAAGTGCAAGCATGATATCGGCTACGTCAGTAGCCTGACAAACCTGATAATGAATAGTCTCAGGATGACGCACAAAGCGAGCAAAAGGGCAGAAGTTATGGTGTATCACCACATCATCTACCCAGTAGCGCATCGCGTCGATAACCACCTTCTCGCTCATGAGTGGAACTTAACGTAAGCTTCCAGCGTGTTTTCGATAAGGCTGGCAACGGTCATGGGGCCAACACCGCCAGGGACCGGGGTGATCCATCCCGCGCGTTCTTTAGCACTGTCGAACTCTACATCACCTACTAATGAACCGTCAGCGTTACGGTTGATACCAACATCAATAACGATCGCGCCAGGTTTTACCCAGTCTCCGGGAATGAAATTAGATTTGCCCACTGCCACTACCAGCAAATCGGCGCGACTGACATGGGTGCGCAATTCCTTAGTAAACTTATGACAGGTCGTTACCGTACATCCGGCCAGTAGTAACTCCAGTGCCATAGGTCTGCCGACTATATTAGAGGCGCCCACTATGACGGCGTCCAGACCTTTGATGCGACGTTTGGTAGACTCAATCATGGTCATAATGCCCTTTGGCGTACACGGACGCAGGGCGGGAATTCGCTGTGCAAGCCTGCCAATGTTGTAAGGATGGAACCCATCAACATCTTTATGAGGACGAATGCGCTCAAGAATTTCTTCGGAATTCAGGCCGGCAGGCAACGGCAGCTGTACCAGAATGCCATCAATCTCGTCATCATTATTAAGTTCATCGATTAACGACTCTAATGAGCCCTGATCGGTATCTGCCGGTAAGTCAAAAGAACGGGATACAAAACCGACTTCTTCACAAGCCTTTCGCTTATTTGCCACGTACACCTGAGAAGCTGCATCGTTACCAACAAGAACAACTGCCAGCCCGGGTTGGCGTTTTCCGGAGGCCTGGAGCGAGTCAACGTAAGAAGAAACATGTTGGCGTACTTGCTTGGCAATCAATTTGCCATCAATAATATGCGCGGTCATAAAGGATAATGCTCTTTGTATAAGGTGGAGATAAATGTGACGCGCGATATTGTTTCATAAAATCTGCGGCATCAGTAGATCCTTTTTTAATCTGCTGGTTTATTAGTACAAATAGCAGCAGTGCCCAGAACGACAAAAGAAAGTTTTCCTCTTTTGTAAATTTGCAGCTAATCGCTGTTAACTGGATGAAATCTCCGCAATTTGTAGGATTTGTCTTCGCTTTGTTTGCTTTGTGAGCGGTTGAAACTTTTATTTGAAAAAGTGTTTGACGAGGTAGGGGCAAGTCAGTAATATGCGCAACCCGTAACGGCGAGTAACGAAATCGCCGGAACGGTATCGGTGAGTGGCGCAGTTTGGTAGCGCACTTGGTTTGGGTCCAAGGGGTCGCAGGTTCAAATCCTGTCTCACCGACCACTTAGCTAGCGATGATTCGCCGGGCGCCCGTAGCTCAGCTGGATAGAGCAACGGCCTTCTAAGCCGTGGGTCGCAGGTTCGAATCCTGCCGGGCGCGCCACTTTGAAGCGGGTCAGGTAGTAGGCAAAAGTTGATTTAGCACTGACATCGTTCAGTAATTAATGATACACTTGCCGCACGTTAGCAAGCACCATCTATGGTGGGCGTAGCTCAGTTGGTAGAGCCCCGGATTGTGATTCCGGTTGTCGTGGGTTCAAGTCCCATCGTCCACCCCACTTTTTCGCGGGAGTGGTGGAATTGGTAGACACGCTGGATTTAGGTTCCAGTGCTTCACGGCGTGAGAGTTCAAGTCTCTCCTTCCGCACCATCGTTTTACATCTTAATATGCCGGTGAGTGGCGCAGTTTGGTAGCGCACTTGGTTTGGGTCCAAGGGGTCGCAGGTTCAAATCCTGTCTCACCGACCATTAATCCCCCCTCAAAGTTATACTTTATTAGATAATGCGCGCTATGTGCGCCTGCATATCTGAAAATATCTATACAATTCCATCGAATAATCCAAATTATGGGCTTTCCCTCTCGACTCATTTCATGTGTAGCTGTATACTACCGCGTCTTTTTTTAACCAACGTGTTTTACCAGCGGTTTAATCAGCGGTTAAACAATCGTTAGTAGAGAACCTCTGACCCGGCGTAAATTTGTTTGCAAAGCAGGCAAGGGAAGGGGGCACGAAAACAAAGCGTCAGACAGACGTACAGTTGAGGTAACATAATGCAAGTTTCAGTCGAGACGACCCAGGGTTTAGAACGCCGTCTTACTATTACCGTACCAGCAGACTCTGTTGATTCTGCGGTAAAGTCACGCCTACAGCAATTAGCGAAAACTCAGCGCATCAACGGCTTCCGTCCAGGTAAGGTGCCAGTTAGCGTTATCCAGAAACGTTTTGGCCAGGCTGTTCGTCAGGAAGTTGCTGGCGACGTTATGCAGCAAAACTTCTATCAGGCCGTTATGCAGGAAAACATTACTCCTGCCGGTATGCCTAAATTTGAACTGACAAAAGACCAGCGTGGCGAAGACCTTGAGTTTGTTGCGTCTTTTGAAGTTTATCCGGAAGTAGAAGTAAAAGGCGTTGACGAGATCGAAATTGAGAAGCCAGTGGTTGAAATCACTGACGAAGACCTCGATAACATGATGGAAACGCTGCAAAAGCAACACGCGACGTGGAAAGAAGTTAAGCGTAAAGCGCGTAAAGATGACCGTGTTGTTATTGATTTTGTTGGTAAGATCGACGGCGAAGAGTTTGATGGCGGAAAAGCCGAAGACTTCACTTTGGAATTGGGCAAAGACCGCATGATTCCAGGCTTCGAGAAGCCATTAGTAGGTGCCAAGAAAGATGAAGATGTTACTGTAGAAGTAACCTTCCCGGAAGATTACCACGCCGAAGCACTGAAAGGTAAAGACGCTGTTTTTGATGTTAAAGTCAAAAAAGTTGAAGGCCAGCAATTGCCAGACGTTGATGACGAATTTGCTAAACTATTCGGTGTCGAAGAAGGTGGCGTTGAAGCGCTGAAAGATGAAGTTCGCAAAAATATGCAGCGCGAGCTAGACCAAACGTTGAAAGCGAATGTAAAAGAAGACGTTATTGCTAAACTTCTTGAGAAGAACGAAATCGACGTCCCTCAGGCGATGGTTGATCAGGAAGTAAATGCATTGCGTGAGCAGGCAAAACAACGTTTCAGTCAGCAAGGCGGTGGTCAGAATATGCCGGATCTTCCAGCAGAACTGTTCACCGACAATGCGAAGCGTCGTGTGTCAATTGGTCTGATTCTGGGCGAAATTATCAAGACTAACGAACTGAAAGCTGACGAAGAAAAAGTTAATGCATTAATCGAAACTTCAGCTTCTGCATATGAAGATCCGCAGGAAGTTATCGATTACTACAAAAATAACGATGAACTGATGCAGCAAATGCAAAACGTTGCATTGGAAGAGCAGGCGATTGAATGGGTATTGGATAAAGCCAAAACTCAGGAAGTTACCAAAGCTTTTGATGAGGTTATGAACAAACAGGCGTAAATTTAGCCGCACTGTTTGACTTAACCTGTCAGCAACTGCTTAAATGCTCGGAGCCTTCCGAGCATTTTTGTTTTTAACGCTAACAAATCAAGGTAGATATGATTAACCCATTAGAACCACAAAACGCACTGGTGCCTATGGTTGTCGAGCAGACATCTAAAGGTGAACGTTCATACGATATTTATTCTCGTCTGCTTAAAGAAAACGTTATTTTTCTGGTGGGTCAGGTAGAAGATCACATGGCAAACCTGATTGTGGCCCAGATGCTATTTCTGGAAGCGGAAAACCCGGAAAAGGACATCTACCTGTATATCAACTCGCCCGGTGGCTCAGTCACTGCGGGCATGGCGATTTACGACACCATGAACTTTATTAAGCCTGATGTCAGTACTGTATGTGTTGGGCAGGCGGCCAGTATGGGAGCGTTTCTTCTATCTGGCGGCGCGAAGGGTAAGCGTTATTGCTTGCCAAACTCTCGTGTCATGATTCATCAACCTCTCGGCGGTTTTCAGGGACAGGCTTCTGACTTTGAAATTCATGCGAAAGAAATTCTTTCTATCAAAGAGAAGTTAAACCGATTATTGTCACAGCATACGGGTCAGGACTACGAGACGGTGGCACGTGATACTGATCGCGACAATTTCTTAAGTGCAACCGAAGCCAAAGAGTATGGCCTGATCGATCAGGTGTTAACAAATCGATCTGACGCCGCTACGACAAAGTAGTATATTATTAAGTAGCCCGGGCTCCCATGATCCTTATTTTTTTGAGTCCGGCTAAGGCAGAGGCATAACGTAATGAGTGACAAACAGAACTCAGACGGTGACAACAAATTACTTTACTGCTCGTTTTGCGGCAAAAGCCAGCACGAGGTTAGAAAGCTGATTGCCGGGCCGTCCGTTTTTATCTGTGATGAATGTGTCGAATTATGTAACGACATTATTCGTGAAGAAATTAAAGAAATTTCACCAAAGCAAAAGCAGGATGCGCTACCCCGTCCCCATGAGATTCATTCTCATCTTGATGACTATGTTATCGGGCAGGAGCATGCGAAGAAAGTTCTGTCAGTAGCCGTATATAACCACTATAAGCGTCTGCGTCACGGTGACGTGCATGAAGGCGTGGAACTGGGTAAAAGTAATATCCTTTTAATCGGTCCTACCGGTAGTGGTAAAACGCTGCTTGCTGAAACGCTTGCAAGATTATTGGATGTACCATTTACCATGGCAGATGCTACCACTTTAACCGAAGCGGGTTATGTGGGTGAGGATGTTGAAAATATCATCCAGAAGCTATTGCAAAAGTGTGACTATGACGTTGAAAAAGCGCAGCGTGGTATTGTTTACATTGATGAGATCGATAAGATTTCCCGTAAATCGGACAATCCGTCAATTACCCGCGATGTTTCAGGTGAAGGTGTTCAGCAGGCACTATTGAAGCTTATTGAAGGTACTGTGGCATCGGTACCTCCTCAGGGCGGCAGAAAACACCCTCAGCAAGAGTTTTTGCAGGTAGATACGTCTAAAATTCTGTTTATTTGTGGTGGTGCGTTCGCAGGTCTGGATAAGGTTATCGAGCAGCGCGCAGCGACTGGCAGCGGTATCGGTTTCGGTGCAAAAGTTAAGTCGAAAGAAAACCAGCAGGCGGTAAGCGAACTGTTTAAGCAGGTTGAGCCAGAAGACTTGGTGAAGTATGGGCTTATCCCAGAATTTATCGGACGCCTGCCCGTTGTGACCAGCTTAGAAGAGCTTAACGAAGAAGCGCTGATACAGATTTTGCGTGAACCCAAAAATGCGATTACGAAGCAGTATGGCGCATTGTTCGCGCTGGAAGATGTTGAGCTGGAATTCAGAGATGATGCACTACATGCTATTGCTAAAAAGGCAATGCATCGTAAAACAGGTGCCCGTGGTCTGCGTTCAATTGTAGAAGGTGTTTTGCTGGATACGATGTACGATCTGCCATCTACTGATGACGTTAAAAAGGTTGTAATAGACGAGACCGTTATTCGGGGCGAGTCTAAGCCAATTCTTATTTATGAAAATTCAGATAATAAGAAAGCAGCATCTGAGTAAATCATAGTTAAATGGAAAACCCGGCGAAAGCCGGGTTTTTTGTTTATCCACTTTGCGAAAATTGCCCGAGCCAAAGGTCGCCTAAGCCAGAAATAGAACGGTTCGGCGCTATTATTTCCCGCTGTTTCACTAACACAGTTATGATATTTATGAGGGGCGGTGTAAAAGCGACGTCTTTTGGCAAATCGACCGAGGCTAGAAAAATCAGTCCTATCCCATTAGTTAACGCTGTGCATCTTTTCAGCCTCCGATTACTTACAGAAGAGCTACTTTACTATCGGCAGTCAACAATGGGAGGTTAGGGCGCTGCTAAAACCTCAATTCGCGTTACCTGAGCTGATGCTAACGCGACAGTCCATTATTATATCGTTACGTCCACGGGGCTGACTTGCAGACTAATGACGACAATTAATGCAAAGAGGTGCGCGAACCGACTGTTTTGCTTTAATTTTAATCGTGACTGATTCATATCTGTACAATTAAAGATAATTGTATTGCCTTTGTGTTTCAAATAGTTAAAAGTGAATATGCAAAGTACGTAAAAGCGTTTCGGCGTTTATAGATGATAAAAATGACAATAAACCGTATTTATTGCGTCAATCTTACCGACCAGGTTTGAACTTTGCTGTTGTAACCCCATATAAATCGACATTAGTAACCAATAGAGTATTCGTATGACAGCTGAGCGTGAAAATCGCATTGAGATCCCCGTACTGGCGTTACGGGACGTCGTGGTCTATCCACATATGGTCATACCCCTGTTTGTTGGTCGTGAAAAATCTATCCGCTGTTTGGAAGCGGCAATGGAAAACGACAAACAAATCTTTCTGGTAGCCCAAAAGGATGCCAGTGTAGATGAGCCTGAAACGGATGACATTTATAGCGTTGGCACCATTGCCACTATTCTACAGCTTTTGAAGTTACCAGACGGCACCGTAAAGGTGTTGGTTGAGGGTAATGTTCGCGGTGAAATCAACGAATATACCCAGTCTGAGCCCTATTACACTGCCAGTGTGGATAAAGTGGCTGATGAGGCCATTGCAGAAAACGAACAGGAAGTATTGATTCGTTCGGCCGTATCGCAGTTCGAAGGCTACGTGAAACTCAATAAAAAGATTCCGCCTGAGGTTCTGACTTCACTAAACGGCATTGATGACGCTGCGCGTTTGGCAGATACGATGGCGGCACATATGCCGCTGAAGCTGACAGAAAAGCAAAAAGTGCTTGAGATGAAAGGGGTGAATGAACGCCTTGAGTACCTTATGGCGCTGATGGAAGGCGAGATTGACCTGCTTCAGGTCGAGAAAAAGATACGCACGCGTGTTAAGAAACAGATGGAGAAAAGTCAGCGCGAGTACTATCTGAATGAGCAAATGAAGGCGATTCAGAAAGAACTTGGAGAAATGGATGACGCTCCGGATGAGTTCGAAGCTCTCAGTAATAAAATTTCTGAATCAAAAATGCCAAAAGAGGCAGAAGAGAAAGCACGCGCTGAGTTACAAAAGCTGAAGATGATGTCACCGATGTCAGCTGAAGCAACGGTTGTGCGCAGTTACATAGAGTGGCTGACCAGTGTGCCCTGGCAAAAGCGCAGCCCGGTCAAGCGAGATCTTGAGCGTGCTGAAAAAGTGCTTAATGCGGACCACTATGGGCTTGAGAAAGTCAAAGAACGCATCATTGAATATCTTGCCGTGCAGCAACGGGTGAAAAAGTTAAAAGGACCGATACTTTGCCTGGTAGGCCCGCCAGGGGTTGGTAAAACGTCACTGGGACAATCGGTCGCAAAGGCAACGGGCAGAAAGTACGTGCGTATGGCACTTGGCGGTGTGCGTGATGAAGCTGAAATCCGTGGTCACCGCCGTACCTATATCGGTTCCATGCCAGGAAAACTCATTCAGAATATGACGAAAGTCGGGGTTAAAAACCCGCTGTTTTTGCTCGATGAAATCGACAAAATGTCTGCAGATATGCGTGGTGACCCTGCCTCTGCACTGCTGGAAGTGCTTGACCCGGAACAGAACAACAGCTTTTCAGATCATTATCTTGAAGTTGATTATGACTTATCGGATGTCATGTTTGTAGCAACATCAAACAGCATGAATATTCCGGGACCTCTGTTAGACAGAATGGAAGTGATTCGCCTGTCGGGGTATACCGAAGATGAAAAACTGAATATTGCAACAGGGCATTTGATCAGTAAGCAGATGGAGCGCAACGGCCTTAAAGAGGATGAGCTCGAGATTACCGAGTCTGCGATTATCGGCATCATTCGGTATTACACTCGCGAAGCCGGTGTACGTAATCTGGAGCGTGAAATTTCTAAGGTTTGCCGCAAAGCGGTAAAAGATATTTTACTGTCCAAGAGTAAAGATAAAGTGGTTGTGACTCAGGACAATCTTAAAGATTATCTTGGCGTGCAGCGTCATGACTATGGCAAAGCAGATAAAGAAAACCAGATTGGTCAGGTAACCGGCCTTGCCTGGACACAGGTTGGCGGTGACTTGCTGACAATTGAAACCAGTACAGTACCGGGTAAAGGTAAAATGACATCGACCGGCTCACTGGGCGATGTTATGCAGGAGTCGATAAAAGCGGCGATGACCGTGGTCAGAAGTCGTGCTGAAAAACTTCGTATCAATGAAGACTTTTATGAAAAGCGTGATATCCACGTGCACGTGCCGGAAGGCGCGACACCTAAGGATGGTCCAAGTGCAGGCATAGCAATGTGTACTGCACTGGTCTCATCGCTGACCGGTAATCCGGTGAAGTGCGATGTTGCTATGACGGGTGAAATCACGCTACGCGGTGAAGTACTGGCAATCGGTGGTTTAAAAGAGAAGCTGCTGGCTGCTCATCGGGGCGGCATCAAAACGGTTGTCATTCCTCAGGAGAATGAGCGCGACCTGGAAGAGATTCCGGACAACGTAAAAGAGGCGTTATCTATCCACCCGGTAAAATGGATTGATGAGGTCCTCGATATTGCGTTGCAGGAACCTGTGGAATCATTTGAAGTCGTGACACAAAATTAAGGTTGCAATGGCTGAATCGCTTGCTGGGCAAGGGGAGGCAGCCATTTTAGTGTAATCTTTGATTAAAAAGTGAACGATATCGGCAAATTCCTTCACTTTTTTTCAAAATAGGGCTTTCAAGCGCCATAAGTTGTGATACCTTTACTTAGTACTCGCTTGAAGCCTTGTCTCTAAAGGGATGCAGCGACTCACTAAAAATTAACTATCTGTAACACAGTGCTTGATAATAGTTATCAAGCTTGTTTAAACGTTCCGATAATTAATTCGATAATTGTTTCGGACAAACAGTATAATAACAAACGAAGGGGATCATAATTGTGAACAAGTCTCAACTCATCGACCAAATCGCTGCTGGTGCGGACATCTCTAAAGCGGCTGCGGGCCGTGCTCTTGACGCATTCACTGATGCAGTAACTGCAGCGCTTAAAGACGGTGACCAAGTTGCACTAGTCGGTTTCGGTACATTCGCTGTTCGTGAGCGTTCAGCACGTAGTGGCCGTAACCCTCAAACTGGTGAGACTATTCAAATCGCAGCAGCTAAAGTTCCTTCTTTCAAAGCTGGTAAAGCTTTAAAAGACGCATGTAACTAAGCGCATAAAATTTTAAAAAGGCGATGGTTTTTACCATCGCCTTTTTTATTTGTGCAGTTTAAAAGGCAGACCGTAAAACACGTAGATGTTCGTTCCTTTGTCAAAGGAAAACCATCGCGTTTTTGTGCGTAATCGCGCTATAATCCTGCCTTATTTGTTGGCGAGATAAACACAATGCTGCTTGAAGCGGCGTAATGCTGACATAAGTTGGTAAGCAACGGAGTTGAAATAGAATCATGCTAGAAAGAATCAGAGAAGGTTCTCAAAGCCCGTGGGCAATGATCATCATCGGCCTGGTGGTATTGAGTTTCGTCTTTGCCGGTGTAGGCAGTTACCTGAGCTCTTCCGGTGGTACGGCAGTAGCAACAGTCAATGGCGATGAGATTGGTCAGAATGAACTAGAGCGCGCCTATCAAAGTCAGCGTGCTCAGATGGAAAGCCAGTATGGCGAAGATATCGCAGCGATGTTTGCGGATGAAAATTATCTAAAACAGTTTCGCAGTAACGTTTTACAAAGTCTCATCAATAACAAACTAGTCGAGCAAAAAGCCGAAGAAATGGGGTTGCGGGTTGGCGATGACCAGATTCGCCAGACCATTAAAGATATGCAGGGTTTTCAGACTGCAGGGCAGTTTGACAACGAGCGTTATCTTGCGGTACTTCGTCAAAACGGTTTCAGCCCGGCGCAGTTTCGCGATTACCTGCGCGTAGAATTAACACGTGAACAATTGACCCGTGCGCTTCAGGCTTCTTCCTTTGCCCTTGATGGTGAGACGCAACGAGCCTGGCAATTGCAATCGCAAATTCGCGGTGGCCGCTACTTCATAGTTGATGCGAAAAACTTTTCTGACAGCGTCACTATCTCTGTTGAAGATATCAATAGTTATTATGAACAGAATATCGCGGTGTTTGATACTCAGGAAAAAGTTAACATTTCATATGTCACACTCACTGTTGATGACGTGATGAAAGATGTTGATGTAAGCGAGGAAGAAGTCGCGACATTCTATGAAGACAACAAAGATCAGTACCGGACTGAAGAAGAGCGTCGTGTATCGCATATCCTTATTGAGTTTGGTGATGACAAAGAAGCTGCAGAAGCGCAGGCTGAAAAGCTGCGCCAATCAATTGAGCAAGGCGCTGAATTTGCAGATGTTGCCAAACAGAGCTCTGATGATACATTTTCAGCCGAAAATGGTGGTGACCTTGAGTATATTACACGCGATATGATGGAGCCTGCTTTTGAGGAAGCCGCGTTCAACCTTGAAGAAGGTCAGGTTTCTGAAGTGGTTGAAACAGAATTTGGCTATCACATCATTAAGTTGACCGATATCAAACCAGAGGAAGTTACAGAGCTTGCTGAGGTTGAAGAGAAGGTTCGTGAAACGTTACTAAATGATAAGGCAATGGAGCGTTTTTACGATTTACGCAGCCGGATGGATGAAGTCGCCTTCGAAATGCCAGAGACATTAGATGATGTTGCCGGTATAGCCAATCAGCCGATAGAAGAAACAGGCATGTTCACGCGCGCAGAAGCACCGGATGTAATGAGCAATCCGGCGGTACTGAATGCTGCATTTTCTGCTGAGCAGGTAGAGGACCGTATGAACAGCGAAGTTATCGAGCTGGATAATGAAACGGTGATGGTACTGCGGGTTAAAGCTCACGAACCTCAGCGCACGCGTGAGTTGGCTGAAGTGAAGGAACAGATTGAACGTCAGCTTAAAGCTGAAAGGCTGCAGGAGGCTGCGGCCAACTGGGCTCAGGATGCAGTGGCAAAACTAAATGCCGGTGAAGATATTTCTTCGATGCTAGAGCAGTACGGCCTTTCCTGGCAGGACGCAGAATCTGTCAGCCGTGGTCAAAGTCAGCTACCGCGCAATTTGGTACAGACTTTATTCTCGCTGTCTGATCAGGAAGGTGAAAAAGCTGGATCTGCGAAGCTGGCTTCCGGGAATGTAGGTGTCATTGAGCTACAGAATATCCAGCAGGCTGAAGCACCGGATGAAGAGTTGGCTAGCACAATTCGCCAGCGTCTCGGCGCGGCGTATGGTCAAAGCGCCTATCAGAGCTTCATCAATGGTTTGCGTGAAGATGCAGAAATAGAAGTGCTTAATCAGTAAGACACGATGAATTTAAAAAAGGTGTGCCTCGGCACACCTTTTTTTTTGCTAGTGAGTGAGAAAAAGCATCATTGAGTAAAAGGCGGCAATAACCGAAGAGATAATCAGTATATACAAAAAACCTTGTTTGCCCTGCTCAAAGGTAAATTTGTTAAGCCGTAAATAGATAATCCACAGTACACAAAGAATAAGTGGAACGAGTACGATAATCTTAAGCACAACAAGTCTTTCTTTTACAAAGTCATAGACAAATAATGCGTAATTTTTCTGCTGTCGTCCAGTAAATCGGCTCTGTTATAACGAGCCGGCATAATCACTGCGCCTGAGTGGTCTTTCAAAGCCGGTACCTGTAAGGCATTAAAAGTTAAATCCCTTGTCTGATTTGGGGTAATCCAATACAAACCAGTGTCTGTTTGCCAGCTTAAGTGTGTGACTTTGGCTACACATTGAAAGCCCGTCCAGAACAGCCCTGGTCATTTAATTCCCGGCCTAGAGAGATAACAGCAAATAAATTAAACAAAAGCCTAGATAAAACAGTTGGTTGGCGCGATCATCTGAACTAGGCGGAATGTGGGTACAGTAAATGCTTATTGCTAAGGAGTACGCATTTTTTAAGGACTATGCAGTTATGAAGTTTTCGGCGATGATTCTCTCAGCCTCATTTAGTCTTGTTATTTTAAGTACCTCTTTCAACACAGTTGCTGCTGACCGGGGTCATTTTGCCCCTCAAAGTATCGATAAAACCCGGTCTGAAAAAGCGTTACCAGATGGCTGGCGCAATGAGTTATCCAAAGGCGAAGTGTTGGATTATGATGTCTACAAAAAGGGGAAAGTGGTTTATCGTGATCCTTCAAAGGGCACTGTAGCGTTACGTCTGGAAAATAAAGTCGTCAGGCTTGTAGAAAGTACCCGCGAAATCGTGGACGTACTTCATCCTTTTTAATTGAATTCACTATAATGTCGTAAAACCGTTATCTGCCTGTCATAAGACTCGTATCAACTTAAAAGCCTGTTTCATCGTTAGAGATAAAGTAGGTATGTCAGAAGCCGCTAACCGGTCAGACTACATTCATCGTAGTCTTCATTACTCACATGAACTCATTGCGCGCCAGTCAGTAACACCAGAGGATAACGGGTGCCAGAGATTTCTTAGCCAGTACCTGTCCTCAGCCGGTTTCAGTTGTAAGCATTACCAGGTAAACGGTGTTTCAAATCTAATCGCCAGGTGGGGAAGCGGTCCCTCCCATTTTGCGTTTTGTGGCCACACTGACGTTGTTTCACCTGGCCCCCTAGAGGAGTGGCATACCGACCCGTTCACGCCTGTATTTCGTGATAATATGCTGTTCGGGCGTGGGGCTGCTGATATGAAAAGTGGAATTGCAGCGATGCTGGCCGCAACCGAACGTTCTGTTCACCTTATGAATCCGCACGAATATTCCTTTTGGTGGCTTATCACCAGCGACGAGGAAGGAGAGGCGTTATATGGCACGAGCTGGATGAAAAAAGAGCTCGATAAGCAAGGTATCAAACTCAACGCTTGTCTTATTGGTGAACCAACCGCGTCACGAAGCAGTGGTGATACGATTAAGGTAGGGCGCCGGGGCGCATTATCCGGCTCTGTCGTGGTCAGGGGGAAACAGGGGCATGTTGCCTATCCCGGTAGCTGCCGAAACGCTATTCACACCGCCAGTGATATTATTCAGGCGCTAACCTGTCATCGCTGGGGCGCTGGCTCAGCAGATTTTCCCGGGACGTCTCTGCAGATTACGCATGTTGATACCGGAGCATGGGTGGATAATCTGGTACCCGGAGCAGCACGTATCGCATTCAATGTTCGTTACGATGCTGAGTATTCCAATGATTCCCTGGTAGCGCTTCTGACTTCGCTGATAAAAAATGTATCACCGCATACGCAGATTCACTGGTCACGTCCCTGTTCACCTTATCTGACAAAATCCAGAGCCAACGATTGCTGGCTTCAGCGTTGTGAGCGCGCAATCGTAAATACCACGGGTAAATATCCTTTGTTAAGTACTGCCGGGGGCACCTCGGATGGTCGCTTTTTCGATTCCTCAACGCAAATAATCGAAGTGGGCGTCCCCAACAGTACTATTCATCAGGCAAACGAATGTGTACACCTATGTGACATTATTACGCTGGAAGATATATATACCGATATATTGCAGGGGTTAGTGTAACCGTTCAGGTAAGCAGAGGCAGCAACGGGGAGGCAAGCTCCCCGTACTCCCAAGGGCTGTCAGGCAGTAGCTTTCACGTTAGCCTGAGACAGATAACGATTGCGCTTTTTCGCGGTGAGTAGTTGCAGATCGACCACTATTAACCCGTCAACGCAATCTGCAAAATCCGGGTCGACATTAAAGTCTAAAAAGCCTACGCCTTCAGGCTCACAAATTTCAGTGTATTGTTTGTAAAGTGTGGGCACATTAACCCCCATATTTGCAAGCAGGCTTTTGAGTTCGGTAAACGCTGCCTTGTATGGCATATCGCCGAAATGTTTGAGCTTTTCGCTGCATACGGGGTAGGGTAGCGTTGCTTTGGCATTCCCGAAACGTGCCGGAAACTGCGCCTGGTAGAAAGCAACCAGTAAGTCACGGGCAGGCTTTGGATAGGCATTGCTGATACTTACCGCACCAAATAAATATCGGTAGTCAGGGTAGCGCTGTAAAAATGCACCGATACCGTACCACAAATAATCCAGACTGCGCTTTCCCCAGTACCGTGGTTGTACGAAACTTCGGCCCAGCTCAAGTCCCTTTGAAAACATTGTATGGTTATCGTCGTTATAGTCAAACAGGGTGGCTGAGTACAGGCCTGCGGGATGAGCAGGATCGGCAAGTGTCGCCGCATCGCCAAAGCGGTACGCTCCCACAATTTCTAAATCGGTATTGTCCCAAAGAATAAGGTGGAAATAATGCGAGTCGTACTTATCAATATCTCTGCGCGTATTTGTTCCTTCACCCACGGCGCGAAATGCCAGCTCCCGCAATCTGCCAATTTCACGCATAATGGCAGAGGACCCACTATGTTGAAAAAGATAAATCGCTTTGCCATCTGCAGTCTGTCCGAGATGCTCGCATTGCTGAGTTATCGCCTTTGCCAGTACCTGACGATCTTCAGGAAGCGCGATAGCTGATTGCGTAGGCAAAATACCCTTTTTATCATTGCCCACACGATACAGATGATGTTTGAAAAGTTTTACCTGCTCTTTCATGCTTAATGACAATGACTGATACCCACTATGCGGGATCAGTTCGCCGATACGAATGGGCAAATGGTTCCGTCGTTGCCTGAACATTTCTTTAACCAGCAACGTGGTTGCCAATGGCTTATACAGCATTGAAACACTGTAGAATACCGGAGAATTTCGGGCATCAATGTAAACAGGCAGTATAGGCGCCTCGGCGTGTCTGGCTATGCGTAAAAAGCCGCTGTGCCAGTGTGTGTCTCTGACTCCCTGAGGGCGCAGTCGTGATACTTCGCCGGCGGGAAATATTAGCAACGCACCGTCTGCATTAAGATGTGCCTGCATAGCCTGGAAACTTTGTCTTGGCGTTCCCCCCTGCATATTGTTGACCGGCACCAGCATATTATTCAGCGGCGATATTGCCATCAGCATCTGGTTCGCGACCACCTTTACATCGCGACGTACTTCACTGAGCAATTTAATCAGTGCCAGCGCATCCAGCGAGCCGATGGGATGATTGGCGACAATCACCACGCGACCTTCACTGGGTATGCGTTCTTTTTCATTATGACGTGTGGAATAACTGACAGTAAAGTAAGCCAGCACCTGCTCTACAAAATCGATATCCTGATAATGGGGATAGGTTTCACCAAATGCTTTTATTTCACGTTCGTGGAGCAGGTGTCGCAAAATATAAGAAACAGGGCGGGACAACCAGCGGTTTCCGGCGACATGCGGGTAATGTTTGTTAAGCACATCATCAACAGTGAACATTCATGTACCTTTTTAAATTTATTTTATTATGCTGCTTTAGAAGGATGGGGTTCGGACTCCGTCGCGCACTGCCATGGACATCCGGACAGGTAGTGAATGAGTGATAAATTGCCGTATTTATCTTCAGCCAGGGCTGTGCAATTTTCTACCCAGTCGCCATCGTTAATGTAATGAATACCGCCAAGGTAGCGTTGTTCCGGATGATGAATGTGGCCACAAATGATGCCATCCACTTCAAGGGCTTTGGCATAGTTACAGCACGCCTGACGATAGCGGGCGATGGCAAGGTTAGCGCTTTTTATATGTTGTTTGATAAAACCAGCCAGCGACCAGTATTCGCGTTTTTGCCAGAATCGATAACGGTTGTACCAGCGGTTGATAAATAGCAGCAGGTCATATGCCTTATCGCCAATCCAGGCGTGAAACCGACCCAGCGTCACTTCATCATCAAACTGATCGCCGTGCAAAACCAGATAGCGCTTACCGTCAGCGGTGGTATGAATAAGCTCCCGAGCTATATCAATTTTGCCAAACGCCATACCGGAATAGCGTTGTAAAGGTGCATCGTGGTTGCCCGGCAGGTAAATAACCCGGGTTCCGGACTCAGATAACAACATAAGCTTTTTTATAACCAGATTATGCGCCTCTGGCCAGCGAAAGTGGCGTGTCATTTCCCACATATCAATAATGTCGCCAACCAGATAAAGGGTTCCGACAGATATGTTTTCCAGAAAGTGTAAAAGATGTTCAGCTTTGCAGTCGCGATGACCCAGATGTAAGTCGGATATCCAAAGCGTTTTATAATGCGTATGTGACATGACAGCGTCCAAAGTTGCCAGCTTTCATACCGATAGTAGAAAGGGGACGTGACAGGTTGGTGACGTTATGTTGACGTTAATGTGACAGCGAAGAAGGCAAAATTAGTATTGGAAGGGCTGCTGGTAAATTATAGATATAAAAAAAGCGCCTTTCGGCGCTTTTTTACCACACATCACAAAGATGTCTTACATAGCTTTGATTTTAGCAGCAAGACGGCTCTTATGACGAGCAGCTTTGTTCTTGTGAATCAAACCTTTGGTAGCCATTCTGTCAAGAATCGGAGTCGCAGAGGCAAGTGCTGCTTGAGCACCTTCTTTATCGCCTTTAGCGATAGCCGCTACAACTTTTTTGATGCTTGTACGAGTCATGGAGCGGCGGCTGGCATTATGCTGACGACGCTTTTCGGCTTGAATTGCACGTTTCTTAGCAGACTTAATGTTAGCCAAGGTGTAACTCCCAAAATAAATTCATGTCAAAAACGAGGGTGCGGATTGTGCCTAGCAATCGCTTATTTGTCAAACTATTTCGCATAAACATTAAATTAACTGTTTTGCAGGCCTGACGCGGCTGATGGCATATCCGTAGTGGGCGCGAATTATATCAGCTGAATCACCTGAATTCATCCTCCTTATGGCATTAAATCATACGCTGGCGAGATTTAATGATGTGGTGGTGCAGAAGATTTCTAAAATTGCTGCATTCGGCTATAGTGTGGCCCCTTTATTTGTGCTCAATAACGTATTGGTTGAGGCTCTGTGTCGAGTAAATTATTAAAATCCGGGTTAGTGGTGTCTGTAATGACACTTATTTCACGTATTCTGGGATTGGCCAGGGACGTCGTCGTAGCGCGGTTGATGGGGGACGGGGCGGCTGCCGATGTGTTTTTCTTTGCCAATAAAATTCCTAACTTCCTGCGACGTTTGTTTGCCGAAGGGGCATTTGCACAGGCTTTTATTCCGGTACTAACCGAAGTACATCACCTAGATGATAAGAAAGCATTGCGGGAGTTCGTCGCTAAAATCTCTGGCACACTCGGTGCGATAGTGTTTGTCGTATCGATAATTGGGGTTATCGCTTCACCGGTGCTGGCGGCATTGTTTGGAACAGGCTGGTTTATTGACTATTTAAATGATGAACCCGGCGGCGATAAGTTCACCCTGGCATCCACGATGTTAAAAATTACTTTTCCTTATCTGGCGTTTATCTCATTAACGGGATTATCAGGGGCAATTCTTAACACGCTCAATAAGTTTGCCGTTGCTGCATTCACGCCGGTATTGCTTAATGTCTGTATTATCAGCTTTGCCATATGGGTTGCGCCATCAATGGCACAACCTGCCTACGCGCTCGCCTGGGGGGTGTTCGTTGGGGGCATCGTACAGCTTGGTTTTCAACTTCCCTTTTTGTACAGAGCAGGCTTATTAGTTAAGCCCCGGTGGGGCTGGCACGATGACAATGTCGTAAAGGTGAGAAAGCTGATGATTCCTGCACTCTTCGGCGTGTCAGTAGGACAATTGAATCTGTTGTTCGATACATTTATCGCCAGCTTTCTGGTGACAGGGTCTATCAGCTGGCTTTATTACTCTGACCGATTACTTGAATTTCCACTAGGATTGTTCGGTATTGCTATTGCAACCGTCATCTTGCCTACTTTGTCCCGCAACCATGTCACTAAAGATCCAACCTCGTTTTCCAGTAATATGGACTGGGCAGTAAGAATGGTGTCAGTGCTGGGGCTTCCTGCAGCGGTTGGGCTCGGGCTAATGGCCGAGCCTATTTTGACGGTTATTTTTCAGCGTGGCGAATTTACTCCTCAGACCGCAGAATTTGCGTCCTATTCTTTGACTGCGTATGCCTTCGGACTGTGGTTTTTCATGCTGGTAAAAGTCTTTGCTCCGGGATTTTACTCAAGACAGGATACAAAAACGCCGGTTAAGTTCGGTATCTGGAGTATGGCTGCTAATATGGTGTTCAATCTGATATTTGCCATTCCTTACGGGTACATCGGACTGGCTATTGCAACCAGTTTGTCAGCGGCACTGAATGCCGGCTTGCTTTATGCCCGGCTTCATTCCACTCACGTTTACAAGTTTTCCGGTCAGACCGTGCTATTTTTACTGCGCACCACAGTGGCCTGTGCCGCAATGGGCGTTGTTATTGTTTATTTCGATCTCGGTGATGCTTTTTACCTGCTGGATTTGTGGCCTCAAATACTTCATGTAGGCAAAACAATAGGCGCAGCCGTGCTGACGTTTGCCGCTGTCATGTTGGTGCTGGGCACCCGGCCTGCGCACCTGAGTTCGTCAGGTAGCTAAAACTGCATTGACAGTCATTGGTATTACGCGTTGGGTCGTTTATAATCGCGTGTTTTGTGTCTGAGAATTAACTTTAAAGGGTACCGGCAAGTTGTGGAATTAATCAGAGGCCTGCATAACCTGCGAGACAGGCACCGTGGCTGCGTGCTGACCATCGGCAAGTTTGATGGGGTACATGAAGGTCACAAGGCGGTATTGAAAAACGTACTGGAAAAAGCCAGAGAGCTGGACTTACCTGCCACGGTGATGGTTTTTGAGCCACAGCCTGAAGAAGTGTTTACGCCAGATAAAGCGCCAGCCAGATTGAGCACGCTTGCTGAGAAATACCGCTTGCTAAAGCAACAGGGCGTCGACCGATTACTGTGTGTGCGTTTCAATAAAGCATTCGCCAGTCAGCAGGCTGATACCTTTGTTCAGGAATTACTGGTAAATAAGCTCGGTGTGCAATTTCTTGTAGTGGGCGATGACTTTCGTTTTGGTAAAGGTCGCCAGGGTGACTTTACCATGCTCAAAGAAGCCGGCCAGAAGAGTGGCTTTGAAGTTGTTAGTACCCAGAGCTTTCGTGTCGATGACAGGCGTATCAGCTCTACAGCTGTCAGGCAGGCCCTAAATGATGGCGCTTTCGATAAAGCTGCTTCAATGCTGGGCAGACCGTTTAGTATCACGGGTCGCGTAGTACATGGCGAAAAAAATGGCCGGACAATTGGTTTTCCCACTGCAAACGTGTTGCTCAAACGGTTTCGTACACCACTTAAAGGTGTCTTTGCTGTTACGGTGAACTACCGGCAATGCGTGTGGCACGGTGTCGCCAACGTTGGAACACGTCCGACACTAAATGGTGAGCAGGTACAACTCGAAGTGCATATTTTTGATGTAAATGCAGACTTGTACGGTGAGACAATAGAAGTCACCCCACGCTTAAAAATAAGAGACGAAAAAAAGTTCGATTCGTTTGAAGCTTTGAAACAACAGATACAGAATGATGCGCAGGTTGCGCGTGATTTTTTTAAAGACTAATTCGTAAGTTGCCGTCAAGGCAGCAATTATTCGGGTACGTGTAGAGCGCGTACAGTTCAGGTGGATGGAAAAAACAAGTTTATGAGTGATTATAAGGCCACATTAAACCTCCCGGAAACACCGTTTCCGATGCGCGGTAACCTTGCGCAGCGCGAACCTAAAATGCTGAAAACCTGGCAGGAAAAAGGCATTTATAAAAAGATTCGTGAAGCAAAGGCGGGCAAAGCACCGTTTGTATTACACGATGGTCCTCCTTATGCCAACGGTAATATTCATATTGGCCATGCGGTAAACAAAATCCTCAAAGATATTATTGTTAAAGCAAAAACGCTTTCTGACTTCGACGCTCCTTACGTCCCGGGCTGGGATTGCCACGGTCTGCCTATCGAATTGATGGTTGAGAAAAAAGTCGGTAAACCAGGGAAAAAGGTTTCAGAAGCTGAGTTCCGCGAAAAATGCCGTCAGTATGCGCAAAAGCAGATTGACGGCCAGATGGCAGATTTCATTCGCCTGGGGGTATTCGGTGAGTGGGACAAGCCTTATAAAACAATGGATTTCAGCTCAGAAGCGGACATCATTCGTGCGCTGAGCAAAATTGTCGATTCAGGCCATCTGGAGAAGGGCTTTAAACCGGTTCACTGGTGTACGGATTGCGGCTCAGCGCTGGCAGAAGCCGAAGTTGAGTATAAAGATAAGGTTTCACCAGCTATCGATGTGAAATTTCCGGTGGCAGACACAGCGCAGATCGCCAATGCATTTGGTGTAACGGAAGCCGATCTGACGGCGCACAATACCGGTGTGGTGATATGGACGACAACCCCCTGGACACTGCCTGCCAACCGCGCAATCACTTTGCATCCTGAATACACTTACTCACTGGTAGAAAACAAAGAGTCAGGCGACTGGCTGATTGTTGCTCACGACCTTATTGAAAGTTGTATGCAGCGCTACGGCATTGAAGCGTATGAGGAAAAAGCTACCTGTCTTGGGGAAGCACTGGATAAGTTGCGTGTTCATCATCCTTTCATTGATGATCTTCAGGTGCCCCTGATAAATGGTCTGCATGTCACAACAGACTCTGGTACCGGTTGTGTACATACTGCACCTGCTCACGGTGTCGATGATTTTAATGTCGGTAAGCAATACGGTATTGAAGTGTACAACCCGGTAGGCAGTAACGGTGTCTATAATGATAATGTGCCATTATTTGCCAATCAGTTCGTCTTTAAAGCCAATGACGCCATCATCGAAACGGTAGAGGCACGCGGTAATCTGGTACTCAACGTAAAATACGAGCACAGTTATCCGCATTGCTGGCGTCACAAAACACCCATTATCTTCCGTGCTACACCGCAATGGTTTATCAGCATGGACAAACAGGGGTTACGGGCGCAGTCGATTGAGCAAATCAAAAAGACTCAGTGGATCCCTGAGTGGGGCGAAAGCCGCATCGAAAAAATGGTCGAAGGACGCCCTGACTGGTGTATTTCAAGACAGCGTACATGGGGTGTTCCGATTCCCCTGTATGTTCACAAGACAACTGGTGATATTCATCCTCAAAGCAGCGCTTTGATGGAGAAAGTCGCACAACAGGTAGAGCAGAAAGGCATACAGGCCTGGTGGGATATTAACGATGCTGACATGTTGGGTGATGACGTAGAGCATTATGACAAGGTAACCGATACCCTGGATGTATGGTTTGACTCGGGCGTAACGCATCATTTTGTGGTTGACCGCCGTGATGATATTCCAGCCAGTGCTGATCTTTACCTGGAAGGCTCTGACCAGCACCGGGGCTGGTTTATGTCGTCCCTGATGACGTCCACTGCTATGCATGGCCATGCGCCTTATAAGCAGGTACTTACTCATGGTTTTACAGTAGATGCCCACGGCCGCAAGATGTCGAAATCTGTCGGTAATGTTGTGGCTCCTCAGGAAGTCACTAATAAACTGGGCGCTGATATTTTGCGCTTATGGGTGGCGTCTACGGATTATCGTGGTGAAATTGCAGTTTCCGATGAAATATTGAAGCGCGCGGCAGACAGCTACCGTCGGGTACGTAATACGGCACGCTTCTTACTGGCTAACCTGAATGGCTTTAATCCGGAAACAGATTTGGTAGCGCCTGATAATATGGTCGCGCTGGACCGCTGGATTGTCAGCCGAACACGTCAGCTGCAGCAGGAACTGACAGAAGCCTATAACCAATACGACTTGCTGGTCGTCAGTCAGAAGCTGATGCACTTCTGCTCTATTGAGCTGGGTAGCTTCTATCTGGATATCATTAAGGATCGCCAATATACAGCGAAAGCCAACAGTAATGCCCGACGCTCGTGTCAGACGGCGCTTTACCATATTATCGAAGCGCTGGTTCGCTGGATGGCACCGATCATGAGCTTTACTGCCCAGGAAATTTGGCAGGAAATTCCCGGCGAGCGTGAAGAGTTTGTTTTCACCCAGAGCTGGTACGAAGGCTTGCACGCATTTACCGATAATGATGCATTCGGAAACAGTTTCTGGCATCAGATTATGGAAGTGAAAGATGCGGCCAACCAGGCGATGGAACAAGCGCGTAAAGATGGTCAGTTGGGTGGTTCGCTGGAAGCAGAGGTTCACCTTTATGCCGATGAAGCGCTTAAACAGCGCCTGGCTCAGCTAGAAGATGAACTGCGTTTCGTACTGATCACATCAAAGGTGGTATTGCATGGTACCGCAGAGCGCTCTGAGGAAGCCAACGATACAGATGTTGAAGGTCTTGCCATTGCGGTAACCCGCACTCAGGGTGAAAAATGCGTACGTTGCTGGCACCACCGTGAAGATGTAGGCAGCAGTGTTAAGCATCCGGAATTATGTCAGCGTTGTGTGACCAACGTGGACGGCGAAGGGGAAGAGCGTCAGTATGCCTAAACCTTTTTCGCAAACCGGACTGCGCTTTTTATGGATAAGCGTAGTGGTTATTGCGCTGGACTTATGGACTAAGTATCAGGTACTGGGGAGTATGAGGCTGTTTCAATCTATTGAAGTCACCCCCTTCTTCAACCTGACATACGTTCATAATTACGGTGCAGCGTTTAGCTTTTTAGCGGATGCAGATGGCTGGCAGCGGTGGTTTTTCACTGCTATCGCCCTGGTTGTCAGTGTGGTTATTGTCAGCTGGTTGTATAAGTCGCCCCGAGAAGAAAAGTGTCTGCCCATTGCCTTTTGCTTTATTTTAGGAGGGGCGTTGGGCAATGTTTATGATCGCCTTGTTCATGGCTACGTCATCGACTTTCTGGACTTTTACGTTGGACAATGGCACTGGCCGGCGTTTAACCTTGCAGACAGTGCTATATTTATCGGGGCGGCATTATTGATAATTGATATGCTGACCTCACATAAGCACAAGACTGAGTCTTCACCTTCATCCACACCTAAGCAGTAGAGAGTAAACATGTCCGCACTTGTTATTGGCCCAAGCAGTGAAGTGTTAATGCACTTCGACCTGAAACTTGAGGATGGTTCCGCAGCAGACAGTACCCGGGTTAATAAAAAGCCCGCAAAGCTGGTGATGGGTGACGGCAGTCTCACACCCAACTTTGAGGCGTGTTTGCTGGGGTTAACAGAAGGCGATAAAAAGTCTTTTACGCTGGCACCGGAAGATGCATTCGGTCAGCCGAACCCTGATAATATCCACCATATGGATCGAAGCAGGTTCACGCAGGATGTCGAAGAAGGCATGATAATGGCTTTCGCCCAGCCTGACGGCAGTGAGGTGCCCGGCATTATCCGCAGTACAGCGGGTACGTCTGTAACCGTTGACTTCAATCACCCATTGGCTGGCCAGACGGTTATTTTCGACGTTGAAATTCTTTCAGTAGCCGAGCCGAAGGCGTAAGGAGCAATACATGCAAATTCATTTAGCAAACCCTCGTGGCTTCTGCGCCGGTGTAGACAGGGCAATTACTATTGTCGAACGTGCACTGGAAATGTTCAAGCCACCTATTTATGTTCGACATGAAGTTGTTCACAACAAATTTGTAGTCGACGGATTGCGCGAGCGCGGAGCATTGTTTGTTGATGAACTTCATGAGGTGCCGGATGACAGTATCGTTATTTTTTCCGCCCATGGGGTATCGCAGGCTGTCAGAAACGAAGCAAAAGATCGTGGCTTGAAAGTATTTGATGCCACCTGTCCGCTGGTAACAAAAGTGCATATGGAAGTCACCCGCGCCAGTAAAACAGGCACCGAATGCATTCTTATTGGTCATGCCGGTCACCCGGAAGTCGAAGGTACCATGGGGCAGTATAATAACCCGGAAGGTGGTATTTACCTGGTAGAGTCAACTGCTGATGTTGATAAGCTGACGGTAAAAGATCCATCACAGCTATACTATTGCAGCCAAACCACATTATCAGTTGATGATACTGCTGATGTGATTGATGCGCTTCGTGCACGCTTTCCCGATATTCAGGGGCCGCGGAAAGACGATATTTGTTATGCCACTCAGAACAGGCAGGATGCGGTCAGAGAATTGGCCACTGACTGCGAAGTACTGTTAGTCGTTGGTGCGCAAAACAGCTCAAATTCAAATCGCTTACGCGAACTGGCAGAAAAAGTCGGCGCTCAGGCGTATCTTATTGCCGATGCAGACTGCATCCAGCAATCGTGGCTGGAAGGTATAGAACACATTGGGGTGACAGCAGGAGCATCAGCACCCGAGGTATTGGTTAAAGGCGTGGTCGACCGTTTACTATCCTGGGGCGCTGTAAAAGCATCCGAGCGTCAGGGCCGGGAAGAAAATGTTGAGTTTGCGGTGCCTAAAGAGCTGCGCATTAAACAGGTTGTATAAGGTAATTCCAAAACACTTGCTGAAATGTAGAGCCCTGAACTTTATTTGACTGTCGCAGTTACCGCCACATTGGTACTGCGACATAATGTGTTGTTTTCCCTGCAAACCAGGGCGCTAAGCCTTTTTGCCACTCAATTTGCCTTTAAAATTTCATCCAGTCCATTATCCGTAGCTACTTTTTTCCATCATTTTTACGTGGTCAGAAACGACTACTCAGTTTTCTCCGGCAAGGGGGAGATAGAGTGGGGAAGTGTGTCCGGCCCAACATATAGTTGCGGTTTGTTCACGGTTAAAGACATTTTTACGGGGGCTTTAGCCCCGGCTATAACGGTTAATTCAATTATGGCGTAGTCGGAATCTCGTACACTGACCTCTTTGATTGAAAATGTGTCTGCCAGGGTGGGTGATGGCGTATCGGCAAGTGTAACGGGAGTTACTGTTAGTGGATTCACCGGCAGCCCAAGCGTTTGTTCCGCAATGTTTTTCGCTTCATTGCTCAGCGTCAGATAGTGCGATAAATCTGATGCGTTGAGTCTTGCAGCAAGCCACATCTGTTTGTCAGTAAGATTATCGTGTGCTGTAGCTCGCTGTACATGAAATTGCCAGCGATAAGTCAGCGACAGCAACGCAGTAGCACAACTGATAAATAAGAGGGCAGCAAACACACATTCTATCAGACCCAGACCATGCTCAGACGTCTTCATTCAAAATCTCTCCAACTACCCGGAACCCGATGATGCAGCTGAAGCGAGGGGTGGGCGCGTAATTTCGTCAATATGTCGGGATGATAAATCACGTTTACATGGGAAACCGGCGACAACTTGTGGTCAATAAGTATCGCCCCGTATATAGCCGAAGTATCGGGCACGCTGATTCGACTTAAATCGTTCTTAGTGACAGCAGACTGATACAGAATCCCCCAGAACTGACTATTGTCCTGCATTGAAAAATTACTTTGTCGGACAATAAGCAATACCGGATGAGCCGGGCTGCCTACCACCTGTCCCTTCGAAATAGTGCACGTAGTTTCAACAACAAAAGCACCCTGAGAATATTTATCGAGCATTGCACAATCGGCGATTGGCTCAGGTAAAGTGGTTACCGCATCCGGTGCGCTCAAAAACCATGTTTTCATGTCGTTGGAGTAAGCAGATAATATCGAAGGTGTGACCGGAAGCGAGTTACTCATGATATTTGCAGCTGCCGGTAATGTCCGGGCACTGACAACTGCGGCAGACGGAAGTTGTTTTATCCAGGGGTATAGGATGTAACTGGCTGCGGTTTTAACATACTTATTGGCTGGATGAAAAACAGAGACACTTGTGACAAGTATATCCGCCTGATCTACCGTGAACTTCTCTTGTCCCGTGATGTAAGATGCAACATCAAGGGGCAGTTCGTTAGCATCATGACCGGACTGTTTGAGTAACCGGCTGACATTGTTAAGATGGTTAACTGAATCTAAACGTGATTCGAGGTGTTTTCTTAAGCCCAGAGATTGTTTGCTATTTACTGAAATGAGGTGTGTAGCAAACACTGCGCAGCCCGCACAGATAACCATTATCACCAGAAGTGGTATAAGCACACTGCCTTTATAACGTCCCACGCTAATTATTCCTCACAACCACAGGCCAGTGTATTTGACTGTTTACATCGGGGGCCCTCGTCAGCTCAGCGCTGATTTCAAGCGACAGAAGTGCGCCGACACCACTACTCTGTATACCTTTGATGTGAAATTTGTTGACTCTGAGATAGGTAGAATCGGTAACATCCTCCCAACCAGTCTGGCTACAATCTTTAGCGCCGACCCTGGACTCAATAGCACCGTTATTAAGCCTGAAGCCGAGAAACTCTGAACGAGGCAGCTCATCGAGTTGGCCATTATGATTTTTGTCATAATGAAACAGTATACAGCTACCCTCGAGGTGGCCTGTAGACATGCCTAATGAGAAGGCCGGATAAAATGGAGAGCTGGTGCGCGGCAAGCCGCTGATAAAGCGGTGTTCGGCCTTGCCATCGTACCCGGCGCGTCTGAGCTCAGCTGAAATTAATAGACCGACCCGTTTGATATGGTTTTGCAGTTCAAGTTGCTGTGAGACTATCAGTTGCTTCTGGGACAGGTTCATAGCGAACGTTGCACCCGCTCCCAACAGCGAAACCCCAATACTCATCGATATCAATAAACTGGTAAGTGTGTAGCCGTAATTCAGCATAACGGCACACCGGCTATACTTTTGCCTGCTACACAGGTTCGGATACGCCCCAGCCGACTAACAATCAGCTTAATGCGAAAATCGTTAGTACGCATAACTAATGAACCGGCCATGCCATCAGGAAGCCCGGTTGAGGGGGCAAATCGAATGTAGGAGCGTGAAAAGCTTTTGGACTCAACTTTTACAGGTTTATCGATGCGTAGCTGCTTACTTATCTGTGCAGGTGAGCAGACTTCCTGAATTATACACTCGATATCAGTAGTTACTATGACCCGAGCACTATGTGGGCCATTGAGCATGACAAATATAGGCCTGTTTTGCGTCACAGCCTGCCGTTGCGCCTGGTGAAGTAACAGACTAAGCTCGCCAGCCGCGTTTTTTAATTTGGTTTGTTGGTACCAGTTGATATAGGATGGCGGGGCATTGATTAACAGTATCGCAACAATCGCGATACTGATAAGTAATTCTATCAGTGAAAACCCACTCTTGTATTCAAATCTGCTTTTGCGCACCATGTCCCTGCAATTAATGTGATGACATTAGCGCATAGTAGAAGATTAACGAAACTGGGTAAGCTGTACGTTAGATAGGTATTCAATATGGGTAAGCACACAGGCCTTACCACAACAGACTCGATGATCGCATTAGCCCTGACAGGGCTTCTGGCTGCGCTATGTATTCCGGCGTATAACTATTTTTCAAATGAAAGCGAATTGGCCGTTATTCAGGCTCGGTTGATGGAGCTGCAAAATGAACAGCAAGCATACCGATTAAGACATGACATGTATCAGAACATAGATAGCGTATATGAAATTGAGAGCGGTGTTGAATACGAAATCAAAACTAAAGATGTAACCGAGAATTCTTTTAGTCTGATCGCTACCAATGAAGATGCACAATCTGGATGTCAGACCTTATCAATCGACGATAAGTTTAATAAGTTACCGGAAAAGTGCTGGCGATAAGTATTCTCCTCTTGATTCATTTACTCGGTTATCTTCAGCTTCACCTCTAAACCCTCTTTATTGTCGCCGCCTGGTTGTAGAACTTAGCAATGAAATTCTGTCTGGCAAGATATGCTGACAGCGAATTTCGGATAGCGTACACTAATTACTATCGCTAAAACCGATCAACGTGGAATACAGATGCATAAACAAGCAGTTATCGACGAAATGAAAGTGTTGCCGCATATTGATGTGGAAGGTGAGATTCGTCGTCGGGTGGACTTTATAAAAGGTCAGTTAAGCACATCAGGACTGCGAGCCCTCGTACTTGGAATCTCTGGTGGTATTGACTCGTGCACACTGGGAAAGCTTGCTCAGTTGGCTGTAGATGAGCTCAACGAAGTGGGGGAGCATTATCAGTTCGTTGCCGTCAGGCTGCCGTATCAGACACAGGCTGATGAACAGGATGCCCAACAGGTTATTTCATTTATTTCACCTGATAAACATGTTGCCGTTAATGTGCAGCCAGGTGCTGATGCTATCCACAGCGAAACCGCTAACGCACTTAGTGAAGTGGATCTTCTGCCTGATAGTGAGACCAAACAGGATTTTGTAAAAGGTAATGTAAAAGCCCGGACACGGATGGTTATTCAATATGAAATAGCCGGTATGGTTGACGGACTGGTACTGGGGACTGATCATTCTGCAGAAAACATTACTGGCTTTTACACCAAGTATGGTGACGGTGCCTGTGACCTCGCGCCACTTTTTGGCCTGAATAAAAGACAGGTAAGACAAATTGCGGAGCATCTTGGCGCGCCAGCGGGAATTATTTCTAAAGCGCCTACTGCTGATTTGGAAACATTAGCCCCGCAAAAAGCCGATGAAGCAGCGTTAGGGCTGACGTACGATGAAATTGATGACTTTCTTGAAGGAAAGTCAGTCGATGAAAGGGTAAGTGATAAACTACTGCAGATTTACCAACGTACTCAACACAAACGGGTTCCTATTCCTACTATTTATGATGAAGAGTAAGCGGCATGAAAAAGATTGAAGCAATTATCAAACCTTTCAAGATGGACGATGTGAGAGAGGCGCTTGCAGATGTTGGTATTGCCGGAATGACAGTTACCGAAGTTAAAGGTTTCGGGCGCCAGAAGGGGCATACAGAACTTTATCGGGGTGCAGAGTATCAGGTAGACTTTTTGCCTAAAATAAAGATCGACATTATCATTGATGATGACAGAGTAGAGCAGGCGGTAGAGGCTATCGAGCAGGCTGCTAAAACTGGCAAAATCGGTGACGGGAAAATATTTGTCTACAATGTAGAAAGCGCATTGCGTATTCGTACTGGCGAAACAAATCAGGACGCAATCTGATAATAAAAAAGGGCGTTAAAACGCCCTTTTTTATTCTTTTAAACCTATTAGTGATCGTTGCCACTACCCGGACCATGGGCGTGGCCATGTTCAATTTCTTCCTGAGTAGGTTCACGAACTTCTACCACTTCAACTTCAAACTTCAGCGGTACGCCGGCAAGAGGATGGTTTCCATCAACCACTACATGGTCTTCGGCTACATCGATAATCATAACAGATTGCTCACCCTGCTCAGTGGTGGCTCTGAATGACATACCGACTTCAACATCCATACCATCAAACATATCTTTTGGTACCTGTTGTACCAACTCGTCCATGCGCTGGCCGTAAGCTTGCTCTGGCGCGATATCAACTTCAAACTTTTCGCCTTGCTCTTTATTTTGCAAAGCATCTTCTAACCCTTCAATTAAGAAGCGCTTACCCAGCATAACCGTTAAAGGCTGTTTGCCTTCAGAAGAATCAAGCTGTGTGCCGTCTTCTGCTGATACAGTGTAGTGGATAGATACTACGCTCTCGGGTGTAATTGTCATAAATATACCTAATCAATTTTTTGACAGCTCAGCTGCCGTGAATTTTGCGCGTTCACCCGATTAGGAGCGGCCACGCACGTTATTTGTTTCCTGTTCGACAGAATAAGGTAAAGGCTGGCACGAGAACGTTGGCGAACTTGTATCCTTAATTCTGAATACATCCTGCTCGCTGGTATCGTTGTTCAGCACAGCCATCAGCCAGGTCTCATGACCCAGTTTAGCGCACCGGATAATTGCACCGCCACGACGCCAATTTTCGCCAAGTTGCTTCTCAAGCATCGCATCAGGTTCCACAGACAGGGATGCAGGTACGCAAAAAACGTAAGCGGCGCGCTTATTCTTGCCCAGATACCGGGTGCGGGCGACCACTTCCTGCCCCATATAACAGCCTTTGCCAAAATCAATCGCATCCAGTGCCTGAACATTCATCATCTGCGGAACGAATTCATTAACATTATCATGAGCAACATCAGGGATACCCGCCTGAATTTGCAGGGCTTCGCTGACATTCTCGTCATAATGTGTGATTCCGGCGTTTGATAATGTTTCATCCAGCGATGCTGCAGCCTCGTTGCTTAACAACAGGTGATAAATACCACTGCCGAAATCTGTTAAAACAGCGGCTCCATGCTCATTATCCACACAGTTTAACGAAGACGAGGGGACGGTATCAAACCTGTCTGCAATCCATTGTTCAACGGCCTGACCGCGAGCAATATACTGCCGGAACTGATCGCTGCTATCGACAATGTCAGTTTTTGAAAACACACCATACTTATTCAGCTGCGCCAGCGTCATTGCCAGTGATGACTTGTTAAGTGACAAGGCAACACTATCTTGCATACGCAGAACCAGCGGGAGTGACCAGGCCTTACCTTTGAAGTCGCAATGCGCTGCTCGTCTGGCCCGGGTGGCTGGCAATGATGGAATATCAATGGTCAGTTGCCCCTGCAAAAAGGTATCGCTGTCCGGTCCGCTGAGAGTAATGAGCCCGGACTGGCTTAACTCACAGTAAAAATCAGTCTCTAGATCGCCGATTGTTGCCGGTAAAGTCATAGCTACCCTGTATTCATTAAATCTGATGAGAAATAAGGTTGGGCCTGAATTACAATTCCCAAGGGTAAATCTCTTAAAATCAGTAAAAAGGTCAGTGCTTCGGGCTAATTCACCATGTTATGATATGCGCCAGCATTTAATCAGTTACTGGTAGTTTATGTTTTCACCTAAAAGATATGCCCGACTTAAATGGGCTTGCCGCCGTGGCATGCTCGAACTGGACGTATTGTTTCTGCCTTTTGTTGAAACCGGGTTTCACGATCTGAGTGAGGATGAGCAGGAAACATTTGAAAAGCTGCTTACCTGTGATGATCCGGATTTGTTCGCCTGGTTTATGGGCCATCAGTCATGTCCTGAGCCGGAACTGGCGCGCATGGTTGAGCACATTCTGGGCCGTGTCAAAGTATAAATTACAAACCAGACGTGGGCACCTGCGGCGTCTTCGACCCGTTGTGCTTGCAGGTTTGGCACTACTCATTCTGGGCAGTGTCAGTGATATGTTCTGGTCATATTTCAGCAGTACTGCGCCTGTTATTTTCACCACCCTGATTATTCTCACTGCTGCGTTTTTTTATCTTTTTAGTGGCGCCAGTCGTAGCACAGAGCAAACATTGCCAGCGTTTATTTTATTCGATGATACCGGTAAATGGTATCAGGGCTCACAGGAAGCCCTGCTAACTGACCAGCCGCCCTGGCAATTAACGCGGCAGGCCAGAGTGACCCCCTGGGGTGTTTTTCTGAATTTTATCGATGCTGACGGTCAGCATCATAATCAATGGATTCTTCACGATGAGCTGCCTGAACGGGACTATCGTCGACTGGTACGAACCATTGGCTTAATCACGCAGCACCAGCCGGATTTTCAATTATGAGCTTCTTAAAAGTTGTTACCTCAGCGATTCTTCAGCGCGCTGATCGCGCTCGTCTGACCCAGTTTAAACCGCCCGCATTGCCCAGCTGTGAATATTCGCAGGAACATCAGATTAGTAAACGCCATTACCAGCACTACTGTCAGCAAATCGGCTGGGGAGACCAGGGCACGCTTCATCCCTGCTATATTCAGATGATAAGCACGCCGTTACAGATAAAATGTCTGACAACACCTAACAGTCCGTTTCCGCTAATGGGGCTGGTTCATAAAGCTAATAAAGTTGAACAGTCCGGCATACTGGATGTCGAGAGTCCTTTCACTATTTATGCAAGCTACGCAGCGATCAGAGCGCATGCGCGTGGCTGGGAATTTGATATCGTTGTGACAGCCAGACAGCAGCGGCAGCAGGTGTACAAAGCGGTGGCAACCTATCTGGTAAAAGCTAAAGCCCCCCACGTTGAACCTAAAAAAAGAAAATCAGAGCGTCAGACATTCTCGCTGCCTGATGAAGCAACCAAACAAGCCGACTTCTCTGCCGGGGCTGCTCAGGGGCGCCAATATGCGCGTATTTCCGGCGATTACAATCCTATACACCTGAGTCATTCAACTGCCGCTATCTTCGGCTTCAAGCGCGCCATTGCACATGGCATGTGGACGCTGGCCCGCACGGTAAGCGAATGTGCTAATCTGCCTAATGAACCAACCGGATTACAGGTGGATGCATCATTTTTACGCCCGGTAACGCTGCCATCATCGGTTAGCTGCTATCTTATTGAACGTAGCGATGAGAAACACTTTTATGTAGTCAGCCAGAAAAAGGATACGCCACATCTGACCGGGCGCATCCAGGTGAAGGAAGACTAAAGGCCCAGGTCACCCGGCAAGTGGTGTGTCTGACTTTTAGACGGGGCCAGTATTGTTGGGGTAGGGTGCTGTGCGGTATCAGGATAATCCAGATTAAAATGCAGTCCGCGACTTTCTTTTCGCTGCATGGCGCAGCGAACAATGAGCTCAGCCACTGTGACCAGATTTCGTAGCTCCAGAAGATTATTAGATACCCGGAAATGGGCATAGTATTCCTGTATTTCCTGCTCCAGCAATGTGATGCGGCGCAGCGCGCGTTCAAGACGTTTATTCGTGCGTACAATGCCGACATAGTCCCACATGAAAAGCCGTAACTCATGCCAGTTGTGCTGAATAATAACTTCCTCATCAGAGTTACTGACCTGACTTTCATCCCACGGTGCAATAGCTTCCTGCTCAGAAAAATCATCCAGCCGGCTTAGAATATGTTCAGCAGCGGATGAGGCATACACCACACACTCAAGTAATGAGTTAGAGGCCATACGATTAGCTCCGTGCAGCCCGGTATAAGCCACCTCACCGATAGCATATACATTGTCCAGGTCAGTTTTTGCGTTGAAATCGGTCATGACACCGCCGCAGCTATAATGCGCAGCCGGTACAACCGGAATGGCTTCCCGCGTTATATCAATACCCAAAGCACGACAGCGCCGGTAGATATTGGGAAAATGTTTGACGATAAAATCTGCCGGCTTGTGGCTGATATCCAGATACATGCAATCTTCACCCAGCCGCTTCATTTCAAAGTCGATAGCGCGGGCTACGATGTCCCGTGGTGCCAGGTCGCCTCGTTCGTCAAAATTTTGCATAAAGCGGGTGCCATCAGCATGGCAAAGTTGCGCACCTTCGCCACGAAGCGCTTCGCTAATCAGGAAGTTGCGGGCCTGAGGGTGATATAAACAGGTTGGGTGAAACTGATTGAATTCCATATTAGCGACGCGACAACCCGCCCGCCAGGCCATGGCAATACCATCGCCGCTGGAAACGTCCGGGTTAGAAGTATACTGATAGACCTTACTTCCACCACCTGTTGCCAGTGCTATATAGCGGGCTCGTATAACTTCTACATGTTCACGCTGACGATTCCATACATAACACCCTGTACAATGGTCGTCTTTTTGCGATGACTTTATTAAATCTATCGCATTGTAACGCTCAAAAAAGTGGATGTTAGGGTGGTTGGAAACCGCATCGTTGAGGGTAATCTGAAGCGCTTCGCCCGTCGCGTCAGCAGCGTGTAGGATACGCCGGTGACTGTGACCACCCTCGCGGGTCAGATGAAAACGTTCCTCACCCTTATCATTTTGTTCTTTATCAAACGGCACGCCGTAACCGATAAGCCAGGTAAGCGCATCTTTGGCACGGCTGGTAGTGAAACGCACGGCGTCTTCATCGCACAGGCCTGCACCGGCATTCAATGTGTCGGCAACATGCGCGTCAACGGAGTCCTCTTCATCAAAAACCGCTGCAATACCTCCTTGCGCGTAGCGCGTCGACCCTTCGTTGCGATCGCTCTTACTTAAAACGATAACATTACAGTGGTCGGCCAAACGCAGGGCAAGACTTAATCCGGCGGCACCGCTGCCAATGATAAGTACATCACACTGATGCTCAATAGCCTGAGAATCTGTGGAAGATAGTGAAGATGTCACTGATTTCATGTATTTTAGCGAGTAATAATAGTGCTAAGGTCCGGCAAGTCTAATGGATGAGCGGTAAAACACAATGCCCTTATCCGCAATGAAATGATGAATATCGCAAAAATTCATCGGCAGCACCGAACTTTTACAGTCAGCCATAGTCTACCCTTTGCTTGTGTGAGCTATGACGTGGTTGAAGTTAAGGAGAAATGGCTCGGATGAGCGAGCAGATAACCGATCAGCAGATTGTGGAAAAAGTACAGAGCGGCGATAAGAACGCTTTTAATCTTTTGGTAACCCGGTATCAGCACAAGGTGATGCATTTAGTATCACGCTATGTGAAAAATACCGGAGATGTGGCTGACGTCACGCAGGATGCGTTTATTAAAGCATACCGTGCATTGCCCAATTTTCGGGGCGATAGTGCATTTTACACCTGGCTTTATCGAATTGCTGTCAACAGTGCCAAGAACTATCTTGTGGCGCAGGGCAGAAAGCCGCCTGCAAACGACGTCGACGCAGAAGAAGCTGACTATTACGAAGGCAGTGATGCGCTCAAAGAGCAATCAACGCCCGAAAGAAGTCTGTTATCCAGCGAGATTGAAAGTACCTTATTCAAAGTGGTGGAAAAGCTTCCCGATGACTTAAGAATGGCGATTACTTTGCGCGAAATCGAAGGCATGAGCTATGAAGAAATAGCCAATGTGATGGATTGTCCGGTGGGTACCGTCCGGTCCAGAATATTTCGGGCGCGCGAAGCAATAGATAAAGTAATAAAACCCTTGTTAGAAAATTGAACTTTCGTAAAATGAGTCGGACTAACAAGCTGTGGTAGAGTGTTACTCGATCATCAATTGATCAGGATTTTAAATATGACGCAACAGCAAGAAAAAGTGTCAGCCTTTATGGATGGCGAGATAGACAGCGATGAAATTCTGGATGCTCTGAAAAGCGATCCTGAACTTCAGGCTCAGTGGCAGCGTTATCATGTCATTCGCAGCGGGCTTCGTAAGGAAGCGTCAGTTGCGCCACAGCTTGATATCACCAGTCAGGTTGCCGCCGCGCTGGACAATGAACCGACGGTAATGGCACCTAAGCGTTCCGGCTGGCGTAAAGTTTTCTCGGGCAGTGTTACGCCTTTTGCGCGTCAGTCCGGCCAGTTAGCTGTCGCAGCATCGGTCGCGGTCGCGGTGATTTTGGGTGTGCAGCAGTTTAACCAACCCGATCAGGTGAACTCGCCAACGGGCGGAGCTACACCATTGATTGGTACGCCAGGTGGCCTTGCGCCAGTAAGCCTGGAGCAGTCACGACCTGTATCGCGCACCGATATGGCTACTATGATGGAGAAAAAGCGAAAAATTAATGCGCTTATCTCAGATCATGAGCAGCAGGTTAAATTGAAACAGGCTAAGCAGGATGATAATCAGGCGAAGCGTGAGCAGCAGTAATCAGAATTAATGATAAATTTGTTGGATAACAGGGTAGCTGTGCGATGCGTGCAGCTACCCTTTGTATTTAAGCGGTGTCTGATAGCCAGTTTGATTTCCTCTTTAGTTGTCTGTTCAGGCGTCTCTGCTCAGCAAACCTCTGAGGCTAATGCCGACAACGTTCAGACGGCTAAACAATCTTCTGCCGAAGATGAAAGGCAGAGTGAGGAAGCCAGGCAGGATGAAGAAGCGGCCAAAACGGCCACCCACTGGTTGCAAAGGCTTGCGAAAACCGTATCTGAGGAAAATTTTCAGGTATCGTTTGTGGTCACCCGGATGGGGCAGGAAACCACACCCTATTTATGGCGCCATGCTGTTATGGAAGATGGAACCAGCATGGAGCAGCTTAATCTGCAGAACGGGCCGGGCCAGGAGCAAATTCGGGTGGGGAATACTGTCAGTGTATTTGAACCAGATTCACAGCCTTACAGTGTAAACTCCGGTGCGATTCACGGGCCCATACCTTCAGCCTTACTGTACAATCCAGAATCATTAAAAGCCGCCTATAAATTTGTGACAGTCGGGCGGGCTCGGGTTTCAGGTCGCACAGCCCAGCAGCTTCGGGTTATCAGTCGTGATAATTCCCGCTTCAGCTATCAGATGTGGCTGGATGAGAGTAGCGGGATGTTGCTTAAATTCAATACTCTGGATTTACAGGGCAGTGTGCTTGAGCAAATTCAGGTAACATCGCTGTCTTTGTCGCAGCAACCACACCCTTATTTTGCTAAGGTGAATAAGGCCAGCCTGCCACAACCCATGGCTACCCGAGAAGGCGAAACGCCGACACACAACTGGAAGTTAGGGTATTTGCCGCAGGGCATGGAGAAAGTTAAGCAGGACGTCAGACGTTTACCCAATACTGGCCAGGTTGTAGAATACAAAATGTTGAGTGACGGTTTGGTGGATGTATCGGTATACGTGCAAAGTGCCCGACAAGCGCTGGGCAGCGATGTCGCACTTCGCCATGAACTCAATACGTTTCTTAGTGTGAACAACGGCAATGTGCAAATAACGGTAGTCGGTGAGATCCCGCTTCCCACAGCCACCGCTATCGCACAATCTATACAAGTTATAAAGCAACCGTAATGATTACAGAAACCGCTACAGTCCTGGCAGTCGACGGCGATGAAGTTACGCTTGAGGCTGCCATAAAATCAACCTGTTCGACGTGTCAGGCCCAGTCAGATTGTGGCTCAGGCGTTATTTCCCGTGCACTGGCTCCCCGAATGCAACAAATCACGCTAAATAGCCCGGTACCGGTAAAAGTCGGTGACCAGGTGAAGGTAGGGATTCCTGAAGCGGGAATTCTCGGGGCGTCGCTATGGTTGTATCTGGTTCCCCTTTTGCTGTTTATTCTGTCTGCGGGTGTTTTGCACAGCGCTTTTTCATCCTTTGCCGATTGGGGAGAGCTGATTACGATTGTTGGTAGTATTGCCACAACATGTGTCGGATTCGTAGTCGTTTCAGGTCATCTGAAGCGCAGTGATCAGACCCGCTTCACGCCCGTGTTACTTTCAGTCATTACGCCTGCAATAGCGAAAAACGCCGCCAGCTAACGGCATCGCTGGTAATTTCATCCTTTCGCGTACCGACTTATTCGCTTTTCCCCGCAGAAATAGGTAAAATCCGCTCGCTTTGCGTCTTTCCTTGTACTTCTTCGTAAAGGCCACGACGCCCGATCCGTTTTGCTCAGGCAAAGTATTTATAACGTTTTGACTTATTGCAGGTAACTTCCAGCATTATGCAACATTCGCACATACGTAATTTCAGCATCATCGCCCACATTGACCATGGTAAATCTACGCTTTCCGACCGCCTTATCCAGGTTTGTGGTGGCCTGACTAACCGTGAAATGGCCGAGCAGGTTCTGGACTCAATGGATTTGGAGCGGGAACGTGGCATTACCATTAAAGCGCAAAGTGTAACACTGAATTACACGGCCAAAGATGGCGAAACCTACCAACTGAACTTTATTGACACGCCCGGACACGTTGACTTTTCCTATGAGGTTTCTCGCTCACTAAAAGCGTGTGAAGGAGCATTACTGGTGGTAGATGCAGGCCAGGGGGTAGAGGCACAGACTCTGGCTAACTGTTACACCGCCTTCGATATGGATCTGGAAGTGGTGCCTATTCTAAATAAGATAGATTTGCCTCAGGCGGAGCCGGATCGTGTCGCCGAAGAGATTGAAGACATCGTCGGTATTGATGCGATTGACGCTGTACGCTGTTCTGCTAAAACCGGTATTGGCGTTGAGGATGTACTGGAAGAGATCGTTAAGCGTATTCCTCCTCCTGTAGGCGATCGCGATAAGCCGTTAAAAGCATTGATTGTTGATTCATGGTTCGATAATTATCAGGGCGTTGTGTCACTGGTAAGAATCATGGAAGGTGAATTAAACGCCAAAGAAAAAATTCAGATTATGTCCAACGGTCAGACACATCAGGTCGACAAAATTGGCATATTCACGCCTAAGCAGACTGAAACCGGTGTGCTCAGAGCGGGTGAAGTTGGCTACATTATTGCCGGTATTAAAGATATTCAGGGTGCGCCGGTGGGCGATACCATCACCACTGCGAAGAACCCGGCTAAAGACATGCTGACCGGATTTAAAAAGGTAAAACCACAGGTTTATGCCGGCGTTTTCCCGGTGAGTTCAGATGACTACGAAGATTTCCGTGATGCGCTGAGCAAGCTAAGTCTGAACGATGCATCATTATTTTATGAGCCGGAAAGCTCTGCTGCATTAGGTTTTGGATTCCGTATCGGCTTTCTGGGCATGCTCCATATGGAAATTGTTCAGGAACGGCTTGAGCGCGAGTACGATCTTGATCTGATCACTACCGCCCCGACAGTTATTTATGAAGTACTGACGACGAAAGGCGAAACGCTCACGGTTGATAGCCCGTCCAAGTTACCGGCTGTTAATGATATTGAAGAGATACGCGAGCCTATTGTCGAGGCAAACATTCTGGTGCCTCAGGAGTATCTGGGCAACGTGATTACTTTGTGCGTGGAAAAACGCGGTACGCAAACCAACATGGGCTATCACGGCAACCAGGTTGCTTTAACTTATGAACTGCCGATGGCCGAGGTAGTACTGGATTTCTTCGACAGACTGAAATCTACCAGTCGCGGCTTTGCGTCGCTGGATTACAACTTTAAACGTTTTCATGGTTCAGATATGGTTCGTGTGGACATTCTGATCAATGGTGAAAAAGTTGATGCACTGGCGATTATTACGCACCGTGAGAATAGTCAGGGACGTGGGCGTGAGCTGGTTGAAAAGCTGCGCGAGCTTATTCCTCGCCAGATGTTCGATATAGCTATTCAGGCTGCTATCGGCAACCACGTCATTGCCCGTAGTACGGTTAAGCAAATGCGCAAAAACGTTATTGCAAAATGTTACGGCGGCGACGTGAGCCGTAAGAAAAAGCTGTTGCAAAAGCAAAAAGAAGGTAAGAAAAGGATGAAGCAGGTAGGCAATGTGGAACTGCCTCAGGATGCCTTCCTGGCAGTATTGAAGGTTGGTAAATAATGGCAAACTACTTCTCGATTTTGCTGGTGGTGCTGACGGTTGTCACCGGTGTGGTCTGGCTTCTGGATAAATTGATCTGGGCTCCGAAACGAAAAGCTAAAAAAGGCGTTGCTGAAGATGATATCCCGTACTGGGTGGATACCTCTCAGCAAATCTTCCCTGTTATTGCGTTTGTACTGGTGCTTCGTTCGTTAATTTATGAGCCGTTTCAGATCCCATCCGGCTCAATGATGCCAACACTGCTGGTCGGGGATTTCATCCTTGTCGAGAAGTTCTCATACGGACTTAAAGATCCGGTTTTGCGTCATAAGTTTTTAGAAACCGGAGAGCCCGAGCGTGGCGATATTGTCGTTTTTAAGTATCCGCAAAACCCGAATATCGATTACATCAAGCGCGTAATCGGACTGCCCGGGGATACAATTGTTTATCAGAACAAACAATTGTTCATCCGGCCTAAATGCACGGGCAACAATGTTAAGGCGTGTGAAAAACTACAACCGGTACCTACCGAGTTTGTCAGCCGTGGCGAGTTTGTACAAAACATGGCACAGCTTCTACGCTATGAAGAGGACCTGGGGACCGTTAGCCATGATGTTCTGCGTCACCCGACCCGAAATGAAATTGCATCCCGCTTTTATACACAGCCGGGAACGCGTAGCAACGAGTGGCTGGTACCAGAGGGCGAGTATTTTGTAATGGGCGATAACCGCGATAATAGTCGTGACAGCCGTTACTGGGGCTTTGTACCCGATGCTAATCTGGTAGGTAAAGCAGTTGCTATCTGGATTAGCTTTGAATTTGAGCGTAAAGCTGAAGATGTTATTCCAACATGGGTACCCACAGGTATTCGCTTTGACCGTATAGGTGGAATTGAATAATGCAGGGCATCGACAAATATGTTCATTTGTCACGCGCACTGGGACATACGTTTGAAGATGAGGCACTGCTGGAGCAGGCGCTTACACATCGTAGTGCAGCCAAAATACACAATGAGCGCTTAGAGTTTCTCGGTGATGCTATCCTGGGTATGGTTATCGCTGATGCCCTTTACAAAGCATTTCCTGATGTTCCTGAAGGCAAGCTGACCCGAATGCGTTCAACCCTGGTTAAAGGCGAAACTTTGGCTGAGCTTGCTAAAGAAGCGAATGTTGGGGATTTACTGCGTCTGGGTCAGGGCGAGCTGAAAAGCGGTGGTCATCGTCGTAGCTCTATACTGGCTGATGCGATGGAAGCGATTCTCGGGGCTATCTATCTGGATGCCGGACTGCCCAAAGTGCAGCAGGTGATTGCTGGCTTGTGGGATTCGCGTATTAAAAATCTCAATCCCAATGAACACCCCAAGGACAATAAAACTCGTTTACAGGAGTTTTTGCAGTCCAGACGCTTGTCGTTACCTGTGTACGAAGTGGTAGATATTACCGGGCAGGACCATGCGCAGACCTTTAATGTAAGTTGCGCTGTTGAAGAATTTAACCTGATTGTCAGTGCGACAGGTAACAGTCGCCGTAAAGCTGAACAGCAGGCGGCCAGGCTTATGCTGGAGAAAGTTGAACATGCAGCCAAATGATATTGATACACGGTGTGGCCTGGTAGCGATTGTCGGTCGTCCCAATGTCGGTAAGTCTACATTACTTAATCGTTTACTTGGTCAAAAAGTCAGTATCACCTCCCGTAAGCCACAAACCACAAGGCACCGCATCTTAGGCATCGATACTGAAGATGCGTACCAGGCTATTTATGTTGATACGCCAGGGCTGCATAAAGAAGAAAAGCGGGCCATAAACCGGTTTATGAACCGGGCGGCTTCCAGCTCGCTGGCTGAAGTTGGTTTAATTCTTTTTGTCGTAGAGGGGACGCGCTGGACCGACGACGATGAAATGGTGCTTAATAAAGTTAAACAGGCAGGATTGCCCGTTTATCTTGTGGTGAATAAAGTTGATAAGGTTGCGGATAAGCAGGCACTTTTCGAGCAGTTACAGAAGCTGTCAGAAAAATTCACCTTTGAACACATTGTACCGGTCAGTGCGAAACATGGAAAACAGGTGGATGCTCTGCGCGATCTGGTTAAGCAAAGCCTGCCGCCAAGTGAGTTTTTCTTTCCCGAAGACTATATTACCGATCGTTCCAGTCGCTTTATGGCTGCGGAAATCATTCGTGAAAAATTAATGCGCTATACCGGCGACGAATTGCCTTATGCCACCACGGTTGAAATTGAGCAGTTTAAAATGACGGATAATGGTGTTTACCGTATCAACGGACTTATCCTGGTTGAACGGGAAAGCCAGAAGCGTATGGTAATTGGCAAGGGCGGTCAGCATATTAAAACAATTGGTGAGCAAGCCCGTATAGATATGGAACACCTTTTCGATACTAAGGTGTTTCTTGAACTATGGGTTAAGGTAAAACAGGGCTGGGCCGACGATGAACGGGCATTACGTTCATTAGGTTACGGCGACGAAAGCTAAGGCAAAGGAGCGATAATGGCTATTTCTGATATGCGAAGACAGTATTCGTCAGGTAGCCTGACCGAAACAGATTTAACGGCTACGCCCTTGCCGCTGTTTAAGCAGTGGCTGGATGATGCGATTAACGCCAACATACCCGATCCCACCGCGATGACGGTAGCTACCGTCAATGCAAATGGTCAGCCTTCTCAGCGTATTGTTTTATTAAAGGATGTCAGTGAATCGGGCTTTACCTTTTTCACCAATCTGGGCAGTCGTAAAGCGTCAGAAATAGAAGCTAACCCGAATGTATCGTTACATTTTCCATGGTTTTTTATGGAGCGACAGGTACGAGTCAGCGGTGTCGCATATAAATTGAGTGTGAAGGAAAACGCTGCATACTTTTTCAGCAGACCCAAAGACTCCCAGTTGGCAGCGTATGCTTCCAGACAGAGTCAGCCGCTATCATCCAAACAGCTTTTGCTGACACAATTTCATCAATTAAAAGAAAAGTTCGCTGAAAAGGCGTTACCCGTTCCTGACTTTTGGGGGGGCTTTCGTGTAGAGCCGTCTCAAATCGAATTCTGGCAGGGCGGTGAAGACCGCCTGCATGATCGTTTCGAGTATAACCGTGGTGAAGACGACAGCTGGCAGGTTCAACGGCTAATGCCATGATCGATAGTCACTGCCATCTGGACTTCGACATTTTTGACAATGATCTGCACAAGGTTATCGACAGCGCCAAAGATGCAGGTGTGACACGGTTTTTAATTCCCGGCACCACGCCCGATGGATGGCAGCGACAGTTACAGCTGCGTAAAAGTATTGAAGAAATAGATATTGCGCTGGGCCTTCATCCTTATTTTCCAGACACGCTGAACGGCGAAAATATCAATAAACTGCAAGAGGCGCTTACCGCACATCATGAGCGCGTTGTTGCCTTAGGTGAAATAGGGCTGGATAAGACTGTCGACATAGCTATGGCTCAGCAAGAGCACATTCTGTGTGAACAACTTGAGCTGGCGCAGTCCCTTAATCTGCCTGTTATTCTACACCACAGAAAGACCCACCACTTGTTGCTCAAACACCTCAATGCACTTAATTTTACACAGGGCGGTGTTATTCACGCATTTTCCGGCAGTGAGCAAGTAGCCCGAGAGTATATCGAGCGCGGTTTTTATCTGGGAATTGGTGGAACGATTACCTACGCCAGGGCAAGCAAAACAAGAGATACCGTAGCATCACTGCCGTTAGATCGGCTGCTACTGGAAACCGATTCGCCGGATATGCCATTATCTGGTTATCAGGGAAAGCGCAATACACCCGCTAAGGTAAGCCTGGTGGCACAATCCCTGGCTGAGCTTCATGATACGAGTGTCAGTGACATCAGTGACATCACCGATGAAAATTATCGGCGTCTGTTCCGCTCTGTCGGAAACGAAGGTGAACGCCCCAGCGCGTGATAACGGGCTTTGATGACAGGGCGTAGCTTGTAAAAAGAACGCGCGAGATAGACACCCGCGAAAAAACCTACAATACAGATTGTCAGCATAAGAAGCCACTGTGCCGAATGCAGCAGCCCCTGTTCCTGGTTTTCAGTACTATGACGGGTCAAAACACGAATATAACCAAGCACAGACCCGGCATCGTTCTGTATATCCTGTACATGCGTAACGGCGAGTCCTGTCTGAGACATCAGCGAGGATAACCTGTCCTGCGGGGCAATCTGAACCCCCCGACTGTCAAAAACGCCCGCCTGTAATACCCTGTTATCTGACGTTAGTACTTTAAGCGCCGCATTCACACCAGTGCTGTCCTCGTTTTGCATCAGTGGGCTGAGCAGCCTCGCGTACTGCTGAGTCAACAGCTCACCCGGTGAGCGCTGCTGTTCGCTGATCCACGCTTTTTGATAATCCCGATATTTCAATGCGGTGAAAACACATAGTGCAATGAGGCTCACTACCACCATAATGTGCATGAACCGCTTTACCGCATGATAGCCGCTGATTGCTTCTGGCTGCGCCCGACGACTTTGAGGGGCAGGACTCTGGCTAATAATAACTTCACCTTGTATGTCAGATATCTTTTCATTCTATGACATTACATCAAAATTCCAACACTATTTCCCTTCTAATCACCTTAATGTAGGATAGCCATCTGCTCAATATCAATCAGGACACACTGTGACCACACTGGTTATCAATGATTCACAACGACATCAAAGTCAGTTTTTACTGGAGAGTTTTCAAAACCGTGCATTTCTAAGGTTCTCCGAAGGTCAGTGGCATCGGGGGCATCAGCCGCAGGATGATAAGTGTTCCAGCGTTATTACAATATGGGGGCAGGCGCTTACCTTCGATCAGCTTGAGGGTATCATCAACATGCTTGATGGTGTGGCAGTCATTAGCAGCCTTACGCGTCACCGTTTTTGTACCACCTTTGGTGAGACTGTGTTGTTCGGTAGAACGAATGTGACAAACCACGGTGTACTGGCAGAGCGCCTGGATGAAATTTCCAGTGCCTACCGGGTGGATATGGCGGTGCAAGAACAGCAGCCCCGGCTGGAACAGCCTGGTCTTCTGGTTATGGATATGGACAGTACAGTCATCCAGATAGAATGTATTGACGAAATAGCCAAACTGACAGGTAAAGGCGAATCTGTACAGGCCGTAACGACGAAGGCGATGCGAGGCGAACTGGATTTCAACGAAAGCCTGATAAGCCGCGTAGCGTGTCTTAAAGGCGTGCAGGTAGCGCAACTGGAGCAAATCAGAAATAACATCCCACTCATGCCGGGTGTACAGCTTCTGATTCGTGAATTGAAGCTTCGGAACTGGCGTATTGCTATCGCATCAGGCGGATTCACCTATTTTGCAGACTATCTCAAAGCGAGACTGAATCTGGATGCAGCTTTCTCCAATGTGCTTGAAACTGCAAACGGGCAGCTCACCGGTGAGGTCAGTGGCGATATTGTTAACGCCGACGTGAAAGCGCAAAAGGTGACTGAGCTGGCTTCGCAGTATGATATCGATACTCACCAGTGTATCGCTATGGGGGATGGCGCCAATGATTTAAAAATGATGGAAAAAGCAGACCTGGGCGTGGCTTGTCATGCTAAACCTGTTGTCAATCAGAAGGCCGATGTCGCCATTCGATACAGTGGGCTGCACAGTCTGCTTTATCTGCTAGGTCAGTAACGATGCGGTATCAGCAAAGTTGCCATTTTTGTGACTAATGGCGCTTTGCTGTCGGTTTTTTCGAATCAGCGCCGGCTCGATGTTGTATCTGCTCAGCACCTCATCAGTTACATCAACCAAATGCGCGCAAGCCACAATATCCCACATAAATTCTTCGAGTTCTCTGGCGCGGTGTATGGCATACATACTGACGTAATTCATTTCCGCCTGAAGCATTTCCATATCAGGTTTGCCCGTGGTGGTTAACAACACGTGCAGTGCGATAAACTGGCCGCGACCGATAGCCTCGTTAATAAATTTAATGCGACTTTCATCGGTGGTAAATTTGTCATCGAACCGGGGTAGAATCGCCATCCGACTTAGTTTCTGATTCGGATCGAAGGCAATAAACAGCTCCTGACGTAACGGCAGGTGCTCCAGCTTAATTTGCTTGATACCGTGCTGTATAAATGGAGATTCGAGATTGCGATCACGAAACATAAATTCGAAGTTCAGTTTATCTTCAGGCGCGTAATGCGCAGCAACCTGATGAATTCGATGATTATTGCGTGAAGCGATAGCTGCCTGCGGTAAATAGCGAACACCTTCTTTATTCATCGCAAAGGCCAGGTTCGGAGTGTTTTTGGCGTTTATACAACGTAACGCATGTCCGATTCCCGGCACATCTTCCTGTTCATCGTAGGTTTTCAGTGAGGATTTATTCTGCTTAATTAAATCGTCAAAAAAGTCCCTGGCGACTGCGCCCGCTTCGCCATCTGCTGCTTTAAGATGAATAATATTTTGTTCGCCGTTTTTAGCCACTATGCGGTAACGCAAATGCATAAGATCGTAACTTTCGGTCAGCGCCTGAAGCTTGGGGAAAGCAACATTGATCATAGTATCCACATCGCCCTCAAAAGGCTGATTTAGCTCAACACGAAGCCCGCGAACAGAGATATCCTCACTGATCCCCTTAAATTCCGTAGCACCGTCAGTGGTTGTCAGAGAAATAGTTGTTCTGACCAGGTAGCGCTTCTCCATTCGCTGTTCATGATACCGGTAGCGATAGGTCTGGATAGGGGAAGGCGGACGATTTCGTGCGTGACCGAATACGCGAAGATGCGGCAGGTTACTTCGGTTAAATTTATACTGACTATAGTGATGCTGACCGCTATCACTGGTGACATCGGTAATATGAACAACAAAGCCGAGGTTTTTAAGTCTGGCCATCAGACGGGCAGAAGGCGCCTGATTTTGGCGCTTAATTTTTTCACTGACGTTGTCAGGAATAGAGAGCGGGGCATGAGCCTGGTCAGGCGTCATATCGCTCATAACCAGCTTGAATACCCGCCAGCTGACTTTTCGTGCGCCAAACCCCAGAAATGTGGTTTTGATAACTTCTTTGGCATCTAGTTCGTGCGATGAGGCAGAATAAAAATAAATTTTATCTTGTTGTAAATGGGTAAACGCGTAGACATACAGTTCACGCTCATTAGCATCGCGACTGGCCAGCCATTTCAGACGGGATGGGCTTAGCAGGTAGCCAAGTCTCAGGGAGCGCTGTTCATCTGACCAATAGTCGGTGATATCAGTATTGATCTCGTTAAGCATGGCGTAACGGGGCAGCAGCTTATCCTCTATACTGTCGATAAAAACAGGCAGAGAAGGGCTGCGCGGCGATAAAAATTGCTCGGCAATTTTATTGTAAACCGCATCAATGGTATTACTCATGTTCACTTTATACCGACGCTTGTTGCCGTGAATAAAGTTTTCAAGAAATTGATCAAAAGGGGTGTTCTGAATCTCAGCGGACCGTCTGAGCATCAGATACTGATGGTCGTTCTTATAGAGCATCTTAAGTACGCGATAAACCACACCATGCTTTTTATCCATGGCAAACTCTTCTTCCAGTCCCCTGAAGAAGATTTCAATGTCATCGTCGACCTGAAGCGTAGTGTCTTTACTCAACTTTATTTGCAAGCCTTCCGTTGAGATGTCTACGCTGTTACCTCGCCAAACGCTACCGTCTTTTGCAAATACTTCGATTGTAACTGCGAAATTCATCCGCTCCTGATTGCGCCGGGCATAAGAGAGCAGATTAACAACGGGGACGGTATATTTTTCCAGTGCCATGGTCTGAGGCTGGCTAAGGCGCTCGTGGGTAACCTGACGCTGCTGTTCTTCACGCTCGCGGATGACCCTGAAATTATTTTCAGTTTCCATTACCGACTCGTACACCCCGAAGGTAAAGCCGCCAAAAATGTTTAGTTGTTCCTCGAACGTCTCGATAGCGACTTCGTCAAGATAATGCCGGATACCCTTATATTCGTATAGTCGACACTCACCTTTTACCTGGCCGCGCAGGTCGATTGAGCGCATACACGGGCGCGCAAGACGTTTCATTTCCATCTTGATCAGGAACCGGCGTTCTTTAGGCAGGTGTGACGTAAGCTCATTCAGCCGTTTTATAAAACCAGACTTGGTTATTAACGGCTTGAGCGCGTCGATGATATGGGCGTATTGGCGCAAGTCTTCATTCATGGGCAGTTACAACAGTGATGTCCATCCATTTATTATCGGCAGCGCAACTATTTTCTGCAGTAGAAAAAGTGTACCGGCGAACGGCATGCAGGCGCTTTGTTATCCGTGTAGAATACTCTGAATTGCTCGTTGTGAAAATAGTTTATGGCAAAACGAAAGACAGCTTATGTATGTTCGCAGTGTGGTGCTGACTATCCGCGTTGGCAGGGGCAGTGCAGTGCCTGCAAAGAATGGAACACAATTACTGAATATGTCGTCTCCCCGGCTAAAACTTCCAGTGCCTCTCATTCGGGGTATGCCGGTCAGACAGCTGCACGCATAGAAAAACTTAACGAAATTGATTTAGCCGCGCTGCCTCGTGTTACCTCTACCTTTAAAGAGCTCGACAGAGTCCTGGGCGGTGGAATTGTGCCCGGCTCTGCCATATTAATTGGTGGTTCGCCCGGTGCCGGTAAAAGTACGCTGCTGCTGCAGGTTATGTGTCAAATGGCTAATCAGCACAATGCCCTTTATGTTACAGGGGAAGAATCCCTCCAACAGGTTGCTATGCGGGCAAGCCGGCTTAATTTGCCGGATGACAAACTTATGATGCTGGCAGAAACCAATGTCGAGACGATTTGCCGCCTGGCCATCGAGCAAAAACCGAAAATTATGGTGATCGACTCCATCCAGGTGATGCATGTTGCAGATATTCAGTCAGCCCCCGGTAGCGTATCTCAGGTGCGCGAAAGTGCTGCTTATCTGACGCGCTTTGCCAAGCAAAATCATATCGCCATGTTTATTGTAGGGCATGTAACAAAAGACGGTAATCTGGCTGGCCCCAAGGTTCTTGAACATTGCATTGATTGTTCAATGATGTTGGAAGGGGAAAGTGACGGACGCTTCAGAACACTGCGCAGCAATAAAAACCGGTTCGGCGCAGTGAATGAACTGGGTGTTTTCGGAATGACTGAGCGCGGCCTTAAAGAAGTCAGTAACCCTTCCGCTATTTTCCTCAGTCGGGGGGAAAATCCTGCGCCCGGGTCAAGTGTTATGGTGATTTGGGAGGGTACCCGTCCGCTGCTGGTTGAAATACAGGCGCTGGTGGATTATTCACAAATGGCGAATCCGCGGCGAATTGCTGTTGGTCTTGAACAAAACCGGCTGGCGATGTTACTGGCAGTGTTGCATCGCCACGGAAATGTTCAGATGAATGATCAGGATGTGTTCGTTAATGTGGTGGGGGGCGTGAAGGTGTCTGAAACCAGCGCTGATTTAGCACTACTTCTGGCGATGGTTTCCAGTTTCAGAAATCGAATATTGCCCCGCGAACTAATTGTGTTCGGCGAGGTCGGGCTGGCAGGTGAGATACGGCCGGTGCCTAATGGCACAGAACGCATTGCCGAAGCAGCGAAACATGGTTTCAGGCGAGCAATTGTGCCAAAAGGTAATATGCCCAAAACCAAACTTGATGGAATTGAGATCGTGCCGGTATCGCAACTTTCTCAGGCTTTGGATGCGTTAGAATAGACAGTTTCGATAAATGCATCCAGGTCGTGTTCGCTGAATTGCGTGTCGCCGCTGTTTAGTGCCAGCAGGCGACGCAGGTCTGCCAGTGACTGCACATCAATATGATGCACCTTACACCCCATCGCGATTGTCGGCTGGCGAGTGTCTGCATGGCGGTAAAGCTGCTCAATATACATTTCAATTAACGGGTGGTTATCGTGGGCCAGGAACTGTATGAGGTATGGCTCGTGAGAGTCGAAGGGTAATGTGTTTAGTTCGACTTCAGAAGCTCTTAAGCGCAGCCCCTGCAGTGAAATGTCCTCAATAATAACCGGAACACTGGCATCGCTGTGACTGAGCGTTCCGTTTACATTTAACTTTATCCGTTGAAACTGTCGTTTGTCTGACATGAGGATCTCCGAGCCCTAAACTGTTCTCATTTTTAATTCACCATGTTGCCCGGGTCAATACGAATTTTTGGATAACCGGATGATGTATTGCCAGGATAAACATCAGCCGCTTTCGGTTTCAGGTAATAACAGACATACAGTAAAAGCCTAATTTATTCGGCATTCGGGATAACAAAGTGATTTTCAGCTAATAAAAAACCGGGCCAGTGCCCGGTTTTTTATTATTACTTTTTACTCATCCGCTTGTATTTCAAACGGTGTGGCTCTACCACATCCTGACCATATGTTTCTTTCAGCCAGGTTTCGTAATCGTTATAGTTACCCTCGAAGAAATTAATCTTACCTTCATCCCGGTAATCCAGAATATGAGTGGCAACCCGGTCGAGGAACCAGCGATCGTGCGAGATGACCATTGCGCAACCCGGGAACTCTAACAGCGCATCCTCAAGGGCACGAAGTGTCTCAACATCCAAATCATTGGTCGGCTCATCGAGTAACAGCACGTTACCGCCCGCTTTAAGCAGCTTGGCCAGATGGACACGGTTACGCTCACCGCCGGATAAATCTTTGATGTACTTTTGCTGCGTTGTTCCTTTGAAATTAAAGCGGCTGCAATATGCTCGCGCATTAATCTCAAAATTACCTATACGGATAATATCCTGGTCATCAGATATCTCTTTATAGACCGTATTGTTTTCGTTCATGTGGTCACGGAATTGGTCCACACTGGCAATTTGTACGGTTTCACCGATTTCAATATTGCCCGAATCAGGTTGTTCCTGACCCGTCAACATACGAAACAGTGTTGATTTACCTGCGCCGTTGGGGCCGATAATCCCGACAATTGCGCCTTTTGGCACAGAGAACGACATGTCATCAATAAGTACACGCTCGCCGTAGGATTTATGCAGGTTCTCAACATCAATGACTTTGTCACCTAAACGTTCACCCGGTGGTATGAACAGCTCATTGGTTTCATTACGCTTTTGATAATCAGCGGTTGATAACTCTTCAAAGCGGTTCATCCGTGCCTTTGATTTAGCGTGACGGCCTTTAGGGTTTGAACGTACCCATTCCAGCTCCTGTTTGATGGATTTCTGACGGGCGTTTTCTGTGCGCTCTTCCTGCTCAAGACGCTTATCTTTTTGCTCCAGCCAGGAAGAATAGTTACCTTCCCACGGAATACCTTCACCCCGGTCCAGCTCCAGAATCCAGCCAGCCACATTATCCAGAAAATAACGATCGTGGGTAATCGCAACCACGGTGCCTTCATAGTCATGTAGGAAGCGCTCCAGCCAGGCCACAGATTCTGCATCAAGGTGGTTGGTAGGCTCATCAAGCAACAGCATGTCAGGTTTCTCAAGCAGCAAACGACATAACGCTACGCGACGACGTTCACCCCCTGAAAGTTTACTGACATCAGCATCCCACGGCGGCAGGCGAAGGGCATCCGCAGCCCGTTCCAGAGTGTTTTCAATGTTGTGACCATCTTTGGCCTGGATAACAGCTTCCAGCTCGCCCTGTTCTTTTGCCAGAGCGTCGAAGTCGGCATCTTCAGCAGCATATTCTGCGTAAACTTCATCCAGGCGTTTCAGTGCGTGGGTGACATCAGCCACCGCTTCCTCAATGTTACCCCTTACATCTTTTGACTCGTCAAGCTGCGGCTCCTGTGGCAGATAGCCAATGTTGATACCCGGCATGGGTCTGGCTTCACCCTCTATTTCTGTATCAACACCTGCCATGATGCGAAGCAGGGTAGATTTACCGGCACCATTTAGACCCAGCACACCAATTTTGGCGCCGGGGAAAAAGCTTAAGGAAATATCTTTTAAGATTTGACGGTTAGGCGGTACGATCTTGCCTACCCGATGCATGGAATAAACGTATTGTGACATGCTCTGTCCTTGCCCTGTAGAAATGAGGGTATTGTAGCGTTTTTGTTGCCATAATCACCAGCAAAGTCCGATGATACCGTGTAATTGATGAAGATTTAGTCATCTTTAAGGTGAAACACCGTTTTTGTCCGTAAAGCGGGACGACGAAAAGGCGGTTTTACAGTACCATAAGCTTATTAAAACTTTGAATCAGGTATGAGGGACGTTGCATGGCAGGTGCAGGTAAACATCAGTACACGCTAGGTGAGTTGGCAGAACATGTGGGGGCACAGATACAGGGAGACGCATCCATTCAAATTAGTGGTGTGGGAACACTGGCCGGTGCTGATGCGCATCAGATATCTTTTTTAACAAATACAAAATATAAGCCGCAACTCGCCTCGACCCGCGCCGGGGCTGTTATCTTGCATGAAAAGATGCGTGAAGATAGTCCGGTACCTGCCTTGGTGGTAAGTAATCCTCATGCTGCTTTCGCTCTGATAGCACAATTGTTTGATACTACCCCCGCTGTTGCCACTGGTATCGCCGATACTGCGGTAATCGCGAGCTCTGCAAAAGTAGGGGCCAATGTCGCTTTAGGCCATCATGTCATCATTGAAGACGATGCAATCATTGAGGATGATGTCGTAATCGGTGCCAATACGGTCATCGGAAAGGGCGCAAAGATTGGTAAAGGTAGCGTTATTAACCCTAATGTAACCATTTACCATGAGGTAAAAATCGGTGCGCGTGTGACAGTGCACAGCCAAACCGTTATTGGCGCTTCTGGCTTCGGCTATGCTAACGATAAAGGCCGCTGGATCCCTATCCCTCAGACCGGATCGGTGCAAATCGGGGATGATAGTCAAATCGGCGCCTCCAGTAGTATCGATCGCGGTGCGATGGAAGATACGATCATCGGTAAGAATGTTATTATCGATAATCAGGTACAGGTAGGGCATAACTGCATTATAGATGATCACTCCTGCATTTGCGGTGCAACCGGTATCGCCGGTTCAGTGCATATTGGTAAGCATGTTATTATCGGTGGAGGTGTAGGTATCAACGGGCACATTCAAATCTGTGACAATGTACAGGTAACAGGTTATGCGATGATAGTGCAGGATATTACTGAACCTGGCGTGTATTCATCCGGCCAGCCAGCGATGAAAAACCGCGACTGGCGCAGAACCACTGTGCGCCTGAATCAAATTGGCAGCCTGTATGATCGTGTAAAATCGCTGGAAAAAGCGCAGCATGATAGCGGCAGTAACGATAAATAGTGTCAACTGATCTTACCACGGGCGTTTGTGGTTGAACGGCCACAAACCAGTATACATACAGGATAAAATCACTAGAATAGGCGTTCATTTTAATGCCATTTCAAATGCTGTTAAGGAGCCTCCATGTTACCTCGCGAAATGACAATTGCGGATTTCGATCCCGAACTGGCCGACGCCATGAAAAAAGAGACTGCGCGTCAGGAGCATCACATTGAACTGATAGCGTCAGAAAATTATTGTAGCCCCCGTGTTATGGAAGCGCAGGGTTCACAGTTAACCAATAAGTATGCAGAGGGTTACCCTGGCAAGCGTTATTATGGTGGGTGTGAGCATGTTGATGTGGTTGAGCAACTGGCAATAGACCGTGCAAAAGCACTTTTTGGTGCTGACTTTGCAAACGTTCAGCCGCACTCAGGTTCTCAGGCAAACTCCGCAGCATTTATGGCGCTACTGGACGCTGGCGATACCGTTCTGGGTATGAGCTTGTCAGATGGTGGTCACCTGACGCATGGCTCGCATGTTAACTTTTCCGGCAAAACCTACAACGCCGTGCAGTATGGCCTCAACCACGATACTGGTGAGATTGACTATGCGCAGGTAGAAGCGTTGGCTGAAGAGCACAAGCCGAAAATGATCATCGGTGGTTTTTCCGCCTACTCTGGCGTGGTGGACTGGGCGAAGTTTCGCGAAATCGCCGATAAAGTCGGTGCATATCTGTTAGTTGATATGGCGCACGTGGCGGGACTTGTTGCAGCTGGCGTTTATCCTAACCCACTTCCACACGCGCACGTTGTTACTACCACTACACACAAAACACTTGCCGGTCCGCGCAGTGGTCTGATTTTATCATCTTGCGGTGACGAAACTATTTACAAGAAGCTGAATAGTTCTGTATTTCCGGGGAATCAGGGCGGTCCTCTGTGTCATGTTATCGCAGCAAAAGCGGTAGCCTTCAAAGAGGCGCTGGAGCCAGAGTTTAAAACGTATCAGCAGCAAGTTGTGACCAACGCTAAAGCGATGGTTAGCGTACTTCAGGAACGTGGTTACAAAGTAGTGTCTGGCGGTACTGAAAATCACCTTTTCCTGCTGGATTTAATTGATAAAGACATCACCGGTAAAGATGCTGACGCTGCGTTAGGTAATGCAAACATTACCGTTAACAAAAACTCTGTACCGAATGATCCGCGTTCGCCGTTTGTAACCAGTGGACTGCGTATCGGTAGCCCGGCAATAACCCGTCGTGGCTTCAAAGAAGAAGAAGCAAAACAGGTCGCTAGCTGGATTTGTGATATTCTTGATAACATGGGTGATGACAGCGTTATTGAGCGTGTTAAGTCAGAAGTTGTTGCGCTTTGTGACAAATTCCCGGTTTACGCATAAGTAATTTATTGGTGTTGTTCTGATTTGTCGGGGCAACACCTCCGACGATAAGGACGAGCCATGTTTTGCCCGTTTTGTTCCGAACAGGAAACAAAAGTGATTGATTCCAGGTTGGTCGCCGAGGGGCATCAGGTTCGTCGTCGTCGTGAGTGTATGGTGTGCCACGAGCGTTTTACGACATTTGAAAGCGCAGAACTGGTTATGCCCCGGGTAATTAAACGCGATGGTTCCCGCGAGCCCTTCAACGAAGATAAGCTTCGGGCTGGCCTGCAGCGGGCTCTTGAGAAACGCCCTGTAAGTACCGAAAAGGTCGAGCAGTGTGTGTTGTCACTTAAATCAAAATTACGGGCCACCGGCGAGAGGGAAGTTTCCAGCGAATTACTGGGAAGTCTCATTATGACCGCACTGCGCGAACTTGATAAAGTCGCTTATGTTCGGTTTGCCTCGGTGTACCGTTCGTTTGAAGACATTCGTGAATTTGGCGAAGAAATCGCACGTCTTGGCGATTAGGTGAATAATGTCGACATCTTCTGACCCATCCGTATCAATAGAGAATGATTATTTCTGGATGGCGAAGGCCCTCCGTCTGGCTGAAAAAGGCCGCTATACGACCTCTCCGAACCCCAATGTCGGGTGTATTATTGTAGATAGCAATAATCAGAAAGTGGGTGAAGGCTACCACCTACAGGCAGGCTCACCACACGCTGAGGTACATGCACTCAGACAGGCAGGTGATAAAGCCAGGGGCGCTACCGCTTACGTGACACTTGAACCCTGCAGCCATTTTGGGCGCACTCCTCCTTGTGCTCAGGCCCTCATCAACGCTGACATTGCCAGAGTGGTAGTGGCGATGACCGATCCTAACCCGAAAGTCAGTGGGCAGGGCATTGCTATGCTGCAAAACGCGGGGATAGAGGTAACCAGCGATGTTATGGCGGCGCAGGCTGCTGCCCTAAACGCTGGCTTTATTAAGCGGATGGTAACTGGTAAGCCGTGGGTAAGCGTGAAGTTAGCAATTAGTCTGGACGGAAAAATTGCGTTATCTAACGGGCAAAGTCAGTGGATAACGGGTCCTCATGCCCGCCGAGATGTTCAGCGGTATCGCGCGTTGAGTTGCGCTGTAATGACTGGCAGTGGTACTGCTCTGGCTGATGACCCGAGTCTGCTGGTCCGGCCTGCTCAGGCTGCTTTTTCCTCTTACCCTCTTGATAAGGTGCGCCAGCCGGTGCGGGTGGTGCTCGACAGAGACAAAACTCTGCCAGATGATTTACAGCTTTTTACAGACGGGTTTGCAACCTGGCGAATTGTCAGTGATAAGCATGAACATTCAGCCGGTGATTTACCCTTCGTCACTAATGAAAAGCGTTTTAATCTTAGCGATGTACTACAAACCCTGGCGACAAAAAATATCAACAGGGTGTTTGTTGAAGCCGGACCGGGTTTAGCAGGCGAACTGCTTGAGGCCGGTGAGGTCGATGAACTAATTATTTACCAGGCACCGAAAATTTTAGGCAATAACGCGCGTAGCATGGTCAAATTACCAGATTTTGCTTCGCTTGATCAGGTGGTCAATTTGACATTGCATCAACAGAGTCAGGTTGGAGAAGATCTGAAGCTGGTTTTTCATGTAGCAACGACCAGGAAAAATTGAGAACAGTATGTTTACAGGAATCGTAGAGGCACTAGGCACCATCAGTCGGCTTGACCGCCGGGGTGAAGATATTCGGCTTACAGTGTCAACCGGCAAACTTGATATGTCGGATGTTGCATTAGGTGACAGTATCGCTACAAATGGGGTGTGCCTTACTGTCGTCGATTTTGGTAGCGATTTCTACAGCGCCGATGTGTCTGCAGAAACCATCAAGTATACCGGATTTGCTCACTACAACAACGGCTCTCACGTGAACCTTGAAAAAGCCATGCGCCCGGTGGACAGGTTTGGGGGGCATATCGTTTCAGGTCATGTTGATGGCGTTGGCACCATTGCCAGCATCACTGACCATGGTGACTATGTTGAAATCTGGGTGGAAGCCCCCATTGATTTGGCCAGATATATCGCGCACAAAGGCAGTATCACCGTTGATGGTGTTAGTCTGACAGTCAACGAGGTTGATGGCGCAAAATTCATGCTGTGGATCATTCCGCACACATTGCAGGAAACCGTAATTGGCCAGTACCGGTCAGGCACACGCGTCAATCTGGAAGTTGATGTCGTCGCCCGTTATATTGAACGATTAATGCTTGGCGATAAGGCTGCTGAGTCGTCCCGGTCAAAAATTGATATGGCTTTTCTGGCAGAAAACGGTTTTCTGAAAAAATAACAGACCCTACAAAAGCGAAGGTTATGGCACTGAATAAAACAGAAGATATCATTGAAGATATCAAACAGGGTAAAATGGTTATCCTGATGGATGATGAAGATCGCGAAAATGAAGGCGATATCATCATGGCTGCAGAGCACGTTACACCAGAAGCAATTAATTTTATGGTAACCCACGCCCGTGGGCTGGTATGTCTGCCAATGACCGCAGATCGCTGTAAGCGTTTGAATTTACCTTTGATGGTGGACAAAAATGGTGCACAGTTTACCACTAACTTCACCGTATCAATTGAAGCGGCTCGCGGCGTTACTACGGGTATTTCTGCCGCCGACCGCGCGACGACGGTTCGCGCAGCGGTTCACCGCGATGCCAGTGCCCAGGATATTGTTCAGCCAGGCCATATTTTTCCATTAATCGCCAAAGAAGGCGGTGTGTTGAACCGTGCCGGACATACGGAGGCCGGGGTTGACCTGGCGCGTTTGGCAGGGTGTGAACCCGCTGCGGTCATAGTTGAAATTCTTAATGAAGACGGCACCATGGCGCGTCGCCCGCAATTGGAAAAGTTTGCAGCAAAGCACGATCTGAAAATCGGAACGATTGCAGATTTGATTGAATATCGTAATCTCAATGAGACAACGATTGAGAAAGTCGCACAGTGTAAGCTGCCTACAGAATATGGTGAATTTGAGCTGCACACCTTTAAAGACATCATCGATAATCAGGTGCATTTTGCGCTGAAAAAAGGCGAGATTACAGCGGATAATCCGACGCTGGTACGTGTGCACCTACATAATACGCTAAGCGACTTACTGGGTTCTACCCGTTCTATCAACCGTTCGTTGACGCTGCCTGAAGGAATGCGTCAGATTGCGCGCGAGGGCGGGGTTTTGGTTGTGCTTGGGAAAGAAGAAGATTTAGTAAGTCAGGTCCAGAGATTTGCTGCCGAAGACAGAGGTGAGCAACCGGCTGGAAAGACCTGGGAAGGGTCATCTCGCACTATCGGTGTGGGCAGTCAGATTCTGGCATCACTGGGTGTGGAGAAAATGCGCTTACTCAGTAAGCCGGTAAAGTATCACGCTCTGTCAGGATACGGACTGGAAGTAGTGGAATATATTCACCCGGATGACTAATCGCTGAGTGGCTACATCAGCGAAAATCATTTCATTTTGTTTGTGCGCAGTTGTGCTATACTGCGCGCCGTTTTTTAGCAAGGGTAAACCGCCATGCAGGTAATCGAAGGTAATATCAGAGCAACCGGTAAAAAATTTGCCATTATCGTGTCACGTTTCAATAGTTTTGTTGTCGAGAGTCTTCTGGAAGGTGCGCTGGACACACTTGAGCGTCATGGTGAAGTCAGTGACAGTGATATTACGCTAGTGCGTGTTCCAGGTGCTTATGAGTTGCCTGTCGCCGCAAAGAAAGTTGCTGAAAAAGGGCAGTTCGATGCAATTATCGCATTGGGTGCGGTTATCCGTGGTGGTACACCACATTTTGATTTTGTTGCCGGTGAATGCAATAAAGGTCTTGCTCAGGTTTCTCTTGAATTCGGTATTCCGGTGTCTTTCGGTGTTATCACCACAGACTCTATTGAGCAGGCAATTGAACGCTCAGGCACCAAGGCCGGAAACAAAGGTTCAGAAGCTGCGATGGGCGCCCTTGAAATGGTTAACGTCGTTAACGCTCTGGACAGCCTGTAAGGATTAATAGTGAAAGTTTCAGCAAGACGTAAAGCACGCGAACTCGCTGTTCAGGGGATCTACTCCTGGCAGATGAGCAAAAATGACATCGCTCAGGTAGAGCTTGCACTGGCGACCAGTAATAACATGCACCAGGTAGATATGGTGTATTTTCAGGCCATACTTCGTGGCGTATCGCAGGACGCTGAACGCCTTGACGGAATTATCAAACCTTATCTGGGCCGTTTACCTGAAGAACTCGATCCGATTGAAAAAGCGATTCTGCGGGTCGCCACGTTTGAACTGGTCGAGCGAATTGATGTGCCGTACCGGGTTATCATTAATGAGGCGATTGAGCTTGCCAAAGTATTTGGTGCCGAAGATAGCCACAAATTTATTAATGGTGCACTCGACAAGGCGGTCAGAAAGCTGCGTGAAGACGAGCGTAAATGATCTGACGCTTAAGCGCTAGCCGTAGTGTTCCACTCCAGTCTGTACGCATAAGAATATTGTGAAAGAATTTGATTTAATCGGCCGCTATTTTGTAGATGGTGGCTATCAACGTAAAGACGTTGTAGTCGGTATCGGTGATGACTGTGCGGTAACAACTGTCGCGTCTCACCAGCAGTTAGCTGTTACTACCGACACACTGGTTGCAGGCGTACACTTTCTGAAAGACGCGCCAGCAAAGTCCGTTGCCTACAAAGCGGTGGCCGTTAACCTTAGCGACCTTGCTGCTATGGGGGCTGAACCTGCGTGGATTAGCCTCTCTCTTTCCATATCTGATATTGATGAAGCCTGGATGGTGGATTTTGCCGATGGCATGTATGAGTTAACTCGTTATTACTCAGTGCAGCTAATTGGCGGGGACACCGTACGTGGACCTTTGTCCATGACAATTACCGCGCAAGGGTTCATCCCGCCAGAAAATGCCCTGAAGCGTTCCACTGCCAAACCCGGCGACTGGATCTACGTCACAGGCCATCTGGGCGACGCTGCTGCAGGCCTGGATATTCTCACTCATAAATTAGATGCCGGAGACGGGGTAAAAGAATACCTGGTAAACCGCCACCTTTTCCCCACACCCCGTGTCGCAGCCGGCACCGCTTTGCGTAGGGTTGCCAGCGCGTGCATTGATGTTTCAGATGGCTTTTTGTCTGATCTTAAGCATATTTTGAGGGCATCTTGCTGTGGCGCGGTTGTACAGGTAGATAAATTGCCTGTGTCCAGTCAGCTACGCGATTCTGTCGCCCCTCAACAGGCAATTGAGTATGCGCTGACCGGAGGTGACGATTACGAGTTGATCTTTACCGTTAACGAAGAGCAGCGAGGCAATTTGGAAACAGCACTCGCCAGTACGGGCATTAAAATGACCTGCGTCGGGCAGATTACCGGACAGGAAAATAAAATAGACCTGAAAGACCATAAAGACCAGTACCCCATGCCGGAAATAACTGGCTTTGAGCATCAGTTTTAATGCAGCGCCAGTATCGTGAGCGCGTCTCAATGAGAAACCCCGTGCACTTTTGCGCATTGGGATTTGGTAGTGGTCTTATTCCCGTTATGCCCGGTACCTTTGGCTCAGCGGCCGCTGTGCCACTGCTTGCTGCGACTATCGCTGCACCGTCCTGGATCTTCATCAGTCTGACCATTCTGTTTGCGTTTATCGGCATCTATTTTTGTGGTCGAACTGCCGATGATATGCAAGTGCACGATCATGGTTCCATTGTTTGGGACGAAATTGCCGGTATGTTTTGCACGTTTTTATTTGTACCACTAACACCATTACATCTACTGGCTGGTTTTGTACTGTTCAGACTTTTTGATATTTTAAAGCCGTGGCCAATAATCGTAGTAGATAAACGCCTGCACGGTGGGGTAGGGATCATGCTGGACGATGTTTTAGCCGGGTTGATGGCCTGCCTGTCCCTACATGCTATTTTGATTCTCTGGCCCTTCTAAAGATATCAAAATAAAAAACCGGCTCAGAGCCGGTTTTTTTATTTTTCCAGAAAGCTGTTTACCTGCCGGACAATCCCTTCAGTATCAAGGCCTAGCACGGTATACATCTCTTGCTGAGTACCTTGTTCGATAAATTTATCTGGTAATCCAAGCATAAGCGTGTGAACCAGACGTTTATCCTGCTGCAGGAACTCTGTCACACCGGCACCGGCACCGCCGGCAATACAACCATCCTCCAGTGTAACCAACACGTCATGTTCATCAGCCAGTTCCCGTATAAGAGCCTCATCGAGTGGCTTAACAAACCGCATATCAGCCAACGTAGCATCCAGCGTCTCAGCGGCCTGTTCAGCAAAGGGCATTAACGTACCAAAGTTAAGGATGGCAACGCGCTTTCCTGTTCTTATCCGCCGGCCTTTTCCAATCGGCAGGGCTTCCATCGTGCTTTCAGGAGCCACCCCTTTACCGGCACCGCGAGGGTAGCGGACCGCCGCGGGCAGTTTAGCCACATGACCGGTATACAGCATCTGACGACATTCGTTCTCATCAGAAGGCGCCATAACAATCATATTTGGAATACAACGTAAAAACGCCAAATCAAACGCACCCTGATGGGTTTGTCCGTCGGCACCGACGATCCCGGCACGGTCTATAGCAAACAGAACGGGTAATTCCTGTAACGCTACGTCGTGAATCAACTGATCGTAAGCGCGTTGTAAAAATGTGGAATAAATGGCAACAACCGGATTCATCCCATCTTTAGCCAGCCCGGCGGCGTACGTCACACTGTGCTGCTCAGCAATAGCAACATCACTGTATTGCTCGGGGTACTGTTGGGAAAATGTCACCATGCCGGACCCTTCACGCATAGCAGGTGTAATAGCCATGAGCTTGGGGTCCTTAGCCGCCATATCACACAGCCACTGTCCGAAAACCGCTGAAAAACTTGGCGCGCTCGGCTTGGCAGTCGGCAGTGCATTATCGGCCGGGTTAAACTTAGGAACCGCATGAAACTTAATAGGATCTTTTTCTGCCTGAGGATAGCCCTTACCTTTGCGGGTCACCACGTGAAGCAACTGGGGGCCTTTAAAGTTGCGCATATTACGCAACGCATCCACCACGGTGTTTACATCATGGCCATCAATAGGACCGATATAATTAAAGCCGAGCTCTTCAAAAATAGTTCCGGGAACCACCATACCCTTAAGATGTTCCTCAGCGCGGCTGGCGAACTCTTTGATCGGAGGAACATTGCTTAGTAATTTCTTCCCGCCATCACGAATCTTATTGAAGAAGTTGCCGGTAAGCAGTCGCGCCAGGTGTGAATTAAGCGCACCTACGTTTTCTGAAATTGACATTTCATTGTCATTCAGAACAACCACCATATCCTTATTGATGTCGCCGGCGTGGTTCATGGCTTCAAAGGCCATGCCCGCTGTCATCGCGCCATCACCGATAACTGATACTACCTTGCGACCCTTACCTTCTTTTTCAGCGGCGACCGCCATCCCCAATCCTGCACTGATGGAGGTTGAAGAGTGTCCCACCGCAAAGGTGTCGTATTCACTTTCGCCAGGCCAGGGAAAAGGGTGTAGCCCATCTTTTTGACGTATTGTAGACATACGGCCTGCACGTCCGGTGACGATTTTGTGGGGGTAGGCCTGATGGCCGACATCCCAGATTAACCGGTCAAACGGCGTGTTATAAACATAGTGCAATGCGACGGTCAGCTCAACAGTCCCGAGCCCGGAAGCGAAGTGGCCGCTGCTTTGACTGACACAGGTCAGCAGATACTGTCTGAGTTCATCAGCCAGTGTTTTAAGCTTCTCCTGAGGCAATGTACGTAATTGCTCCGGCGTCTGGGCTTTTGCCAGTGTTGGATAATGGGTTAGATCTAAACTCATTGGTTATTATTCTGTCTTATGCGTAGCAGCATTTACTAGTGTTTACGATTTACCATCAAATCAGTAAATGCTGTCAGGTATTCGGTATTGTAGGGCAAACTGGCGAGCGCTTGAAGCGCCTCGTCGTGCAAATCGCTCAGAACCTGCTTCGCCTGGTCCATACCAAGTAGTGCCGGAAAGGTGTTTTTTCCCAGCGCCTGGTCCGAGCCCTGCGGTTTACCCAGCATCTGGGCGTCACCTTCGACATCCAGAATATCGTCCTGAACCTGAAAGGCCAATCCGATAATACGTGAAAATGTAATGAAATGTTGTCTGTCTGACTCGCTGATATCAGCGACCTGGGTCACCATTTGCGCACAGGCGCTTAACAGAGCCCCCGTTTTTAGCTGATGAAGTCGGGTCAGCGCGTCGACATCGATACTGTGTCCGGTTGCAGCCAGATCAATAGCCTGTCCCCCGCACATGCCACAGTAACCGGACGCTGCTGCTAGAATACTGACCAGCTTTGCCCTGTGCGACGCTGACTGCTCTGATAATGGCTCATCAGTTAATATGGAAAATGCCAGCGTCTGCAGAGCATCGCCAGCCAGGATAGCCGTTGCCTCGTCAAACTTTACATGGCATGTCGGCTGACCTCGGCGAAGCGCATCGTCATCCATGGCAGGCAGGTCATCATGAACCAGAGAGTAAGCATGGATACATTCTATTGCCATGCTGATAACCTGCTGATCCTGTTTGGGGATATCTAATGCATTGCCGATAAGATGCGCCAGCAATGGACGCATTCGCTTCCCGCCAACCAGTAGCGCGTGTTGCATGGCTTCCTTTAGTCGGGGGGCGTGGTCGGGCATCGACTCAATAAGTGCTAAAAGGCCCTCGTCGGTTTGCTTTTTTATTTGCTGACGAAGCGCATCAAAATTCATAATCTTGCCTGTAAAGGTGCTGGTTAAGCGGGGTAAAAAACGTAGGTTTTATTCGTTTTCGTCAGACAACTCTGACAACGTGTCCTGACCCTGCTCAGACAAAAGAATTTTTACTTTTTGCTCGGCTTGCTCCAGCGCTTGCTGGCTGGCTCTGGAAAGCTTGATACCTCGTTCAAACTTTTCCAGTGCTTCATTAAGTGGCAGGTCACCGTTTTCCATTTGTGTGACGATAGCCTCTAACTCGGTCAGGCTCTCTTCAAACGAGGGGGATTTATCAGTCTCAGTCACAGCGATTTCCATGGTTGGATGAATACGCGCACATTAACCGACAGGGGGGTGACGGTCAAATGGTTTGTCCAGTGTTGTCAGTCGCTGAACATGAAGCCGGTTCAAAGATAAAAGTTTGTCTTTAGATACCTGAGTTATACAAATCAAACAGCAATTATTGGAATTTGGTTATAGAATTTTCACGCAATGCCGATAGTATACATGACACTATTTTTGCGGCTTTGTAAGCAGCTAATTTATAAGCATATAAGAAATCATAATCCCGTCGCAAACAACGTATTCATATAGTGAGGATTAACGAGTGGATTTAGCAACCGTCATAGGCATGTTGGGTGGTATTGGTTTTATAGTCATGGCCATGATTCTCGGGGGCGATTTGGTGATCTTCATCGATGTCCCGTCGGTGCTGATTGTATTTGGAGGAACACTGTTTGTTGTGCTTTCTCAATTTACCCTTGGACAATTTTTCGGTGCCGGGAAAATCGCTGGCAAAGCCTTCATGTTTAAAATTGATACGCCAGACGAACTGATTGAAAAAATTGTTGAGATGGCTGATTCTGCGAGAAAGGGGGGGTTTCTTGCTCTTGAAGAAGCCGATATAGGTAACCCATTCATGCAAAAAGGCGTGGACATGCTGGTGGACGGTCACGATATTGAAGTAGTGCGTGAAACGCTGATTAAAGATATCTCCATGACCACTGAACGTCACGAATTCGGCGTGTCTATTTTTAAGGGCATGGGCGACGTAGCGCCTGCGATGGGAATGATTGGTACGCTTATCGGTCTGGTTGCGATGCTGTCTAACATGGATGACCCGAAAGCAATCGGACCGGCCATGGCGGTTGCTTTGCTTACCACACTATATGGCGCGTTTTTGGCGAATGTTATCTGTTTGCCGATTGCCTCAAAGCTTAAAAACCGTGTAGAAGAAGAAAAACTCAATCAAAAGCTTATTTTAGATGGCATTGTGGGTATCGCCGACGGCCAGAATCCGCGGGTTATTGAAGGTATTCTTAAGAACTACCTGGCTTCAAGTAAGCGCGGCGCGGCAGACGAGGAGTAAGCTATATGGCACAGGAAGAAGAATGTCCTAAATGCCCGCCCGAAGGGTTGCCTGCCTGGATGGGTACATTTGCTGACCTGATGTCTCTGTTGATGTGCTTTTTCGTCCTATTGCTGGCTTTTTCTGAAATGGATGTACTTAAATTCAAACAAATTGCCGGCTCAATGAAGTTTGCCTTTGGTGTGCAGAATAAAATCGAGGTGAAAGATATTCCCAAAGGAACCTCAGTAATCGCTATGGAGTTTCGTCCGGGCAAGCCTGATCCCACACCCATTGAGACCATTCAGCAGCAGACCATTGAAGTCACGCAGCAAATGCTTGAATTTCAGGCGGGCAACGAAGACTCTGCTGGCGGGCGTCAGAAGCAGCGCGGCGAACAGCGTGGGGGACAGGCTCAGTCGACCTCTACCGAACAGTCTTCATCTGCACAGCAAAGTGCTGAAAAAGATGAAGTGAATGAAATGATGAAAAAGGTGGCCGAGCAGCTGCAAAAAGAAATACTGGATGGTTCTATTGAACTTGAAAGTCTGGGGCAGCAACTTACCATCAGAATTCGCGAAAATGGCTCGTTCTCAGCCGGCTCTGCATTTTTACAACCGCAATTCAAACCGGTTCTGAGAAAAGTTGGACGGTTACTTGCTGACATGCCGGGGGAAATTGAAATATCCGGGCACAGTGACGGACAGCATATTGCCAATGAACTATACCGCTCAAACTGGGATTTGTCGGCCCAGCGCGCTGTTGCTGTGGCAGAGGAAGTCAGACTGGCTGATGGCTTTGACGAGCGGAGAATGAAGGTGGTAGGCAAAGCAGATACCCAGCCAATTGTTGAAAAGCCGGCCACTCAGGAAGATCGTGCTAAAAACCGCCGGGTTGAAATCAATATCAATCAGGGTAAGCCAATGGTGTCGAAGCCCATATCAGTACTTGATGAATAAACTGCTATTGAAAAGGCGTTCCGCTGCAAGCTAATATCGTGGCATGGTTTAAAATATCAACAAAAAGTCAGGGGTAGCCCTGGCTTTTTGCTTTATTAGTGTATTCCAATAGTTAGCTACTCACTGCATAACTGGCACTCGCCGCCTTGCCCGGCTACTCGTCGCACAATAGTCATACAAAAGCCTTAAAACATTGAAAATGTAAATAAGAATGATTATCATGCGCGGCAGTATAAATCATTACATTTCAGTTTACCTTATGACTTTCAAACTCGCTCTTGTAAGCGCCTCAGTGTGCGCTGTCTTATCTTCGCCGGCTTTTGCTCAACAGACCTCTCAGGGCCAATCAGAACAAAATGATATTGAGCGTATTGAAGTGCAGGGCTCGCAGGTTACTTTAAATGGTGAGTACCCTGGCGGCCAGGTAGCCCGAGGTGGTCGTGCCGGCATACTGGGAAATCTGGATTTTATGAGTTCGCCATTTATGGCAACCAGCTTCACTGAGGAAATTGTACGTAATCAGCAATCGAAAAGTATTGCCGATGTGTTGCAAAACGATCCTGTTGTGCGGGTGGCGCGTGGCTTTGGGAATTTCCAGGAGGTTTACATTATTCGCGGCTTCCCGGTGTATTCTGATGATATGACCTACAACGGCCTGTACGGTATTCTACCGCGTCAGTATGTAGCGGCTGAATTGCTTGAGCGTGTTGAGGTCTTTCGGGGAGCCAGTACTTTCCTAAATGGCGCGGCGCCGGGCGGTAGTGGCCTGGGTGGCCTCGTCAATGTAGTACCTAAACGTGCATCGGAATCTGATTTAAACCGGGTCCGGGTGGGCTTTGAAGGTCAGGGCCATACCTATGTGGCCGCTGATGCTGGTCGCCGGTATGGTGACGAAAATGAAAGTACAGGTATTCGTATAAACCTTGTCAAGCGAGACGGTGAGACGGCAGTGAACGCGCAGGACCGGGAGGTCTCTGTTGCTTCACTGGGCGTCGATTACCACAGTGAGTCACTTCGGTTGTCTGCTGATTTAGGTTTTCAGGAACACGATGTTGATGCGCCTCGTCCCAGCGTAACACCGCTGGGGGCTATCCCTTCAGCACCAGAGGCAGATGTTAACTTTGCGCAGCCCTGGACTTTTACCAGCGAAGAGCAGCTTTTCGGTGCGGTTAGAGCGGAATACGATGTCCTGGAAAATACCACCACCTGGATTGCGATGGGCTTCAGAAGCGGTGAGGAAGAAAATGTACTAGCCAATCCAACAGCGTCCGCTGATGGTAGCTTCACAGCGTATCGTTTCGACAATACCAGAGAAGATAGCGTACGATCGTACGAAGCGGGGATCCGCAGTAGTTTTATGGCTGCCGGCGTTGAACATAACCTAATCGCATCGGCATCATCATTTTCAATGGATTCAAGAAACGCGTATGCCTTTTCTGATTTCAGCGGGTTCGCTGGCAATTTGTATGCCCCGCAGCCTGCAGTTCAACCGGCGGCCGACTTTTTCGTCGGTGGCAGCCTATCGCAACCGCTGGTTACTCTGACTAATGAAAATGAAAGTATCGCACTGGCAGATATGATGTCATTTTTAGATGAACGCCTTACCATTACTTTGGGAGCGCGGTTTCAGGCCATTAAAACGTCAAGCCTCGACTACAATACCGGCGAACTGCTTTCTCAGTATGATGAATCCAGAGTAACACCTGTTGCCGGTATCGTTTATAAACCTCGTGATGATATTTCTGTGTATGCTAATTACAGTGAAGGGTTGGTTCCCGGAGAGGTAGCACCTTCGCAATCAGGCGGTGAGCCGGTCACTAATGCTGGCGACGTACTTGACCCATTCCGCTCACAACAGTTTGAAGCCGGTGTTAAATTTGATGCTGGTAAGATTGGTGGTGCCGTCAGTGCTTATTCCACCCAAAAGCCAAGCGCTATCGTTAGCAACAATATATTTAGCAGTGATGGTGAGCAGCTTAATCGTGGTGTAGAGCTATCTGTTTTCGGATTACCGCATCCTGACGTGAGGGTGCTCGGCGGGCTAACGTGGGTACAAGCGGAACAGAACAATACGCAAGACGGGCTGAACGAAGGTAACGATGTAGTAGGTGTGCCAAAGCTTCAGGCAAACATCAATGTAGAGTGGAATGTTCCGGCTGCACCGGGGCTGACTCTTGATGCACGAGGTATTTATACCAGTGAGCAGTTTGCTGATGCTGCTAACACTTATGAAGTGGACAGCAGTCACAGAGTAGATATTGGCGCGCGGTACGCGATGGTGTTAGGCAATACCGATCTGACATTACAGGCGCGTCTGGAAAATGTGTTTGATAACAACTACTGGGCTTCTGTAGGCGGTTTTCCTGGAGCGAACTATCTGGTTTTGAGCGAACCTCGCACTGCCAAAGTTACCGCATCATTTTCGTTCTGACGGTACCGGTAAATGATATTTGTTCTGACAGGCTTGTTACTCATCGTGGCTGCAATTAGCTGCCTCTACCGCGGGTGGTCTGTTAAGGGCAAAACAGGCTTGCCGTTTACTATCACAGGCTGGCTAACGGCAGTTGCTGGTGTCTGTGTGATGAGTATTGGTGCAGGAGCGCGGTTTGCTGTAGCGTTTGCATTTATCGGCATTAGCTTATCGGCCTGGTTACTTATTGTCGCAATACGGACACGGCGTCAGCGTACCCGCATCAACAACGCGAAGCGTGAGGCGATAAACTGGCGTGCGGTTACTAAAAGCGTGGTGCCGCAGCTTATAAAAACTGTCGTGTTCGTACCGGTGTGTGGGACACTTGCAGGATTAATAACGGTAGGTGCCACGCATCTTCTTCCCTTTGAACGGGTAGATAATATCGCACTGGGTATATATGCAATGCCGCTTGTCTGGGCCGCACTGGCAATATGGTATATGGCTGCGACCAATCGCCCGCGCCTGTATATCGGTTTTGTCATTCTTGCTACCTGTTCAGCAATCTCAGTCTACGCATAATAAGGAACACACTTGGCTTTTGGCTTCTCCAGAAAACTAAGTAAACAGGCACTCAAGGGACACGGTTGGCTTGGGCTTGCTGTGGGCGTGTTTTTATACTGGATTTGTTTATCCGGAACGTTTGCGGTGCTGGGCAATGAGCTGATTCGATGGGAGCAGCCGCAGGTAACAGAAACGCTGGATTACAACCCGAAAGATTTGCAGAATGCTTATCGCCGGATGCTACAGGATCAGGGAGAGGTTTCCACACTGGTCACCATGCGACTGCCCACACCGGATATGCCCAGGGTATTTCTTTCTGCAAACGGGAGCTCCTGGTATATCGATGAAACTGGTAACCTCAGTCAGGAAAAATCTCATCCAATTACTGATTTTATTGCAGAATTTCACGCTGAATTACATCTGCCTCATACATTCGGTGAGTTGTTCGTCAGCATACTGGGTGCATTGCTGACCGTGCTTATTATCAGCGGTGTAATCGCGCACCGGCGAATCTTTAAAGATGCATTTACTTTTCGCGGTGGTGCAGATACGTCGCAAAAACAGGCAGATTTGCATAATCGACTCAGTGTTTGGGGCCTGCCATTTCATCTGATGATTGCACTTACCGGCGCGTATTTCGGCCTGGGCGGGCCGTTGACCACGTTATATGCCGATGCGATGTATGATGGGGACAAATGGGCGTTGTTCGGGGAAGTATACGGCGAAGTTCCTGACGCGCCATCTTATAACGGTAAGATGGATTTAGAACGTGCATTGCAATCTTTAGAATCCGTGGCACCTGAAGCGCAACCATTATTCGTTACCTTCGAGCGGCCTGGTGAAAATGATGAGTTTTTATTACTGGGGGCTCAGCATACTGATAAGTTTATTTATTCGGAACAGTACCGGTTCGATGCGATGGGTAACTATCTGGATGCAGTCGGGTTTGCTGACGGCTTTGCGGGGCAGGAAGCAATTTTCTCTGTGTACCGGCTGCACTTTGGCCATTATGGCAGTGACTGGGTGCTGATTAGCTATCTGATATTGGGGCTGGCACTCACTGTAATTTGCGTCAGCGGTATTAATATTTGGCTGAGAAAAAGGCCGGTTACTGATGCACTCAATGATTACTGGGCGGCTGTTGTATGGGGCACGCCGGCATCCTTTTTGATAGCAGCCATGCTGAGTTTTGTTTTCCCTTCAATCATAGTTCCAGTCTTTTGGGGGATGTTTAGCGCCATCTGTGTGTATGCCGTGCGCAAACAGCAGCCACTGAAAGTAAGCAGACTATTACAAAACACCACGCCCTTACTGTTGATTGCTTTAGCTTTAACAAGTGTATTCTTTCACGGTTGGACGAATACTCCTCCCGCTTTTTATGCCATCAATGGCGGTATGGTTGTCCTGGCTTTATTGTTAGCGAGCTATTTTTATACAGAGCGCAGAAACGCAAGGTCAGTAAGGTAACCTCAAATAAAAAATTTATATTATTTCCAATCCCTTATATATCGCGGCGTTTAGCCATCAATAACCTTAAGAACAACTTACATGATTGATTAAATTTTATTACAAGCTGTTTACAATAATGTTGGAAGCGCTTACATTGTCTTCGAGTTCGGCCGATTATTTTGGTGCTGGGACGCCAGCAACTGTAAAAAAAAGGTATGACTATGTTGATGAATCAAAAGCGTGCTATGCAAGCTTTAGTCATGGTGTCAGGTGGTTTGGTAAGTCACGCGGCAATGGCGGCGGTATGTCAAAACCCTACACCGGTCTGGCAAGACGAGTTCAATGGAACAGAACTTGATACCAGTAAATGGGAAGTAATGCTGGGAGATGGTTGCAGCTACGGAATATGTGGCTGGGGAAACAATGAACTGCAGAGCTACCAGGCAGAAAACCTGACAGTTGCTGATGGTAAATTGACGATAACTGCCAAAAAGCAGCGCGTGAAAGGCAGCCAGTATACATCTGGCCGTATTCGTACGGCGAATATGCCGAACGGTGGTGAATGGACCCACGGACGTTTCGAAGCCAGTATTAAACTTCCTACCGGAACAGGTATGTGGCCTGCTTTCTGGATGTTGCCTACCGACCCTGCTGAGGGCTGGCCAATGAGTGGTGAGATCGACATTCTTGAAGCCACGGGTCAGGCCGATATGATTGCGTTTGGAACAATTCATTACGGCAACGCATACCCTGATAATGAGTGGACCAGTGGACGAATCATCAAACAGCCTGACCGTTGGTCAGACGGATTTCATGAGTACGCGGTAGAGTGGGAGCCTAATGAGATTCGTTGGTATGTAGATGATATTCTTTATTCAGTTAAAACCCCCGATGATTTGAGTGATCCAGCGTTCTGGACATTCGAAAATTATAGTTATCACTTCCTGCTTAATATGGCTGTGGGTGGCAGCATCGGTGGTGTCGTTGATGACTCTCAGCTTCCGCAAACCATGGAAGTCGATTATGTACGCGTTTACGACTTCGGACAGCCTTCGCTTTCAGGTCCGCACATTGTCGATGCAAATTCTCAGAGTACTTACCAGATTGTTGATGAGGCGGGTACCGGAAGTAGCTACAGCTGGAATTCACCTACACAACAAACATCTTCAACAAACAGTCTGACTGTAGACTGGGCGGAGCAAGGCGGCACGGTAACAGCTGATATTACCAATAGTTGTGGTACCAGCACAGTTGCGATGGATGTTCACGTACTACCTGTTTTAACTACAGACCATGTGCTGGATGACTTTGAAACAGACGGCGACCTCACAATTACCAGTTGGGAAGGTCAGTATAACGAGGTTCCTAACCCTGTATCGGACACTGTAAACAGCTCGCCAACGGCGCTGGAATATGTCAGAAGTAGTGCATCATTGTACGATGTTATAGCAGGTACTACACCGGTTATTACTGATGCTGGTCCGTTGATCGCTGGTAATGAAGCTTTCTATATGGACGTTTACATGCCGGTTCCCTCTGAGCAGGAAATTCTAATTCAGCTGGAGGACAGCAGCCAGGCTACGCCGGATAACTATCCAACAGGCCGTCATTCTAAGTTTATTGCTCATACTGAAGCAGTATCAGGCTGGCAACGTCTTAAATTCATTCTTGAGGACCGCGTTGATGGTGGAACAACGGACACTGATGTAGATACAGTTGTTATCCTTATCGCGCCGAACAGCAACAACGGCGACACATATTATCTAGATAATATGGCGATATATGGCGCCGATAGCGGTACTCAGGAACCTGCAGGTACTTCGGCTGTCGTTAGTGATGTAGTCACCACAACAGTTAGCGCGGGCAAAGGTGTGAAAAGCGGTCAGGCAACCGTGACCGTTGTTGACAACACCGGCTCACCCGTTGAAGGGGCAACCGTCACCGGTCAGTTTACCGGCGATTGGAATGAGTCTGCCAACGGTGTCACTGATGCAAATGGCGTTGTGGTATTTACGACGTCGACTGCACTGTCCGGAAAGGTCACTGCAAACTTCTGTGTAGACGGTGTACAAAGCAGTCTGACCTTTGATGCTGCTAACAGCACTGGTATGTGTACACAATAAAGTTCTTTGTATGTGTCTCCCATGACATAGCAAAAAAGGCTTACCAGTTCTGGTAAGCCTTTTCTTTATCAATTCCCTAAACCTTCCAATAAAGTATTGTACCTAACCGCGGACAATAGGAAGCTTGCAACCCGGCTTAGTTATTACCAGCTGCACGGCACTGATAGCACGTTCCAGAAAACCACCCTCACAGTATTTTAGGTAGTAGGTCCACATTCTGGCGAATCGCTCGTCATAACCATCAGCCATTAATGCCTCTTTTGCACTGATAAAACCTTCGTACCAATCGTCCAGGGTTTTGGCATAATCAAGGCCGATATCCTGTAAATCGCGAACCATCAGGTCACTATAGCGCTTCAAATGGTCACTAATGACCAGCTGAGAGGGTAAGAAACCGCCGGGAAAGATATATTTCTGGATAAAATCAACACTGTCTGCATAGCTGTCAAAGCGTCTGTCATCAATGGTGATTGATTGGAGAGCCATGATACCGTCGTCTTTTAGTAAACTACTGCACTTCTGGAAAAAATTACCGAGATACTTCTTACCGACCGCTTCAATCATCTCTACAGAAACCAGCTTGTCATACTTACCTGTCAAATCACGATAATCGTTTTTAAGCAGTGTGATCTTATCTTTCAGCCCCTCTTTTTCAACCCAGGCCTCAGCATAAGCATATTGTTCTTCAGAAATGGTCGTTGTCGTAACGTGGCAGCCGTAATATTTAGCTGCGAAAATAGCCATGCCACCCCAGCCAGTGCCTATTTCAAGCAGATGGTCGGTTTCTTTTAACTGAAGTTTATTGCAAAGCGCCCGTAACTTGTAATGCTGAGCATCAGCCAAACTGGTGTGTGGGTCGGGGTAGATTGCTGATGAGTACATCATCGTTTCATCAAGGAAACGTGTGTAGAGCTTATTCCCCAGATCGTAATGTGCTTCAATATTCTTTTTCGCCTGGGTGGCGTGATTACGGCGAGTAAAGTGCTGAACCTTGTGCAGAGGCATCGTGAGCCATTTAAACTTGTTTTCCCACGCGTCCAGAAAAGGTAGATTCCGGGCAAATATCCTGATAACAGATGTAAGATCAGGCGTTTCCCATAATCCATCCATGTAAGTTTCGCCGGCAGCGATACTGCCGCCAAATAATAAGTGCCGATAAGCTTCGATTGACTGAATATCAATCGTCGCTTTGAGGGTGTCTTCCGGATCGCCGAATCGGGCAATAGTATGCCCTTGTTCAGCAATTTTCATGTGGCCCTGGGGCAGGGCAGACATAACCTTTAAAAATGCTGTGCGGCTCGCTCTGTCAATCAGCGACCCTGCCTGTAGCATCGTTACTGCAGATTCTCCATGCGACATAATAATTCCTAACTATCCGGGTGCGAATAAACAGGCGTCCGCTTAAGCCAGAGCTTAAGGGCCTGCCAGTAAATCCCAAATACGGTCTTTATTGTCATACTTGGGGTTTTCAAAAGTGCCTGACGCAATGTCTTTGAGTTTAACGTTACCCGGGACATCGTCAGTCCGGCACTGAAATCTTTTTGCTGCTGATGGCAATCCATACGCATGGCAAACGTTTTGTCAGGTTGTTCAATATGCCATTTATATTGCATATCCATAGGGTTGAAGGGCGATACGTGAAAAGCTTTTGGCGTATCTTCCTGCGCCTTTAAATCTACCCAGTAATAATGCCGTTCGTTCCAGGGGGTGTTGGATACTTCAGCCAGCATATGGCTAAAGTTATTATCACCTTCACACCTGACGAAATAAAAATTGACCGGACTAAAATACAGACCAAGCATACGTAACTGACCCAACAGGAAAACATCACCTGTCAGTCGGGGTCCTCCAACAGAAACGATTTTATTCAATACCGCAGTACGGATATCCTCGTTTTCATCACCAACGTAATCAGATCTACGAAATTGAACAAGAGACCGATGCGTTGATGAAAAATGTTTAACCTTTTCATCAAGTTGGTCAAGTTCTTTTAGATCAAGCCAGAACAAAAAAATGGCGTATTTAAACCGGTGCCGGGTAGGTGCGAACCGTTCATGATAAACGGTCCCGTGATAGATGCCACTGGCAGTCACAGTGATTCACCAAAGCGTTTAGCCACATCCAGTGCGCTTTTGACACCATCCTCATGAAAGCCGTTATACCAATACGCCCCGCAAAAGTGCAGGTTATCCCGGCCGCAAATTTCACTGCGTCTGCGTTGGGCATCTACCATTTTCTGACTGTATTGCGGATGCGCATACTGATACTTACCCAAAACTTTCCCGGGACTAATCTCAGCGGTGTTATTCAACGTGACACAAAATGTGGTATCGCTGGACAGTCGTTGCAGAATATTCATATCGTAGGTCACTGTAGCGGGGGCTTTGGCTTCATCCTTATCTTCTGTCAGCAGGTAGTTCCAGCTCGCCCAGGCGAGTTGTCTCTTAGGGAGTTGGCCGGTATCAGTGTGCAGTACAACATCATTGTTGGCATAAGGGATATTCCCCAGTATTTGCTGGTGGGCAGCGCTGGGGTGCGCCAGCATTTTCAATGCCTGATCACTGTGACAGGCAAAAATAACCTGATCGTAGTATCTTTCATCATTTTGCGTTTTTACCGCCCAGCGGTGGTCGCGTTTTTCTACCCGCCTTACTGCTGATGAAAGTCTGATTCGGTCTTTGAAGCCTGCTGTCAGAGGCGCAATATACGATGACGAGCCGCCTTTGAGGGTATACCACTGTGGTCGGTTTGTGATGTTCAGCAGTCCGTGATTGTTGAAAAACTGAAGGAAGAATTTCAAAGGAAAAGCCCGTGTTTGTTCCAGGCTTGCTGACCAGATGGCGGCGCACATGGGCAAGATATAGAAATTAGCGAAATCATCACTTAATCCTAATTCCTGGATAAAGCCAAACAGCGTTTTATCGGCTGTGTCACGACCTTCTTTGAGGTGCTTTTTACAGGCTTTGTTAAAAGCAACGATATCTCTGACAATTCGCCAGAATCTTGGTCGAGCCAAATTGCGGCGCTGAGCAAAAAGTGTATTAAGTGTATTACCGTTATATTCAATGTTGGACTTGGGCGCCTGAACGGAAAAGCTCATTTCCGTGGGCTGCGTTTCTACCTCAAGACGTTCCATAAGCTTTATGAAGTTTGGATAGGTCCAGTCATTAAAAACAATAAAGCCTGTATCAATAGCATACTGTTGGTTATCAACGGTTACGTTTTTAGTTGCAGTATGACCGCCAATATAGTCATTAGCTTCATACACGGTAATATCGTGGTGGCGTTGAAGCAGATACGCGCAGGTTAGACCGGAAATTCCTGTTCCGATAATGGCAACCTTTTGATTCATTTTTGCTCTCTTTATTTATTTCGCATAGAAAGTGATAATCTTCGCTGCACGGCAGTGGGCAGAATATGCATGAACCGCATAATCCAACCAAATACGGTTGGGAAGAAAATAGTTTGATGATTCTTCTCGATGCCATGCAAGAGATCTCTGGCGGCCCGGTCCACCTTTATCATCATGGGCATATCAAAATCGTTTTTATCTGTCAGTGGCGTTTCAACAAACCCGGGTGACACCGCCTGAACTTTTACACCTTTATCCCACAGGTCGACTTCTAACGATTTAGTGAAATAATGTAGCGCCGCTTTAGACGAGCCATAAGCTTCTGTTCGGGTAAAAGGAAGCAGTCTGGCCATACTATCTACGACAACCAGTTTCTTTCCTTTGTTTAGCTTAGGCAGTAATCCGTTTACGCAATTGACTACACCAAAAAAGTTCGCCTCGAATACACGACGGAACATTTCGGTTTCAAATTCTTCGATATCTACGTATTCGCAGGTACCGGCATTTAACACCGCTATATCGAAATCACAGGTACTCAGAGCATTATAGGTGGCATTCTTGTCACTCACATCAAACTGTAAAGGACTGATATTGTCATGGTGACTTAACTCGTCAAGCTTGTCCTGATTGCGACCACACGCGATTATCTGATAGCCCTGGTCAGCTGCATGCTGAGCCAGTGCTTCGCCGATACCTGAGGTGGCACCAGTTATTAACATAGTGGTCATTGCGCCAGTTTCCTTTTAATTTTCATCACTAACCAACCGACGACAGGGACATGCTCATAGACCATTTCGCCAAGATCGTAATAGTCGCGATGGTAGTAAAATCCAGACGCGCCTTCTTTTAATAGGGTAGTACCGTCCAGATGAATCGTCTTGCGCGGCGTGTTGAGCTCTAGTGTCATATGCCAGGTCAGCACAGCTGTCACACCATCATTGTTCGTATCGCAAGGAATGGTGTTGGTGATATCAAACTTACACGACCTTGCGTTTTCATTAAGTTTTGAAAAATATGCCTCAACGCTATCTCGACCCTTGTGCCGCTGAATAGGGTCAATGAATTCTACATCTTCAGTGTAAATGGTCCTTAAATCATTAGATGAAATTTTTGTAAGGTCCCGATAAATCGAGCAAAATCTTTCGATATGCGTCATAAGCATCATTTTGTAAAATGTATAAAAAGACTACCCAAATTTTCATACCCAAGATCAGATTCGCTGTAATTTTACACACTGAGAAGGAGGTCACGCTCCGATCCAATTACATATTGTTGGCGTAACCAGCCACAAATCTTAACAAATTTATGTACCCGAATGGCGAGCGCAAAAGTTCCATTGTTTCCACTTTCCGCACATCTTATGCCGCAAGGCAGAATGTCGCTGCGGATCTTTGAGCCCCGCTATACAAGGATGGTGAAGCAAGTATGTGCTAACGAATCGGGTTTTATAATGTGTATGCTAAATGCTGAGGGAGATAAAAATACCAACGAACATATTTTTCCTGTAGGGACATATGCAAAGGTAATTGACTTTGAATTGCTCGAAGATGGGTTGCTTGGCATAAAGGTTGCTGGTCTATACAACGTAGAGGTGCGAAACATCGAAACAGAGTCTGATGGATTGAGAATCGGACAGTACTCAGAGCAAGATGCCTGGGAGTGTGATGTTTCCGCCCAACAAATTTCACCTATGGTGGAAAGGTTAGAGGAAGTTTTTGAGCGTTATCCCGATATAAGTAGCTTATATGATAGCGCACAATTTGAAGATCCTCAGTGGGTACTCTTTCGGTGGCTGGAGCTATTACCGATAGATGCTAAACAAAAACAGTATTTTCTGGCACAAAAAGATTGCAAGCCGTTGTTAAATTACCTAAGCGCGCTGATGCAGTAAAAAAGTCGTAGTGTGTAAAGATTACATTTAGCAGTGTAAGAATAGAAATACTGGGAACGCTGAGTAACGGATCATTTAACTTTTCACTGTAGATACTCATCACCAAACAGGAAATGCGGACGAAGCTTATGTTAGTTGGAATTCCATTAGAACAAAGCAACAGTGTAGTTAAACCGAAAGATTGTGCGGGAGAAATGTCAGGCTATATCGTGTCTGTAGCAGAAAGCCGGTGTAAAAGATCTTTTGCAAGAATTTTCAGTTATTTTGCACCACGTTTACGCTCCTATGCATTAAAGCAAATGGGTAACGAAGCATTAGCGATGGAGCTGGTTCAGGATACGATGTCAAATGTATGGCAAAAGGCACACCTGTTTAATGCAGAAAAAGGTAGCCCGTCTACCTGGATTTTTACTATTGCCCGTAACATTCGATTCGATATGCTTCGCAAGCTACAGAATCGTAAAGAAGATGTTTGCTCAGATGATTTGTGGCCGGTTCTTTGTGAACAAACAGCCGACGCTAACGAAACTTCGCTTGACGAGCAGATTACGCTGGAACAAATAGGTTTTATGTTTGAAGCATTGCCAGTAAAACAAAAAGCCGTTATCGAAGCTATTTATATCGATGGAAAATCTCAGCAAGAGGTTGCTGATGAATTGAGTATTCCATTAGGTACAGTGAAATCCAGAACACGTCTGGCACTTCAACGTTTAAAGGTTATGCTACAAGATCATGATTAAGTTTCATCCTGACCCTGAACAGTTATCGGAATATGTTCAGGGTGGGTTGTCTCCTATTGATTCAATAATGATTTCCGCACATTGTGATATGTGCGAACGTTGTGAGAAAATTGCGCATCAGCAGACGCTTATTCACGCTGAAAGGTTTGAGGGTGATGCAAGCGGGCTCTCTGTTGATAACAGCGCTTCTTCACAACGCGGTTTTAACGATATGCTTGAGAGTATATTGAAGCTACCCGCCGACAAAGGTGCTCAGCACCGCTCAAAGGGACTTACAGCCTCCGTAGACTTAGACGGTCGACGATTTATCCTACCCAAAACACTACGTAAATTTATTCCTTCAACAGGTAGCTGGACCAGTATGGTGGGGCGTCTTTGGCAAGCGCCAGTGGATATTGGTAGCGATTCTGTGGCTGCAAATCTGATTTATTTAGGCCAGGGAGGAGGCATACCTGAACATTCTCACCGGGGTATTGAAACATCACTGGTGTTGAAGGGAACCTACGAAGACGGCATCAATCATTTTCAGGCCGGTGATTATGTTTACATGGACAGCAACGATACGCATGCGCCAATTTGCAATACGCCGCAAGGTTGCCTTTTATTTACCGTACTCGACCAGCCATTGCATTTTACTTCGGGCATAGCACGACTAACTAATCCTTTTAGTCACATCTTTTTCAGATAAAAAAAGACCTGCGAACGCAGGCCATTTTCCGTTATCCGATGTATCGGCTGTCGGGATAATTAAGTTTGAGCGTCTTCATGGCGTTGTCTCGTAACTCTGTCAGGCCGAGTTCCTCATAGCTCGATACCATTATTTCTAACGCTCTCTGAACCTGGTCAGAATCAGGGAAATGTTCAATAACGTATCGACCCCGATTAGCCGCTGCGACATATGCTTCCCGACGCATGTAGAATTTCGCAATCGCAATTTCATAACTCGCCAGACGGTTCTTAATAAACATCATCCGCTTACGAGCATCAGCCGCATATTTACTGTCAGGATACTGTTGAATCAGTCTTCTGAAGTCGTCGAAGGCCTGGCGTGATTTTGCCGGGTCGCGGTCAGAGCGATCAATGTTCATTAGTTCCTGAAACAGATTGTTATCTGCTTCCATATTGACCAGGCCGCGCATATAAAATGCGTAATCGATATCAGAATGATTAGGGTTCAACCGAATGAAACGATCGATAGTTGCAACCGTCTCATCAATTTTACCGGACTTATAGTAGCTATAGATAAGATCGAGTTGCACCTGGTGTGACAAAGGCCCGAACGGATAGCGCGAGTCCAGCGCACTTAACGTGTTTGACGCTGCACTGAAGTTACCGGCCTGCATATTTTGCTGCGCTTGCTGATACATTTGCTGCGCGCCCATATTTGCCAGTGCGGCTTGTTCTTCTGCGTCGTCAGAGGAGCTACATCCTGCAACAGACACCATGACACCAACTACCAGCGGCGCCATATAACGGAATGTCTTCATATTATTATCTCGTACCCCAATTCGTCGTTTTTGGTGTGGCAATTTTGCATTTATTTAACGCATTCTAACGTACTCATTCTGTGAATGACCACAGAATACTGCAAAGATCGTCTCAAGAAATCACAAAGCTTGTTATAATGCGACTTTTCATTTAACGAATTGGCGCTTTATGTCCCAGTCACAAAATACCGTGAATCTTGAGGCGGTAACTCAGCCCCATCACTTTGGTCAGAGGTTAGATCAGGTTTTAGCTGATTTGTTCCCTGAGTATTCACGCTCGAAGTTAAAAAGCTGGATTTTAGATGGCAATGTTACTATCAATGATGAAGTAAATACCACACCCAGACACAAGATGGCGATGGATGAAACTGTCAAAGTCGCTGCTGTCATGGAAGTCCAGACGCTGAGCAAGCCTCAGGATATTCATTTAGATATCGTCTATGAAGATGACGCTATCCTGGTCATAAATAAACCGGCAGACCTGGTCGTACACCCGGGAGCGGGGAATCAGGATGGTACGTTACTCAACGCATTATTAAATCATGTTCCAGATATCGATAAAGTGCCCCGGGCCGGTATAGTTCATCGCCTGGATAAAGACACCACCGGCCTGATGGTCGTGGCTAAAACAATCCCTGCGCAAACGCATCTGGTAGAACAGTTGCAAGAGCGCACGATGAGTCGTGAATATGAAGCGCTTGCCATCGGTACGATGGTAGGTGGTGGAGAGGTTGATGCACCAATTGGACGTCATGCTACCAAGCGAACGCTAATGGCGGTGCGTGAAACCGGTAAGCCGGCCGTTACGCACTATCGGGTTAAAGAAAAATTTCGCGCCCATACTTACATCCGGCTTAAACTCGAATCTGGAAGGACCCATCAGATTCGGGTTCATATGACACATATAAAGCACCCACTGGTAGGCGATCCGGTATATGGTGGTCGACCGCGTTTACCGCGCGAAGCTTCAGACACTTTCATCAATACGCTCCGTCAGTTTAAGCGTCAGGCACTCCATGCTGCACAGTTGTCCTTATTCCACCCGGAAACTGAAGAGTGGATGACATGGCAGGCGCCGCTTCCCGAAGATATGGTCAATCTTTTGGACGTGGTGCGTGAGGATACTAAAGAGCATGGCTTCGACGACTACTGATTCTGTGTTGATCAGTCCGGCCTGGGCTGCACCGTCATCGGTAATCGCTTACTGTTCGACGCGGCTCGGTGGCGTAAGCCAGGGCGCTTATGCATCGCTGAATGTTGGATTGCACGTAAATGATAACCCTGTGTCAGTCTTACAAAACCGAGCCCGGCTACCCGGGCAGCAAAAGCTGCATTGGCTGAACCAGGTGCACGGAAACAACGTGGTCACCTTACCTTCCGGTAACATTGACGCTGATGCCAGTATAAGCTGCCATCGGGCACATTGGTGCGCCGTAATGACCGCGGACTGTGTACCTGTACTATTGTGTAATATGGAAGGTACAGAAGTTGCCGCTGTTCACGCCGGCTGGCAGGGCTTAGATAAGAAAGTCATAGCCAAAACCATCGCGTCAATGCAAAGCCCTGCTTCAGAGCTTATGGCCTGGATAGGCCCTGCTATTTGCCAGCGGCACTATCAGGTTGATGAGCGGGTCGCCAGCAGATTTATGGACTACGAAGCTGCTGTGGTTAACGACAGCGAAATAGATAAATGGCGTATTGATTTGCCACATATTGCCGCGATGCAGTTAAATGATGCAAATGTTACAAACATCACTGATGCCGGATTATGCACATACAGTGAAGAGAAGCGCTTTTTCTCACATCGCCGCGCGACGCATCAGGGAATGTCTGCTACGGGTCGAATGGTCAGTGTCATCGGCATCGTTTGATTTAAATCAATAACCTGACGCAATTTTAATCTGTCATCTTGAATCGCATGTAGTCTGTACCCATAAATTACTCAGGGTTTTTGCGAGAGATTTTCACTATGCGTTTAGACAGATTCACCAGTAAATTTCAGATAGCCATCTCAGATGCGCAGTCGCTTGCACTGGGCAGAGACCATCAGTTCATTGAGCCTGTACATTTGATGACAGCCATGCTGAACCAGCAGGGCGGTTCCGTACGTCCACTGCTGGACCAGGCCAGTATTAACGTCAATGCCCTGCGTTCTGCTCTGAGTGAGGCTATCGAACGACTGCCGAGAGTTGAAGGTGTTGGCGGCGATATCCAGCTGAGTAAGGAAACCGGCATACTGCTGAATTTGTGCGACAAGATTGCACAGCAGCGAAAAGATGAATATATCACTTCTGAAATATTCGTACTGGCAGCACTTGAAGATAAAGGGCGGCTGGGAAGTATTTTAAAAGAGCTGAATCTGTCGAAAGCGAAAATAGAAAAAGCGATTGATACCATGCGCGGCGGACAGAAAGTTACCGATCCAAATGCTGAAGACGTCCGACAGGCGCTTGAAAAATATACCACTGACCTGACAGAGCGGGCAGAGCAGGGCAAGCTAGATCCGGTCATCGGGCGTGATGATGAAATTCGTCGGACTGTGCAGGTGTTGCAGCGCCGGACGAAAAATAACCCAGTCCTGATTGGAGAACCGGGCGTGGGTAAAACCGCCATCGTAGAAGGGCTGGCTCAACGCATTATCAATGGTGAGGTGCCTGAGGGCCTTAAAGACAAACGTGTCCTGTCTTTAGATATGGGCGCACTGGTTGCCGGTGCCAAGTATCGTGGTGAGTTCGAGGAAAGATTAAAGGCAGTCCTGAATGAACTGGCCAAAGAAGAAGGCCGGGTGATTCTGTTTATTGACGAGTTGCATACTATGGTGGGCGCGGGTAAATCTGACGGCGCGATGGATGCCGGCAACATGCTTAAACCCGCTCTGGCCCGTGGTGAGCTGCACTGTGTGGGCGCCACAACCTTAGACGAATATCGTCAGTATATTGAAAAAGATGCTGCCTTAGAGCGCCGGTTCCAGAAAGTGTTAGTCGATGAGCCGTCTGTAGAAGATACCATCGCTATTTTACGCGGACTAAAAGAGCGCTATGAGTTGCATCATTCGGTCGATATTACTGACCCTGCAATTGTAGCCGCGGCAAGCTTATCGCATCGGTATATCAGTGACCGGCAGTTACCTGATAAAGCCATCGACCTTATCGACGAGGCTGCATCAAGCATCCGTCTGCAAATTGATTCCAAGCCAGAAGACATGGATCGGCTAGAGCGCCGAATTATTCAGCTTAAGCTGGAGGAGCAGGCGCTTGCTAAGGAAACTGACGATGCGAGCCACAAGCGTCTTGAAATGATTGAACTGGAGCGTGAGCAGGCTGAGCAAAAGTATGCCGAACTGGATAGCATCTGGAAGGATGAGAAAGAAGCGATGCAGGGCACCCAGAGCATCAAGTCTGAGTTAGAACAGGCGAAACTCGATCTGGAAATCGCGCGCAGAGCATCAGATCTAAACAGGATGTCCGAGTTACAATATGGCCGGATTCCTGAACTGGAGATGAAGCTTGAACGGGCTTCTGAAAGTGAGACTCGAGAAACATCACTGCTAAAAAATAAAGTTACCGACGCAGAAATTGCCGACGTATTGTCGCGTTGGACAGGTATCCCTGTCGCCAGAATGCTGGAAGGTGAGCGCGAGAAGCTTCTGCGCATGGAAGATGCTTTACATAAACGTGTGGTGGGCCAGAGTGAGGCAGTGACTGCTGTCTCCAATGCAATCAGGCGCTCCCGGGCTGGACTTGCCGATCCGGATCGGCCCATTGGTTCATTTTTGTTTTTAGGGCCGACAGGAGTGGGTAAAACAGAGCTATGTAAAGCGCTGGCTGGGTTCATGTTCGATACAGAAAATGCGATGGTACGTATCGACATGTCTGAATTTATGGAAAAACATTCAGTATCCAGACTGGTGGGAGCCCCTCCTGGCTATGTCGGCTACGAGGAGGGCGGGTATCTGACTGAAGCAGTCAGACGCAAACCCTATTCGGTTATATTGCTGGATGAGGTGGAGAAAGCGCATCCAGATGTATTTAATATATTGTTGCAGGTATTAGATGACGGGCGTCTTACTGACGGACAGGGGCGGACTGTCGATTTTAAAAATACAGTGGTCATCATGACTTCGAACCTTGGCTCAGACATCATTCAGGATAAGCACTCCCAAAGTCAGTATGAGGAAATGAAATCGATGGTGATGAATGTGGTGGGACAACATTTCAGGCCAGAGTTTATTAACCGCGTGGACGATATCGTCGTGTTCCACCCCCTGGGCAAAGAAGAAATTAAGTCTATTGCCAAAATACAGCTGGCTTCACTGCGCGCGCGACTGGCTGATAAAGGGTTCAAACTTGAGCTTTCTGGTGCAGCGATGGATAAGCTGGCCGAGGCGGGGTTTGATCCCGTATTTGGCGCACGTCCGCTGAAGCGCGCTATTCAAACGCAAATAGAAAACCCGTTGGCACAGGAGCTGCTATCAGGAAATATGGTTCCTGATTCAACTATCCGAATTGATGAGGATGATGAACAGATTATTATTCTGAAACCTGAAGCTGATACACATTAATTATCTAATCTAAAAAAGGAGGCGTTAGCCTCCTTTTTTATAGCGATTGCATTAATGTCTGAGCGTCCGGTTGTTCCCTAAATGATTTATTCAGTGTTTGATGCTTTTGCAATATTGCTCGTGCTTCTTCTTGTCGACCAAGTTTATTCAGCGTATAGGCGATATGGTATTGCACACTGGGATCTGATGAATCCAGCGTATATGCCTGACGAAGCAGGCTTAATCCCTGGTGATAATCATCACTAAGAGAAAGCAGCCAGCCTTTTGTATCCATCAACGCCGCGGAGCGCGGTTGCAGCTCAAGCGCTTTTTCTATCAGCGCTAATCCTTCCGTCAAATCATTTTCAGCATGAATATTGGCTAAGTTGTTCAGCACAAATGCTTTATTTTCAAAATTTTCTTCCGCCAGCAACTGGTTGTAAGCTGCCTCGGCACGGGTATAGTCAGCCTTTATATAATACAGATCAGCCAGCAAATGTTTTTGAAAAGTCTCGCCACTTTCACTGTTGGAAGACAGGTAATGGATTAGTGTGTCACGACCCGTTCCTGTCCGTGCAAGCTCGAAGGCTTTAACCAATGCCAGCCTGAACATTGGTGCGCGCTCCAATGCTGTCATATAGTGTGAGAAACCTTGCTGAGGCTTATTGCTGGCAACGGCCAGGTCACCACGAAGCATCGCCAGATTAGCCGTTTTACCGAACTGATTGGCAAAATCTGTCAACATATTCTCGCTTTGCTCAAGCCTGTTGTGGCGGATAAGAAACGACGCGTATTCCAAATAGGGGCGAGGCGCTTTTGGCGCAAGTTTGATTGCCTGCTGAAGAGATTTTTCTGCGCCGGATATGTCACCAGCCTGGGACTGTTGCTCTGCCAGTTGCAGCAATTTTTCCGGCTGTTGTGCCCACAGTGCGTACACCATTTTCAGCTGTGATTGCGCTTCGGCCGTGTTGCCCATTTCAGAAAGCACAGAAGCTTTTTGTATGTGAAAGTCAGCGGACAATCGATCGATACCAAGCAGGGCGTTAATTTCACTCAGCGCGGCTTTAAGTTCACCTTGTCTGGAATATACTGATACCAGTAGTTGCCTGGGGGTGGGATTGCGACTCTCTAAAGTTTTAGCAGCCAGTAAATGGTCTATGGCGTTTTCATCCTTACCATACGCAGTATAAATCTGTGCGGCAAGAATACGGGCGGGGACGTTAGTCTTATCCTGTCCGATGGCAAGCTCAATCGCTTCAGTACTGGTAGCCCAGTCTTTTTTAAAGAAACTAATTCTGGCTTTTGCAATCAGACCTGCCACATTGTCCGGATCTGCACCGAGCAATGTATCAACGGCTTTTTCTGCCTCAGCCATGCTATTGTTCCGAATCAATAAATCGCTGACAAGTGCCTGATGCGCAATACTTTGCGGTTGCTTTTGCAAGAGTGACTTGGCGAGCTTAAGAGCACTTTTGTAATCTTCCTGTTCACTAAACAAGGCAATCTTCAGGCGTACCACCTCTTCGTTAGTTGAGCCTGCCAGTTCGTTAGCCAGTAACTGCCTGGCTTTCTCTGTTTCTTTACTGTGTAAAAGCAATTTCGCTTTTAAAATGGAAAAGTTTTCCTGGCCTTCGTACCGGGTAGTCAGGGCGGGCAAAATCTGATTACACTTAAATGGTTTATTCATAGCCAGATTCAGTTCGCAGTACAACCGCGCCAAAGGCAAGTGTGAGATTACCGTTTGTTCGTACTTATCGAGTAAATTAGAGGCATCTTTATAATTACTGTTTTTTATCATTGCATCGGCAAGCATGCTTAATTGCTCAGGAGATGCATCGCGTTTACCGACATACCGGTAAAGCTCGGTACTTGCCAGGCTGTAGTTTTTATTTAAATAAGCAACAATTCCCGCAATCAGACTCAGCTCTATGCGCTCATTTAGCTGCTTCTCTGTTAATAAACTCAGCTTATCTGTCAGCGATTTTAGAATTTTATCAGCCTCAGTATGATGTTGTGTCAGCGCTAGTATGCGCGCTTTAATAAGCTGATTTTGAATATCACCCGGGGTTTGAGCTTCAATTTCGTCAATAATGGCAGAAGCTTTGTCAAACTGGCCGCCTTCAGCCAGCGCGCCAGCATAAGATCGCATAGTCGCAGGATTTTGCGGTGCCAGTTCATAGGCTTTAGCATACACCGGCAGAGCCTCTTTTCCCTGTGCGGCATACAGTTTTGCCTGTGTGATGAGCGTAAGCGGTTCACTGTCACTAATCGACAAAGCACGTTTAACCAACTCCTGTGCTTGAGCAGGTTGGTTCTGGTCAAGTAACAAATTAGCCTGGGCATTAAGTAGCGGTACTACATTGGGATGCGTTTTTAGCGCCTGTGCATAGAGTGAGCGCGCATCATCGAGTTGATTGAGCCGTATGTAAGCCGTACCAGCAGCCAGAGTCACCGATACTTCAGCATCACCAGATAATTTGTGTCGCTTAAGCATGACAAAAATCTTCTCATACTGACCTTCGCGTAAATAAGCACGCGATAAAGCAGGCAGTACAAGGCTTTTGTCACCGCCGGCGAGTAATACTTCTTCAAATTCCTCGATGGCTTCTTTAGTGTACCCGTCTAAAAGCAAAATGCGGCCCATTAACAGTTTTGCGGGTAAATGATCCGGGGACGCCTTTAGTACATGTTTCAATGTAAGATAAGCGCTTTGGACCTGGCCAGTGTTGAAGGCTGTCAACGCCTCATCGTACGAGGCGGAATGCGGGGTGGCATATGTCGACGCGCCGCCCATTAACAACAAACTGAAAATACTGGCTTTGACAGATAATTTCACAATACTCTCGCTTTACTAATTCACGCAAATTACAGCTAGTCTACACAAAAAAGCCCCTGCACAGAGGGGCTTTATTGAATATTCTATTGTTTAGTGACGACGTCTGAGTGCCACTAGCCCAAGAAGCGCAAACAGAAATGCACTTGCCGGGGCAGGAACACTGGCTGAGGGCGCATAATGTGTTGTCAGGGTTAATAGTTTCATATAGTCATTCTCCTTTGACCAGATACTATTGCCGCCAAAGTTGGAATTGTATGCACCAATAAGCCAGTATTTCGCTTCAGTTGCCACATTAGAGAAGCTTAGTGTATTAGAGTTGCTGAACTCAGTATTTGAAAAGCTTTTTGTAAATATCGCCTGACTGGCAACATTCGCCCACGTATTGCCAGACAGCAGAGGAATAGAGTGAAAAGCCGCAACAGATAAATCATGGTCGTTATGCGTATAGCCCAGACTCAGACCGCTGACACTGACAGAGTCGTCAAAAGAAAACAGGAGCATATCGTTGCTATAAGCATTGTCTATATAGTGACTGTCTTTGCTATAACCTTTTTGAATCTTATTATAGTTTAGCAGTCCTGCTTCATTAGCACTGATTTTCGAACCGGCAATGGCGCCGTAATCAGTTCCTGACCAGGCGGTTATATTCAGGGTTTGCTTATTCTGAGTCGTGGTCAACTCATTCCCGTAACCCTGATTGTTGAGCGAAAGTTTTGATTTGTAAGGGTTAAAATTCCAGACAGTATCGGCAGCATTAACCTGAGCGGGTACAAAGGTGACTGAGCAAATTAAAGCAACGGTATTTAAAAATTTATTCATTTTCTTTTCCAGGTAAAGCAGTACGCACTGAATCGGTACTACAAAGCATCAGCCGTTGGGTAGTGCCATCATTTAGATGTATGTTGTTATTATTATCTCACCGTGACTCGCGTCATCTTAATTGACCTTTTGAGCTATTACAGCAGATTGTGTGTATGTACACTGATACCTGGTTATAAAAGTGGCAGGGCTGATTTTCTCTATCCTGAGTGCCCTGATATATGAAATACTATGCTGATTAG